>PGYV01000009.1 GCA_002839855.1 Candidatus Goldiibacteriota bacterium HGW-Goldbacteria-1
GAACACCAATTTGCGGCGCGTACTGAAAAAATATACCTAACCCCTGTGAAACCCAGGGACGGATACACAGATGGCCGGATGGAAAGAAGTAAATAAAAAATCAACTGCCGCGCATAATACCGAGCAATTTTATTATAGGCTCGGTATTAAAAGGCGCGCCTGCCACTTCATTCCCCCAACCCCGGTAAGACCAGAAGTAAAATAAAAAAGGCGCCCGGTTAAAGGCGCCTTTTTCTATTGCTGTCTGATTATTACTTTTTTCCTTTGCCTTTTTCTTCCTTTACTTTCTTGGCTGCGTCTTCAACCGCGCCCTTAATTTCTTCTGTTTTACCCTTCATTTCTTTTTTCATCTTTTCTTCTTTGGATTTATTTTCCTTCATCATCTTCTTTTCTTCTTTGGACATGCCGTTCCATCTTTCTTTTGCCTTTGCAAGCTTTTCAGCCCTTTTTTCTTCGCTCATATTTGTCCAGCGTTTTTCTGCTTTTGCAACAAGTTCAGCCCTTTTTTCAGGCGTAAGGCCGTTTATTTTTTCCTGCGCCTTTGCCTTTATCTGCGCTTTTTCCGCTTCCGGAAGGGCATTCATCTTTTCAGCCGCTTTTGCCTTAACCGCTTCTTTCTGTTCTTCTGTCAATCCATTAAACTTTTTTTCAACTTTTGCCTGTTCTGCGGCTTTCTTCTTGTCATTCATCTTTGCGTACTTTTTTTCAAGTTTCTTTCCGGCTGCCACTTTTCCTGCTTCTGTCATTTTACCAGTTGCTTCCGCAATTGCCGCTTCCTGCTGCTGTACCGGGAGAGCTTCATAAACCACTTCTTCCACTACTGCTTCATCCTTTGCAATGTCTGTTGCTTCATCCGCAATTGCTGCAGCTGCGAATGTCATGAAAAACATTACCATAAAAAAACCAAGTCCTTTTTTCATTTCTATTTCTCCTTCTTTGGAATAAATTTCTGTTATTCACAAGAATAACAGTAGAATTTTTAGCGTGAATTTTTGATGTGTTAATTTGAATTATATTCTCATAATACTCCTTTGTCAAGTACCGGGTCAAATCTGCTGAATTTCCGCGCTCAGGATTTTGTAAAACTTTTCAGACGCCCCTTTTTCCAGCCATGGCGTGTGTCCGCAGTTTTCAATAAGGATAAATTTTGAATTTTTAACCGCCTGTTCAAGCGGTATCTTCACCCCATCCGCCGGATGCGGGTCATAATCACCGTGAATTGCCGTTACAGGGCACTGTACTTCCCTTAAAAAATTAATCAGCCCGCCGCTTTTTCTTAATTCTGCCGCTTCTTTCCAGACTTTATTGAATATTTCTGCGTTTAATTTTACTTCATCTTTGCTGTCTATCGGGTCATAACTGTCCGCCCTGCCAAATATTTCACCAAACCTTTTAAAAGCAGCCGGGCTTTGCATATGCGCGCTTAACTTTTCAAGTTCTTCTTTTTCTTTTGGCTCAAGCCTTTCCATGCGGGTCTTTTCTATCTGCAGGGCATATTCTTCTTCAAACGGCCCGCTTGATATAAGGATAAGCTTTTTTACATGTGAAGGATACGCGGCGGCGAATATAACGGAAAGCCAGGCCCCCCAGGAATAACCGATAAGTACAACAGGAATATCCGCGTACTTTTCAATACAATCTTTAAGCTCATTAACCTGCCCTTTTATTGTATCCTGTTTCTGATACGGCTCTAAAACTCCGGTCAATTCAGACAACTCTTCTGACACAGGCGCCATCTCACCCGCTGCCCCCGGGCCGCCATGAATAACCGCAACAGTATAAGGAGCAATACCGTATTTTTTCATATATCCCCTTTTTTGTTTATAAAAATATTTCTGCTTACCTGCATAATTATATACATAAACATTGAAATATTAAATAAAATTCAGGGATTTTTTATGAGATATAAAAAAAGAACGGCGGTTTTGGCAACTGTCGGAGGGGCTTCTTTTTCATGTAGGGCTGCGAACCCTTTTGCCCGTGACTGTTTCCAAAACCGCCTGCCGGTACTGCTGATGCTGCTTCCGGCACTCCCTGTCTGGAGCTCTTTCCAGTTCCGGTGCACTTTCTGTTGCTTTGCACTTTCCGGTTCCGGTGCTGTTTCTGTTTCTTTTCTCTATCCCGTTCTATTTCCTTTCTCTTGCATATTAATTATACTTCATAAAATGCAAATAATCAAATTTCACACAAAAATAAATACCGCCTTTAAAATATTTTTTTCATAAACTGCTGTTTGCTTTTTTGCCTTTACGATATATAATTAGATAAATAAACCTTAGGAGGACGGGATGAAAAAAGAACTTATTATTGTTTCAATCACAAAAAGGCTGGACGACGCGGTGCCTGTACAGAAAGTGCTTACCGAACACGGCTGCAGCATTAAAACAAGGCTTGGAATTCACGACGCAACCGCCACCACCTGCAGCAATACCGGGCTTTTAATACTGGAAATCATTAACCCCAAAGACGCCGCTATAATGACAACAAAACTTAAGAAAATTAAAGGAGTAAATGTAAAAGCCATCAGCATCTAAATCAATATATTAAAGGCGGGAGGCGGAATTATTATTCTGCCTTCCGCCTTTATTTATTAAAAAAGTTTATAACATTATCCATGTTGCTTGTAATATCCGCATCCGGAAGGGATTTAATGAAACTTTTACCGTAGGTTTTTTTTGTGATACGTGTATCAAGTATTATAACCGCGCCGCGGTCTTCCTTGCCCCTTATTAACCTGCCAAATCCCTGCTTTAACATAAAGACAGCCCTTGGCAGCGCAATGTCCGCGAAATCATTCCCGCCCTGCTCTTTCACGTGCCTGTATATGGCTTTCTGAAGCGGGTGTTCCGGCACTTCAAACGGAAGTTTAGTTATAACCACGCATTTTAAAGCGTCGCCTTTTATGTCCACTCCCTGCCAGAAAGAACTTGTAGCAAATAAAACAGCGGGCCCTTCCCTGAACTTTTCAATAAGTTTCACGGCGTTAAACTGCCCCTGCATAAGAAATTTTATACCCCTAAATTTAGGCTTTAACGCTTCATACGATTTTTTCATAAGGTCAATACTGGTAAAAAGTATCAGAGTGGCGCCGCCTGTAATCTCTATCACTTCCTGAAGCCTGCCTGTCAAAGCGGGTGCAAACTCTTTTTCAGAAGGCAGCGGCAGTTCTTTTTCAAGGTACAGGATACTCTGTTTTTTATAATCAAACGGGGATTTTAAAACCCCCTGATTCGCGGAATGCACGCCGAATTGTTTTGTGATGTATGAAAAATCCTCCCCCGCGGCAAGCGTGGCAGAAGTCATAATTACACTTTCATAAGACGAAGCTATCTTTTCTTCAAAATCCTCATCAAGCCTGTAAGGGGTTATCCATAGGTTCACATTGCTGTCAGGTTCCTGTTCCAGCCAGTAAAAGTATTTTGGATTGTTCCTGTTCAGCCAGTCCTTAACGGTAATGGCGGAACCTTCCAGCGAGCCGAATAAATATTCAGCGTATTTGCGCTCGTCAGAAGTGTCTGCCTCGGCGGCTTTTCCCTTCAATATATACATAAGGTCTGCAAGTTCTTTTTGCAGGTCAATAAATGAAGAAACCTGCCTGTCTATAAGCGCGGTATTTTTTCTGTCAAGCTGCAGTTCCCTTTCTGATAACAGCAGGCGTATGAATTCATCCACGGATTTTTTAACAGCTGCCGTACTGGAATTTTTATCTTTTTTTCTGCTTTTTCCCGCCCCATAAACAAAATCCGCGGCTTCCGCAAGCAGCGATGCAAAACCAAATGAGGAAAAGCACCTGCTTATCATCTCCCTCATCACCTCTTCAAGCTTGTGCGCTTCATCAAAAACCACACATGACGCTTCCGGCAGTATCTTCGCGCCGAAAACTATATCGCTGAAAAACAGGTGGTGATTTACCACAACAATGTGGCACTTGCTTAAACGCCTTCTCATTGTCCAGTAATGGCACTTGCGAAAATGCTCGCATGATTCTTCCGCGCACTGGTTTTTATCCCTGTTAATGGACGACCATACTTCTTCGGGTATGTGAAAAGGGCTGTTTTCTTTCAACCCCTGCGCGTTATTTAGAAAATCAATAATATTGCCGGAACCTCCCGCGTCCTGAAACAGCGTACTCTTATCCTGCAGCGCGAAAGCGCGCCTGCGGCACATATAATTGGACATTCCATACGCGGCTTCAAATTTTAATTCCGGAAATATCTTCTGCACCACAGGAAGGTCTTTTTTGATAATCTGCGACTGCAGCGTCCTTGAATAAGTGGTGATTATCACCCTGGTATCATTTTTTATGGCGTGTTCCGCGGCCGGTATAAGGTAGCCAAGCGTTTTACCCACGCCTGTGCCTGCTTCTATTAAAAGATTTTCCCCGCGCGATATGGCCTTATGCACCGCTTTGGCCATTGCTATCTGTTCAGGCCTCTCTTCAAAGTCCGGTATTACCGAAGGCACATCTTCTGTAAAATATTTTTCAATCATATATTGTAAACATCCTTTTTAATGCTGATTTATCCAATAAACTGTTATCCCGTATCTGCTTAGATGCTTGGACGCTTGGATGCTTGGTAAAAACCCAAATCAACTGCCGCGGGCTAAAGACTCGCATCTACTAAAACGTCCAAACTGCTGAGCAATCTTGTTTTTTTGTACTTGCCAAGCATCCAAGCCTCTAACCATCTAACCTTCCGCCTTCTTACCAGTCCTTCTCATTTGAATTCGGGTCTTTTTGCCCCTGCTGCGGTTCATTCATCTGCCGCTGCATATACTGCATTATCTCTTCAGGGGACATACGCATCATATCAAAGGGATTAAGCTGCCGTGTATTATTTTGCTTCTGCTGCTCTTTTCCCTGCCTGTTAAAATACTGCTGAAGCTGTTTTTCCTGTTTCTGCATCATATTAAGCATTGCCTGCGCTTCATCTTCACTCATCCCGCCAAGCTTCTGCTTTCTTGCTTCCTGTTGTTCTTTTGCCTGCTGCTCTTCTGATTTGCCGGCGCCGTCTTCGGACTGCTTCTCATCACCGGCTTTATTTTTATCAGGCTGCTGCTTGTCCTGATTTTTCTGTTGTTCCTGTTTATCGCCCTGCCCTTTATCATTATTTTCTTTCTGCTTATCCTGCTTGTTATCCTTATTGTCCTGTTTCTTTTGAGGCTGTTCTTTTATCTTCTCTTGTGTCACTTTTATATTGTACTTTATATCTTCATCCTTAGGTTTTAATTCTTCCGCTTTTTTATACATAGACAGGGCGTCTTCGTACTGTTCCATTCTAAAAAGGGAGTTTCCGGCATTATAATACCCTTCATAATACTTTGGGTGTTTTTTTATAAATTCATTATAGTCAGACACGGCTTTATCATACTGCCCGTTTAAGTAGTTTTTATTGCCTTCTTTAAAATAATTTTTGGCGTATGCCGGAATGGCTGCAAACACCATAAGCACTGTTATTATTAACAATTTTTTCATCATTACCTCTTTAAATAATTTTAAAAATTATAAGGTAATCAATTCAAAATGTAAAGGGTTTCACGCAGATTGGACGTAATAAAAGTGAAAAAGGCTGCCGGTTTATCAGCTTACTGTTTTTTTAAACTGCTTTATGGCAATGGCAAAAATTATGCCGCCAAACGCAATAAGCGCAAGTGTTTGCGGCAAAAGTTCCATAAATCCAAGGTCTTTTAAAAAAATTCCTTTAAGTATTACATTGTAATGCGTCAGCGGAAGGCCGTAAGCAATAAACTGCAGCGCGGCAGGCATGTTGTTTATGGGAAAGATGAACCCTGAAAGCAGTATGTTTGGAACAATAAAGAACATGGATGTCAGCATAGCCTGCTGCTGTGTGGAAGAAACCGTGGAAATAAGGATGCCAAGCCCCAGATTGGCAAATATCATAAACATGGAAAGCGTCAACAGGAGGATAAAACTGCCTTCAAGGCTTATTCTGAAAAGTAAAAGGCACAGCACTGTTATAAGCACAATATCTATCAGCGCAAATATTATATAGGGTACTGTTTTTCCTGTAATAATTTCCATTGGTTTTATGGGCGTTACCACAAGCTGCTCTATATTACCGTTCTCTTTCTCCCGCACTATTGATACAGCTGTTATGATAATGGTTATAATCATAAGAATCATCCCCATTACCCCCGGGACCATTGTCTGCGCGCTTTTAAGCTCCGGATTGTACCAGACCCGCTCTTCAAGCTTTATTTCAGGCAGGTTGCCGATAAGCGGCTTCATTATTTCCATTTTTTCCGCGAATACATCCGCGGAGAAACCCTGAATTATTGATGACGCCCTGTTCATGGAAATAAGCGATGCATTGCTGTCGCTGCCGTCAATTATTACCTGCACTTTTACCGGCCTGCCTTTTTTTATCAAAGTGTCAAAATCCCCCGGTATCCTTATGGCTATTAACGCTTTGCTTTTGCCGAGTATTTCATCAATTTCTTCAGGATTATTTATGACGTATTTTACGTTAAAATATTCGCTGTTTATAAATTTATCCGCAAGGCCGCGCGCCTGCGCCGACGGTTTTTCAATACATATTGCCGTGGACACATGCTTAATATCGGTCGTTGCCACGTATCCAAAAATAATCATCTGTATTATAGGCGCCACAATAAGCATTTTTATCATGCCGGTCCTTTTAATTTCTGTCATCTCTTTTTTTATCATGTAAAATATGGGATGTTTCATTGTTATTTCGGCCTCACATGTATTTTCTGAATCTTTTCGCGGATGCAGCCACAAAAAATAATCCAAACACAAGCAGCAGCAGCGCTTCCGGATACAGGACATTAAACCCCACCCCGGGTTTTAAAAACAGCGACCTTAAAGCGGTTAGAAAATATTTGGCCGGCACAACATAACTTATTACCTGTATTATTTTCGGCATTGAAGCCACCGGAAAAACAAACCCCGACAGCAGTATGGAAGGCAGCATTGTCGCCATTACAGTGCCTATAACGGCAACTGTCTGATTGGGCGCCACACTGGAAATAAGCATTCCCATTCCCATAGCGGTAAATATAAACATTACCGACATTAAGAGGAAAGCTATCAAATCCCCCCTGAACGGCACTTTAAACCACAGCATCCCCACAACCGCCACTATTATCACATCCACAAATCCTATTATCACATACGGAAAAAGTTTCCCCGCCATCAGTTCAAGCGGTTTTACCGGTGTGGATATCAGCTGCTCAAATGTACCGCGCTCTTTTTCCCTGACAACAGTAAGCGATGTAAGCGTACCCGCGATAAGCATCATAAGAATTGCAATTAAACCCGGCACGATAAAATTTACGCTTTTCATCTGCGGGTTATACCAGACCCTTGGTTCTGCCATAACAGCCGGAATATTTTTTGGGTTTACACCGCGCATCTTTACCTTTTCAAGTATTATGCCGCGCGAATATATAATCGTAATGGCAGAGACATAACCTATAGCCACTGTGGACGTATTTGGTTCTGACCCGTCGCAAATAAGCTGCACAGAGGTTTTTCTATTGCTTTTTAAATCCGAAGAAAAACCTTTTGGCACTGAAAGTATTGCCCTTACTTTATTTACCCTTAAAGCCTCCACGCTTTTTTTCATGTCATTATACGCGGGTTCATACAGGGTAAAATATCCCGATGCTTCAAATTTTGACACGTACTGCCTGCTGTAAGCGGTGTTGTCATAATCAACCACCGATATGTTTATGTTCTTTATGTCAAAAGTAACCGCGTAACCATAAAGGATAAGCAGCACCACGGGTGCTAAAAGCGCTATTCCAAGCGAGCGCGGATCCCGTTTTATCTGCAAAAATTCCTTTCGCATGACGGGAATTACCCTTTTTATGTCAAGCCTGCCCTGCCCTTTCACTTTTCACCTTCCATTATTTTCTTACCAGCTTTACAAACACATCTTCCATAGTGGGTTGTGAAATACTCAGCCTGCCATGAATAATTCCGGCTTTGTTAAGAAGCCCGCTTATTTTATCCTGCAGGGTTTCCATTAAAATCCCGGAAATAACATGCAGCATGGCACCGTGCATTGAGACTTCTCCAATTTCTGCATCACCGGCCAGAAGTTTGTATGCTTTGCTTACATCCTCTGTTTCCATTTCATATACCGGCAGTTTAAACGCGTGATTTTTAAGCTCCCGTATATTTCCTTCGGCAATAATCTTTCCGCCGTCCATAAGGGATATTCTGCCGCAGTTTTCCACCTCGTCCATGTAATGGGTGGTCACAAATACGGTGGTACCCTGTTTTGAAATATTATCTATTATTTCCCAGAACTTTCTGCGCAGTATGGGGTCCACTCCCGCGGTTGGCTCGTCAAGAAATACAATTTCAGGCCTGTGCGCTATAGCGCAGGCAAGGGCTATTCTCTGCCTTATCCCGCCTGCAATACCGGACACAAGCCTGTCCGCTGTTTCATCAAGCCCCAGCTGGTGCATAACCTCTTTGCTGCGGACTTTTATGTCATCATCTTTCATTCCGTAAATACCGCCGTAAAACTCAATGTTTTCAGCGGCGGTAAGGTTTGTATAAAGGGCAAATTTCTGCGACATATATCCAAGTTTTTTCTTTATCTCTTCCGGGTCTTTTTTTACGCTGTAACCCGCCACAATGGCGTCGCCTTTTGTGGGTTCAAGCAGCCCGCACAGGATACGTATAGTGGTGGTTTTTCCCGCGCCATTTGCACCCAAAAAACCGTATACTTCACCCTTTTTTACTTTAAAAGAAATATCATTAACGGCGGTAAAACTGCCGAAAATTTTTGTAAGATTTTGTGCTTCTACCGCAAAATTCAAATTATTTCCCCTTAAGTTATTTTTTCTATGAATACATCCTCAATAGTCACGGCTGCTTTTCTTATTTGCGCGTCAGCGCCAATTCTCTGCCTGAAAATTTCCATATCAGATTCATCACTTATCACAATCCTGTAATGGGCTCCCAGCGGCCGTAAGTCTTCAAGTGAAGCAAGCCCTTTTGCGGACTCCTTTATTTTTTCACTGTTACCTGTCACTTCGTAAACCGAACTTTTAATGCTTTTTTTCAGTTCTACCGGGCTTCCGGACATCAGAAATTTTCCCGCGTACATAAGGCCCACCCTGGAACACCACTCGGCCTCGTCCATGTAAGGAGTGCTTACAATCAAAGTTACCCCTTCAGTTCTAATTTCCTGAAGTATTTCCCAGAACTCCCTGCGCGACACGGGGTCAACTCCCGTGGTGGGTTCGTCAAGTATTAGCAGCTTTGGCCTGTGAATAAGCGTGCACATCAAAGCAAGTTTTTGTTTCATTCCCCCGGATAAATTTCCGGCAAGCCTGTCCTTGAAAGGTTCCAGCCTGGTCATTTTTAACAACGGCTCCAGCCTTTTAGCAAGCGTCATCCTGTCTATGCTGAAAATATCGGCAAAAAATTCCATATTTTCCTGAACGGTCAGATCGGTATATAAAGAGAATTTTTGCGGCATGTATCCCATATGCTCTTTGGCGCCTTCCGCCTCTTTTGGAAGGCGATATCCCAGCACAGTGCATTCCCCTGAATCCTGGTGCATAATACCCGCAAGCATCCTTAGAGTGGTGGTTTTGCCGGCGCCATCCGGGCCTATAAGCCCAAAAATTTCTCCGGAATTTATTTCAAAAGAACATCCGGACACCGCTTCCACTTTTCCAAAACTCTTTTTTAAATTATTTACAGATACTATGCTTCCCATTTTGCTCCTTTATTTATCCGTTCTCATCTTTCCTTTAATTTTAGTATTTATGGGCTGTGGCTTATACTTTATAAGTTAATAACCACATCAGCCGGTATTCCGGGCTTTAACATGCCTTCATCATTTTTGACGGTTATTTCAACGGCAAATACCTGTTTTACCCTTTCATCTTTTGTCTGGACATTTTTTGGCGTAAATTCCGCGTCCTGTGATATACGGGAAACACTTCCCTTAAACACTTTATCCTTATACGCGTCTATTTTTACAGAAGCCGTACTGCCCAGTTTTACCCTGCTCATATCAATAAGCGGGATGTAAATTGTAACCTTCGCGGTATTCATATCACCCAGAGTGAAAACCGGAGTGTTTGGAGATACAAGTTCGCCCTCTTCCACATGTACTTCCATTATTAAACCATCCCACGGCGCCTTAACCTGCGCTTCTTTTAACATTTCATCCGCTGTAATGTAAGCTGACCTTGCCTGGTTATACTGCGCTTCCGATGCTTCAACCTGCTGCTTTGAAATTGAAGCGGAAGAATACAGCTCTTTAGCCCTGTCATAGGCGGCTTTTGCGGTATTATAGGAAGAATACGCCCCCTGCTGCTGCGCCTGTACTATTACACTTTCAAGGACGGCAACAGTTTCACCGGCTTTTACGGTTTCCCCCGCATCCTTTAATTTTTTTATCACCCTTGCTGAAATTTTAGGCGCCACATCCACCTCTTTTATTTCAACAGTCCCGGAACCTGATATGGCCGTATTTTGTTTTGAACAGCCCGCAATTGCAAATATGGAAAGTACAACAATTAGAAGCGCAGTATTTTTTTTCATTTACTGTTTCCTCCTTTTATCTTCCGGCAGCATTGAGCTTTTAAAATTATCCATAATATATTTTTTTCTGTCTTTTACGAATTTGCCTACTATTAACCTGTTAAATCCAATTTTGCCCGCAATATCTTCCGCCATAGGTTTAACCATATACACGGGTGCAAGCTGAACAATAAAACTGATTAAAAACTGATAGATATTTACTTTTTTCATTCTGCCTTCTTTCATCTCTTTACTAAGATACTTATACAGTTTTCCGTTTACCGGATTAAAGGGTATTTTGCTGAAATTTTCAATTATTATCTTTGGCATATGTTTTGCACCGCTTATCACTTCATATACCATCAGTTTAAGATGGCTTCTGTATTCATCAAACATCCTTTCATAAACATTAAGTATTTCTTCCATAACTTTCTCTGTCTTCCCGCCATTTTCAAAATCAATCGCGTTTATCCTTTCTATCAATATGCCAAAAACCGTCCTTAAAACCTGCTCATATATGTTTTCTTTTGATGAATAATAGTAATGAAGCAGCGCTTTATTCACTTTTGCCCTGTCTGCTATCCTCTGCGTCCTTGCGCCGTAAAACCCGTATTCAACAAATTCATCAGACGCGGCTTTAAGTATTCTTTCTTTTGCCTTTAACTCTTTTTCCGGATCCTGTTTTTTTGACACTTTTAACCTCCGTATTCTTTCCGGCGAAAATAAAGTAAAAATTCCACTCCGGAACAAAAATTTTTATTTCAGCAGATTTTTTCATAGGAAATCAAAGTCCATATATAAAGGTTTAAGCAAAGGGAATGCCGCCTTTAATATTTTACTGTTACTTCCGGCCTTATATTTTATTCCAAGCACCATTTTCATAAATATGCCTTCGTTAACTTGCGCTATTATTTTTTGATTGTAGTAAAACGTTATCTTTCCCCGCGGGCCTTTTTCTGTCCTTTTCATATCAAATGTACCGTTTATCCCGGCTTTTTTAAACCGCTTTAATATGAGAGGAACAATTACTTTTTTTAATCCTTCAAAATTGCCGATTCTGTACATTCTGATATATTTGGGAGTGATATATAAATCAATCTCTTTTTTTACAGGTTTTCTGGAACCTTCTATTTCTATCCCTTTGCCATTGTCATAATATATTTTATTTAAACCTTTTTGTTTTACATATTCAAATGCCTTTGCCGCAAGTGCTTTTGCGGCTTCTTCATGCCCCGGTAAATAACACAGCTCGGATATTTTTAGCGTATTTTTTTCAATATGATTTACAGGGCCCATTAAAAGATAACCGCATGCTTTTTTATTTTTATATGCTATATAAGCCGGAGATATCCCGACTCCTTCCGACAATCCTTCTTTGTGAATGTATTTACACCCCAGTACCCATGTATTAAGCGGCCTTACCACCGGGCCTGTTTTATCCGCGCAGAATTTTTCATGTATTTGTGCCATTGTTCTGATATTATTTTTTTTCAACGGATCCGCTTTTTTTACAGCGTACCCGTATTGTATTTTTAGTTTGTCATCCAAATCCATAACTTTAAACGGAAACATAACCGGTGAAAACCCAAACTGCTTATAATAGGAGGTTTTGTAAGGATTAAGGTATGTAAGCGGATACCCTTCTTTTTTAATAAATTCCAGTGCGTCTCGTGTTATTACGGCAGCGTACCCTTTTCCCCTTTCATCCGGCGCGGTTGCCACTCCGGCTATACCTGCCGCTTTTACCTTTATACCGTCTATATATATTTCCCTTGGCAGAACGCACGCCATGCTGACAAGTTTTTTACCTTCATATAACAACCTTATGTTTTTATATGAGAACTGTTCTTCTTTCATTATGGATGTATTAAGAAAAGATGAATTAAAGACTTCAGCGCTTAATTTTACCGCGTCTTTGATGTTGATTTGATTTGCCTGTTTTATTTCCATTACAGCCGCCTGTTTAATTTAACTGATTAGTTTAACCATCTGGTTAAATTATACAGTATTGACTTCAGAAATCAACAGCTTTTTTTAATTAAATTTGTCGGCTTGTTTTACTGTGCCCTGTAATTGCCGCATTTAGCAAAACTATTTGTTTCGGCAAACCCGCAGCAGATATCTGTCTGATCCCCGCCTTTATTGCAGTTTTCTCTTTTTAAAGCGCATACCCTGCGGTTTTTTTCCACCCATCCCTGTTCATTAGCCGCTTCCGAATAATCAATTTCTTCTTCTAAAAATCTGCACATGCCGCCCTCCTAAAATAGGTTTTTTTAGCCCGTTAGGATTGTCTTTAACACTAAAATCAATTTCCGCATATGCTGCCGTTTTAAATAACGGTTTGTTGTTCAGCGATTCTCTTTTTCCCCAAAAACCTGCGCTTCAAAGACATATATTTCGGTTTTAGGGTCAAGATACGCGTCCTTTGACAATCCGGCTTTTCCTTCACAAAGGTGTTCCATAAATTCTTTTTTACTCCACCCGGTTTCATCAGCCACCTGAGGAAGAAATACGCCTGCCGCAAAACCTTTTTTAACTATTACGCCGTGCCTGCCAAGTTCAATTTCATCAATACCGGACACCCTTCGCTTGGGTGACAGTATGGATACTTCCACATCAATATCTTTAAGCTCCTCTTCATTTACAGGTTCAAACCTTGGATCCTGTGTTGCAGACTCTATTGCCATTTCTTCAACTGTTTTATGTATTGGTTCATTGCTTTCTATTGTTCCAATACAGCCCCTAAGCTGCCCATTATTATGAATAGTGACAAAAGCGCCGCCGGTCTGATTAAACTCCGGGTCAGTGGAATTAAACCGCGGAATAATACTTTTTGTTATATATTGCTCTATCGTATTTCTGGCAAGTTTTAAGATTTCATCCTGCTGCTGTTTATTCAGCATTTTTTACCTTCTTTTCTTCAGGTATAAATACCTTTATATTTTTATTTTTAATAAGTTTTTTAAATTCTTCCCCGTCATTTTTATTTCCCACAATAAGCCCGTAATGCATTGGAACCGCGATTTCAGGCTTTATCAAATCCACAGCTTCTGCCGCTTCTTTTGGTGTCATTACATAAGTGCCGGATACAGGCACAAGCGCCACTGATATTTTACCCAAACTCTTCATTTCGTCTATCAGGTCAGTGTCGCCCATATGGTATGTTCTTGTTCCTTCATAATTCAGGATATACCCCACTTTGCCGTCTTTTTTTGGATGAAATGGTTTTTTATTATTATATGCCGCAACCGCTTCCACTTTTATATTGCCAAGCATGATAGAATCCCCGGGTTTTACTATTTTAAGATTATAGCCTTTAAGTTTATCAGCGCATTTTTCCGTACATACTACTACTGTGTTTTTTGACGTGATTTTTTTTATATCCTCAGGCGAACAGTGGTCATGATGTTCGTGGGTAATCAGGATATAATCTGCCGGTATCCCGGCATCAAGTTTAAAAGGGTCTATATAAATGATTTTTTTATCAAGTTTCAGCATAAATGAGTCGTGGTGAAACCATGTCATATTTTTTATTATCTGCTCTGCCGTCATATTGTTTTCCATGGCAAATCCCCCCGATACTGAAATTAAAATGAATACCTGCAGCAGAAACAGTTTAATAATGCCTTTACCCATAACAACCTCCCTGCATACTTCTTTATTATTCCCTTGACATTATACCTTAAAAAAATATAATATAAAACACTTTGAAATTAACAAAAAGTGGGCCCTTAGCTCAGTTGGTTAGAGCAGTAGACTCATAATCTATTGGTCGTAGGTTCAAGTCCTACAGGGCCCACCATTTAAAATAAAAAAAGCGTACCTTGTGTACGCTTTTTTTATTTTATGGCCCTGCAGGGCTTGAATGGTTTTGCCAAAGTACTTTAAGTTCTTAATGTAGAGACGCAATATATTGCGTCTCGTTTTTATACCCACCTTTAGCTTACACGGTTTATATGTAATATAGGAGTGTTTACAATTAGATACATTTTATCTCACAGATTTAAAAACAAAACCTTAGACGCAATATATTGCGTCTCTACTTTATAAACCAAGTTCTTTTAAATCAATACCTTCAAACTTTAACGCGTCAATAAACGCCTTTATCTCTGCGGAGTCCTGCATTATTTCAGGCCTATAATTTACAAGTTTTACCGGTATAAACTTAACTTTTTTTATTACTTTATTTTCTATTTCAAGATTTATTATGCCGCTTTTGTGTGTGTCTTCACGTTCAAGGTCAAATACAAAATTCCCAAGGCCATAAAATATATATTTACCGTTGTATTTTTCAACGTCCTGAAACAGGTGCGTATGAGAACCAAAAACAAAATCAACTCCGGAATCAATTAATTTTCTTGCGAATTTTTTCTGATAATTTTTTACCTCTTCATATTCCCTCCCCCAGTGAAGATAAACAATTAAAATATCACTCTCTTTTCTGTGGGCCTTTATGTCTTTTTGTATTTCATCCATAAGCGCGGGTATTGTACCGTATCTGTCTTTGCCCGCGAAAAAGGTTTCATGGGATACGTTTGAATAACATAAAAATGAGACCTTTGCTCCATTGACATACTTCACGCACGGAACATTTGGTTTCCAAAGGTTATTTTTTCTTATTCCGCAGTGGTCAATACCCGTTTTTTCAAGCGCCTGCACAGTCTGTGTAAGCCCATACTGCCCGTAATCCAAAATATGATTATTAGCAAGTGATACTATATTGATTCCAGCGTCTGCCAGTGCCCGGGCATCCCTTTCAAAACCATAAAGATGAACAGACTTATCCTTTCCCTGCTTTTTTAAATTTAAAAGGCTTTCTTTATTTACTAAAGGGGCTTCCAGGTTCCCAAACACAACTGATGATTTTTTAAACAGTTCTTTAACTTTTTCATATGGGTACCCAATTCCATTAACATCTATCAAAGGGGAAAGTTTTCTTCCCGGCATTATATCGCCCACAAGCGTTATAATATTTGAACCATTTATGTTCTGCGTAATTACGCCTTTATCCTGCTGTAACTGCGCCTTATCTTCCGGCTTCACCGTAGCGCATCCCGCAGATAACCCGATTAAACCAAGCAGTGCTGCCGCGGACGCTATTTTCCAAAAAGTTGTTTTATTAATTTTCCACCCTCTTTTTCCATGTACTTTTTGCCTTCTTCTTCGAGCTTTTTAGCAAGGTTCCTTTTTATATTATCCATCATCCTTGACTGTGAATAGTCGTACTTCTTCTGCGCTGTCGTGTTATATACACGGAAATCAAAAGGCATCCAGCCTTCTTTATCATAAGCGTATCCCGCATCTTTTATTCCAAAATTCGCGGCAATATTTGCTTCAAACTGTTTTGCAAGTTTTGGGCTAATATCAGTTTCTGCTTTAAAATCAAGAGCCCTGTCCACGGTTATCCATCCCGCGCCTTTCACTTTTATATCGCCTGCTTTTCCGTCAGCGCCTTTATCAAGGCGGAAGTTTTTTATGTCAATTTTACCGGAAGCCATATTAAAACTGCCGCCCATAGTGTCAAATTCTATCGCATTTCCAAAATCTGTTATCCCCGTTTTTTTAGCAATATCTTTTCCCATTTCCAGCGGCCCCACAAGGCCGTTTGACACATTAAAAAGACCGCTTCCTTTTACAGTATGTAAAACATCTTTAAATGTCACGCCTGAAAATTTTGCATTAATGGCGGCTTTGCCCTGAACTTTTCCTTTTAAATCGTCAATAAACGTTTTCTTTGCAGGGTCTTTTCTTGGAAGCACCGCTATCACGTCATCTATAAGGCGGGTCATCTGTACTTTAGAAGTTATAAAGTCAAATGAGTATGTCTCTTTATTAATGTCAGAAACCGCGCTGCTGTTTATGTTTCCACTGTAAGCGGCAGCTGAAGCTTCCATATAAAATTTATTATTAACAAGCCTTACATTTGCTATTGTCTTTCCAATTTCTATTTCTTTAAAGGAAATTGCATCGGCTTTAATATTCAGATAAGCACCGGGTGCCTTTATGGCTTTTTTTGTTTTAGCAGCAGCTGTTTTTGTATTTACTAACTCTTTTTTTACAGCTGACTTTTCTTTTTTTGGTATCAATGCCAGCAGGTATTCCACGGCAAGTTTGGGCGAGTATATATCAATATTAAAAACTCCGTTATCCAAGCTTGTAACATTGGTCCCGTTTATCTTTACGTTTACATTGTTACCGGCAAGTTTAAAGTCCATGTCTGATTTTAAATTATATGCAGATGTTATTTCTGCCATGCCGTTAAAGTTTTCCACCGCTTTTTTTCCAAGATACAACACTTCCGCCTTTTCAATAGCGGCTGAATCCGAAAATGTAAATTTACCGTTCATAATAGAAAATTTTATATTATTTTTTACAACTCCGGAAAGAGTGACATCTTTCAACTTGGAAACAGTTGCTTCGGGCAGTATCTTTATTATACCGGGGATATCAGCAGTAGTTGTAATTTTACCTGTTACATCTTTAAAATTGGCAAGCTTTATATTCCCTTCACTTACCGTTCCCGCAATTACAAGTTTTCCCACGGCAATATCCGCGTCTTTTGATTTAAGGTCAAGCCTTACCTGTGATTTTAAATCCACCGGTATGTTATAAGAACCATAAACAGCGGTAAAATCAGATTTAATATCCACCGGAACCGCGGCGCTTAACAGCAGATTGCCTGTTGAAAAATTAAAATCTTTTAACTGCACGTTTACCGCTTTAACTTTTGAAACATCGGAATATATAAAATTTCCTTTTTTTACCGCCACCCCTGTAACTATTATGTTATTAAATAAGGGTTTATCTGATTTTTTATCTTTCTTCAGGTTTTTCTTTTTTGCCGCTTTCTTTTCGCTGTTTAACATATCAGAAAAGTTAAACTTACCGTCCGGCTTTTTAATTATTTTGGCGTAGGGTGAAACAAGTTCTATTCTGTTGATAATAAGATCTTTTTTTAGCAGGGCTAAAAGATTATACTTGAATACAACACTTTCGGATTTAAGAAAGTTTTCCTTATTAGCGGCTCCGCCCTCTTTTATATAAACATTACTTATCTCTATACCTTTAAAAATATTAAATTTAAGTTCTCCAAGCCCTATTTCACGTCCCGTAGCTTCAGATGCTTCTTTTATTACAATCTGTTTTATCTTTTCCGGCGGAAACATAATGTAGACAGCTGCCGTGGCAGCGCCAAGCAATAAGACTATTATTCCTGTAATTATTAACACAACCTTTAAGAATTTTTTCATTGTATTACCTCCTTACATTTGACGTCATTTTAGCAGAAAGGGTTGCATAATGCATATACAAAACTTATATATTCAGTTTTATACCCTATAAAAACAAAATGGCCGGCGGGGCCTCACAGGGCCCGCGCCGGCCGGAAAACAAAGGGCGTCAATAAACGGTTTATGGTTTTTGCCTTAAACCGTGATATATGCTAATGGGGTAACATTATTATACAGCCGCCTTTAAGTTTTCCTTTTTGTTTTTATCTTTATAAGCGGTGAATTTTTCCCGCGTGGACTTTATTGCAGAACCGCAGATCTGGGAAATTGCACCAGCTTCTTTTACCAGTTCATTAAACAAACCTTCCTTTTCAAGCCCGGCAAGCTGCAGGACTTCCATAAGATGCTTTGCCTCGTTTGAAAGCCTTTCTGTTTCTTCTAATCTTGAAAGAAAATCTTTTCCGGAACTGCTTTTACACGCCGCCCTGTAACTTGCGCCGGCCAAAGACGCGCATCTGACAATCATTTCTCCCAGAATGTCTGCCTCTGTCTTGTCCGGAAGTTTCGCGCACGCTGTTGCCGCGTCTGCCCCAAATTTCAAAGTCCTTTCACACATTTCTTTGCTGAACTGTTCTTTTTCCATAGCTCTACCCCTCTTTTTTCGGGACTCCCTGTCCCATAAATTTAAAACCTATTTCTTTTTTGCCCCTTTTTTAGGTTTTTCAGTTTCTTCCGCTTTTACTTCTTCAGTGCCTTCCAAGTCTTCTAAATCATCTTCTTCCTCTTCTTCAACCGGCTCCGGCGCCTGGCCTGCCGCTTTTGCAAAGAACTTTTCTTTTGTTTCTTCTTCTATAGTTGTGGTAATTTCCGGATGTGCCGTCAGATAATTAACTGAATTTTCTTTGCCCTGCCCGATTTTTTCACCTTTGTATATGTACCAGCTTCCGCTTTTTTCCACCACTCCAAAATCTACAGCAGCTTCCAGCGTGGCAGGCTCCCTTAAAATTCCCTTGCCAAAGATGATGTCAAAGAAGGCTTCCCTGAAAGGGGGCGCGACTTTGTTTTTTACAATTTTTGCTTTTACCCTGTTGCCCACCATTTCTTCGCCCTTCTTTATTGTTTCCACCCTTCTAATATCTATTCTGATGGATGAGTAAAACTTAAGCGCGCGTCCGCCCGGTGTGGTTTCCGGATTGCCAAACATAACGCCTATTTTTTCCCTTATCTGGTTAATGAAAATGACGATACACTTTGATTTATTTATTATGCCCGTCAATTTTCTCATTGCCTGTGACATAAGGCGTGCCTGAAGCCCCATATGGCTGTCGCCCATATCGCCTTCAATTTCGGCTTTAGGTACAAGGGCTGCCACAGAGTCCACTACAATTATGTCAACAGCGCCGCTTCTTACAAGTTTTTCAACAATTTCAAGCCCCTGTTCCCCGGTATCCGGCTGGGAGATAAGAAGTTCGCCCACATCAACGCCCACTTTAGCCGCGTATTCCGCGTCCATGGCGTTTTCCGCGTCCACATAAGCGGCCACGCCGCCAAGTTTCTGCGCCTGCGCCACGATGTTAAGCGCAAGTGTGGATTTACCGGAAGATTCCGGCCCGAATACTTCAATTATTCTTCCCTTGGGTATACCGCCTCCACCAAGCGCTAAATCTAAAGATAAAGCCCCGGTAGGTATTGATTCTATCTTTCCTGTCTGTGTCTGTCCCAGTTTCATAATGGACCCCTTGCCGAATTCCTTTTCAATCTGCGCTATTGCAAGGCTTAACGCTTTTTTCTTTTCACTTTTACTTTCTTCCCTTTTGCTCTCTTCGCTCATTTCTGTTGCCTCCCTTTGTTTTCCTCTATGTTTTTTTGTACTGCGCCCTTTGTTTCCTTCTTGCCGGATAATTCTGCCGCTTTCCTATTATATTAATTCAGATACTCGTTTAAGTTTCTGCCGTTCACGAATATTTCCGCCACAAGGTCTTTTCCCTTCACCTTTACAACCTTTCCAACATGTATTCTTTTTCCAAGCACAAGCGCGGTTAACATCTTTACGGCTTTTTCATAACCCGGATTGCCCTTTCTTGGCCCGTGATAATTGGCAAGCCTTATAAAAGCGCCGCTTCTGCTTCCCATTTTCCACCCGTACATTACCCTAAACGCGTCCACTTCACTTACAGCACTTACAATAAATGGCGACATATTTTCATCCTCCTGTTATAGTCCCGGTATGGTTGTGACAACAATTCCCTGTATCATGAAATCATTTGTCAGTATTATCGGTTTGTGTTTAAGGTTGCTTGATTTTGGTTTTAAAAGGACCATATCCCCGCTTTTGTTGAATTCCTTTATTGTGGCTTCGTCGTCAATAAGCGCCACCACAATTTCTTTGTTGCGGGCAGTGCCCTGCTGCCTTACAAGCACAGCGTCCCCGTCGTTGATTCCGGCAAGGTTCATGGAATCGCCCTTTGCGCGCAGCATGTAATACCTGTATGGCGGCGACGCAATGCGCGTGGACACCGGTATCATCTGTTCTATGTTCTCTTCCGCCAGAATGGGCGAACCGCACGCCACCTGCCCCACAAGCGGCACTTCAACGGTCTGGACCCTGCTTTCATCACCGGAAAAGTTTTCAATGATCTGCAGGCCGCCTTCCGCGTTTCTTCTTACATAGCCCTTTGCCGCGAGTTTTTTAATAAGCTCCGCGGTTGACCGCGGCGACTTATAACCAAGCTCCTCCATAAGCTCTCTCACGCTTGGGCTGTGCCCCTTCATCAGGGTGTTTCTTACAGCCTTAATCAACTCTGTTTCCTTTGAACTAAGTGTATGTTTCTTCATGGCACAAGTATACACAATGTATACATTTGTGTCAACAAAAATATACAGGTTATTTTAATTATTTTTATAGGGTATTTTTGTTAATTTGAATATGTTATTAATCACTTAAAAAAACCGGTTTATTTTAAAACCGTCATATTGCCTCTTTCTGCGCATCAAGTGGATAATAAAACCAGGATCCGGATCTGATTTCAGCATTTAACCCATTTTTTAATCGCAATAAATATAACACCTGATTTTAAGTTTTTTCAATAATTGCGCATATACATGCATCCCAAACAAATACTTGTTCAAACCGCTTGACAATTGTAATATTTATATTACAATTGTCATATAAATCAAATATAGGTGGATTATGAAACTAAACAGCAGCCTTTCAGAATTATTTAATACACAGTCAAAAATTACACTTATTAATTATATACTTACATCCGGATTCAACATGACAGGCAGGGAACTTTCGCGTGTATCCGGAATTTCCCATTCACAGGTAATTCTTATATTAAAAATATTTGAATCATATAATCTGGTACTTGGAAGGCGTGCCGGAAAATCAGTTGTATGGAGCGCAAAACCCGGCAGCTATGCATTCAAATCTTTAGTTCGCATCTTTAAAAACAGTGAATTGCTGAATCCCGTTTCTGATTTAATAAAGCGGCTTCAGCAGTGGAGCCTGAATAACAGCAGCCTTATATACAAATCTATATTATTTGGGTCTGTATCATCAGGTTCTGAAAGATTATCAAGTGATATTGACTTTTATGTCCTTGCCGTTTCAACAGAAGCAAAAGACAAAACCTTAAAACAACTTGAAGAATTATCCTTATCATTTGTTTACTTATACGGCAATACACTTAGCCCATACATATTGACCAAAAAAGAACGGTCAGCCATAAAAAATAAAGCATTATTAAAAAACATAGACGGGGGGATAGTTATTTATGACAAGGAAGGTAAAAACAAAAGAAGTTGAAAAACATTTTTATATTAACTACCTGAAAAAGGCTTTTGAAAACTGTGATTCAGCCGGGAATGCTTTAAAAGAAAAAGCTTTCAACGCAGCGGCCGTAAGCGCTGTTCATTCAGCCATATCTTCAGCAGACACCTTATGTGTTTATGGACTTGGCAAAAGATGCGCTTCAGAAGACCACAAGGACGTTATTTCATTAATTATGGATTCTTCACATGCAAAAAAAGAAAATTCCGAAATTGTTAAACTTTTTGATACAATAATCAAAATGAAGAATATGGCGGAATATGAAGAACGCCTTATTAAACCCGGAGAAGCAGAAAAAGCCGTTTCTATAGCAACAGATTTGCTTAACCTTGTCATACTACAACTGCCAAAACAGCAGCAATAAAGTCACAAACCGGTACTTAGCCATATATTTTGCAGAAACAAATAATTACAGGTATTTTACCACCACATCAAGTTCGTGTTTGGAAGGCTGAACGCCCGGCTTGGCCGGATAGCCGATTGGAATAATTGCCACAAATTCGCCTTCGGGCTCCCCAAGAAAACCAAGCACATCCTTCTGCATTAAAGCAAGCACGCCAAGCCACACAGTGCCCAGCCCCAGCGATGTTGCGGCAATCAGCATGTTCTGCACGCTGGCCGCGGAGCTTTGAACCTCCATTATCCTGAAAAAGTCGTGCGCTGTTTCTTTATCAATTTTAAAAAGCTCTGTACCTCTTCTAATCAGTTCGCCTGTGTTCATTACACCCACCACTACCGGCGCGTTTATAATGCTGCGCGACGCCATCCTTAGAAGCACGGCGGAAGGCTTGGGAAAATTTGATGAACGTTCGGCCACCATTGCCGCAAGGTCGTTTTTTGCCTTATCTTTTAGAACAATAAATTTCCACGACTGCTGATTGTGGGCGGACGGCGCCTGATGAGCCGCGTGAAGTATTGTTAACAGGTCATCATCACTGATATTCTTATCTAAAAACGTGCGTATGCTTCTTCTGTCCCTTATACTGCGCAGAGTTTCATTCCTATCAAGGTATTGATTTGAATTTTGCATTATTACCTCCTGAAATTTTGTTTTAAAACCCTATACCTGCCCTGAAAACTGTACGTTCTACCTTGTAATCTATCAGCCTTTCCCCATATCCATGAAAAAACTGCAGAACTACAACCGGAAGAAACTGTTTCATGATAAACAAATTTCCGCGAAACGTTATTTCCTGCCCGCCTTTTAAAAGATCAACAGATGACGGGCCGCCCGGGTATAACCTTATTGTAATGTCACTTCTGTCAAAAAATACTTTTGCAATATTATTTATAATAACCTGCAGTTCAAACGTGCCCCTGTAACGCTGCAAGTCAGGAGAAGTGGGGTCAGGCACATATGGATACCACACTTTAAATGTCCAGTGCAGCTCGTTCTCCTGCCCTATAAACATACCGTCTGTGTATCGCAGATAAAGTTTGTTCCAACTGCGCGAATCTTCACCCTGCATCCCGTTAGATTCATGGTCTAAAAGCCCTATGTCAAGCCAGGCAGAACGTTTGTTTTCAACAACTATCCTGAAAAACATGTCAGGGTTGTAATTAACGTCATACATGGGATGCGAATCTTCCCAAAGCCCCCAGTACATCTGCTGCGTGTAGGCGACAAAAAGCCCGCCATCCTGAACAGCGCGGAATTTTGTGCTTATCTGCATTTTGGAATCAGGCACGCCCAATATAAAATAATTTGAATTATAACCTTCCCCGGGCCAGTGCGGCGGATTGAATTCATTGGAATAGGAATATGCCGTCACAGGCAATAAAAGCATTATCAATATTTTCAGTATCTTCATGTTCACCGTCGTTTTTAAAACATTATACGCCCGTGCAGCGGCCTTTTCAAGGCACAGCTTTTATTTATAAATCCGTCATCCATGAATTGCGTGGCGCGGTTTTCTTAAATCTTTTACAGTCCGGCACACGCTTTTCTTGTGCTTTGCCCACATCCCAAAAGCCGGATCTTCCAAAAGATTATATACCCCTTCCGGCACTAAATTAATAGGATATATAACACCCTTTTCTTTTCCCCTGTGGGTAAGTATCACTTTTTCTTTTTTATCCATAGCGGATAAAATTAATTTCATTTTTCTTTTAACATTAAAAAAAGATACTTTCATTTTTTCTCCTTTAAGAAACCTGTAAAACTCCGGCAGATAAATTGAATATATAATTGTGTTTTTCAACTTCTACCTGCGCTTTGTACCTGAATTCAATCCCTCCACATTCCCCTGATAAACCTATTTTCTTCTATTTCATTAAATATCTTATTTAAATCCATATTTTTTTACACTTTCATCTTTTGGTTTTTCTATCATTCTTCTTAAAGTTTCAAAAATTGCGTATATGTTTTTTTCACCTTTTTCCATTCTCACTTCAATTTCCCTTATCTTTTTAAGAATCTCTTTATGTGATTCTATCATCTGCCTTAATTTCACAAATGTCCTCATAATAAGTATGTTTACCTGTACTGCCCTTTTGCTCCGAAGAATTCCGGACAACATAGCAACACCCTGTTCCGTGAATGCCCTTGGAAGTTTTCTTGTTCCTCCCCAACTTGATGTTCCAAAATGGAACTTCAAGTTTTGGAATTCTTCCTCTTTCAGTACAAACATAAAATCTTCCGGAAACCTATCAAGATTTCTTGATACAGCCTTATTTAGATTTTTAGTACTTACGCCATATAAGGATGCAATATCCTTATCCAAAATTACTTTATGCGAACGTATTACAAGTATTTTACTCTCTATCATTTCAACCGGAACAAGAGAATTCATTGAATATAACCGAAAAAAAACAAGGACATAATTTTATTCATAATACCCCTCTATGAGTTTTTATGAGATTTAAATACTTTGTAAGTATAATTCAGACTCTATTTTTGTCAATTAAAAAAAATACTTTTAATATTTCATACGAATTTTCTTAATTTTAAACAGTAATTCTTTTTTGCTGCGGTTACATCAAGAACTTCATGCATTACTTTTGCCCTTTCTTTTATATCCATCCCAGCGGAGTCATTTTTTGCCTTAACAATTACCTGCCGTAATTCTTCCGCAGTCATAACGGTGGCCGCGATACAGTAATAACTTTTAGAGCGGCCTTCATTAAAATCATTCAGCATTTCTTTCAACAGTTTTTCTTTTACTTTCTGTCCCTTAATAAACTCTTTAACACCGTATTTTTGAACAAAAGCAATATCACCCTCAAGTGTCTGATAGCATTTAAAAGAGTCGTGCTTTTTCCCGGCTTCCCTGTGTTTTTTCCATTTACCGCACGTTTTATTTTCTTCACAATCCCAGCAGAATTCAATCCCTTTATTTTTTACAGCACAGGTGATAAACGGGCATCCCGCGGACATTCTATAAGCGCTTTTACACCCCGGGCATCTGCTTTTTGCGTCTGTGTGATAATTGGGGCAAAGCCT
Organism: Candidatus Goldiibacteriota bacterium HGW-Goldbacteria-1; assembly: GCA_002839855.1. NCBI lineage: Bacteria > Candidatus Goldiibacteriota > Candidatus Goldiibacteriota bacterium HGW-Goldbacteria-1. The sequence goes on from PGYV01000009.1 coordinate 25,041, forward strand.
GCACGATAACCCGCATATCCCCATTTCAGGATGTTTTATTTTCATAACATATCCCATAATGAATTTTTAATTCCCGATAACCGCTCCCGTTTAAAAACTAAACCCGCGGGCTGAAGACCCGCGTCTACCACTGCAAATTCAACTAATCAAAGCGAGACGCAATATATTGCGTCTCTACTATAAAGAACGAATAATAACCGCGGACGGAGTTTATGGCAATTACGGCGTATATGTTTTCTGCCTGACCACGCTTCCATTCCTATAATACTCTGACTTTATCAGTTTGCCCTGTTTGTCATAATATTTAAATTCGCCGACGCGTTTGCCTTTTTTTATAACACCTTCGTGTTCTTTCACATTACCCTCGTAGTAAAAAACTATCATGCCGTTGGCTGAGCCTTTTTTAACTTCCTGCGTTATCTTTATATCGCCGGATTCGTAATACCAGATAAGTTTGCCGTGCTTAAGCCCTTTGACAATGGGTATTTCTGCCAGCAGCTTTCCTGAAGGATAAAATACCTTTTCTATTTTTTCAGGTTTGGCCGTACACGCCGCCATTAACAGCAGCGCTATAAAAATTACCGAGATTTTTTTCATCAGATTCGTTTCCCGTCCTTATATTTTGCCTTTGTATCAGGTTTTATTTCCTGCTGCTCTTTTTCAAGCACTTCTTTTTCTTTTTTAATAAGTTCTTCTTTAAAGTTTTTTTTATGCTTTCCTTTGTTGTGCGCGGGCTGGACTGCATTGTGCCTCTGGTCAATGCGCATTGACCTGTCAGTGTCAATAGGAGTCAGTTTTTCATCGCTCATACAACACACCCCCTTAAAACAATTTATTTTTTATTAAAGTATTTATTAAGTTTCTCTTTTATAAGCGGATAGTCGGATTTTTTTCCTGTCCATATTTTAAAAGATTCCATCCCCTGATAAATTAGCATATCCAGCCCGTTTATTATTTTCGCGCCCATCTTTTCCCCGCGCGCCAGAAACTCCGTTTTTTCGGGGTTGTAAATAATATCATAAACAACCGCGCCTTTTTTTAACTTTTCAATTTCATACACCACGTGATTGCCGTGCATGCCGACTGACGTGCAGTTAATTATAAAATCCGCGGAGGCAATAACTTTATCTTTTGCAGCGCTTTTTTTAATATCCCCTATCACGGCTTTTTTTAATCCCAGTTTCTTAACAAGATTTTTTGTCATTGGAATATCTATGTTATAAATATAAAAGTTGGAAGGTTTCTGTGTCATCAAAGCGTAGCCAATTGCATGCGCCGCGCCGCCGGCTCCCAGCATTACCGCTTTTTTGCCTTTAAGATTTATCTTTGCTTTTTTCAGAGTGGCAAGAAACCCCAGATAGTCCGTATTGTATCCCGTAAGCCTGCCATTGACGTTTTTAACGGTATTAACCGCACCTATTCGTTCTGCCGCTGCGTCAATTTCATCCAGCAGAGGCATTACAGCGTGCTTGTGCGGAATTGTGACGTTAATACCCTTTATATTTTCTTTTCTTACGCGCTCTATCATGGCGGGTACATTTTCCGGTTCTGTTTCAAACACCCTGTATTCCCAGTTCATTTTGTATTTTTTAAACACAGCGTTGTGCATTACAGGTGATAAGGTATGGGAAAGAGGAAACCCGATTATTCCGGTGATTGTTTTTTTCATTATCTGCTCCTGATTATCTTTTATCTTCCTGCAGCTGTCATATCCCCTATTACAATTGTGGGGCTTCCATAATTAAAATAAAATACGCTGTCCTCACATACATCTTTCACATTCATTAACACGTCTTTTATATTGCCTGTTACAAGCATTTCCTTTACCGCCTGCTTTATTTCCCCTTTTTCCAGCAGCCACCCGTTTAAACCAAGCGAAAAATTACCGGACACAGGGTCAGCGGTATGAAGCCCCATTAAAGAGTTTATTATAAGGCCGCTGCCTTTCATTATTTTATCTTTCCTGGAATCCCCCGGCACAATGTAGAAGTTGGACACCCCGCATTCCGGAAGCGTCTTAAAACTGCCGCGTATGCCGTTGCCGCCCGGCGTTTTTTTAAAGAAATCCGCGGATGATATGTCATATAAAAATTCCATAAGCCTGCCGTGTTTAATAAGCATTTTATTGGCGCCGGCAGTCCCTTCGCCGTCTGTTCCAAAACTGCCCGCGCGAAAAGTCAGAAGCGCATCATCATTAATATTAAGTATGGACGAAGCAACCGTGTCGCCTTCTTTATTGGCGCCAAAAAGCGATTTGCCCTTGCGGATATTGGAAGCGTAAAATAACGGCGCAAGTATCTGCAAAAAATCCACAGCAGCCTGAGGCGGCAGTATAAGGTCGTATCTTCCTGTCTTTAACGCGCCGCCGCCTAAAAGCATATCCGCTTTTTGTGCGGCCTCACGGCCAAGCGCTTCAGCGTTAATATCCTTAAATACACACGAACCTGTCATAACCTCTGACGCTTCCTGAACGGCGCCGTCTGAAGATATTGCGGAAGTAAAACAGTAAAAATAAGTCTTGTCAGATGAAGAAACAGCGCCCTGCGTGTTCATGTAATGGGAGCTGCTTTTTACGTCTGTAAGATTTGTATCCCTTACAAACTTAACTTTTTTTCCGTATTTTTTTACCGCCGCTTCAGTTTCAAGCGCCTTGTCCTGCCTTATCTTTGAAGTGATACTGCTGTAATCAGGGTCAATGGTATCCGGAGGGGTGCATTTGCAGAAAGACGGCATTGTATATGTTTCATATCCTTCTATAAGGGCCGTGTCAGCGGCTTTATGAACCGCATTCTTTGCCTCTGCCGCATCTTTAGCCGTGAAATATGAAAAACCCATTTTTCCGTTTTTAAAAACCCTTACAGCACACCCAAAAGAATCTGACTGCCTTATCTGGTCAATTTCACCGTCGTTAACCATTGTTTCATTTTTAAGGTTTTCTTCGCAGTAAGCGTCGCCTTTTAACCCAAGCGCGTTTATTTCTGCAAGTACAGTTTTTAAGATTTCCACGTGCTTCTCCTTATCGCCTGCACCAGAACAGTTGCCGCCGCAATGGCCGCGGTTTCCGCCCTTAAAATGGTATCGCCTATGCTGACCGGTATGAATTCTTTTTTTATCAGGATTTCCGCTTCTGATTCGTCAAAGCCGCCTTCGGGCCCTATTATAAAATATACCTTTTCTTCAAACCCTTCAAGTTTTACCGCTTCATCTATCAAAAAATTCTTTTCTTCTTTTTCATAAATAAAAAATTTAAGCGAATGTTCAGCAGTTTCAAGCGCGGATACGCTTTCAACAACCGGCAGTAATTTTGGTTTGTTCATTCTGCCGCACTGTTTTACGGCTGTATAAATTATCTTTTCCCACCTGTCATTCTTTTTTTCTTCATCCTTAATTTTTATTATAGTGCGGTTTGTTATTACGGGTATTATTTCATCCACGCCAAGTTCGGTTAATTTTTCAAGCATAAGTTCCATCTTATCTTTTTTAATAAGCGAAATTATGGCGCATATCTGCGCTGTGCTTTTCTTTCTGTCCCGTATTTTATTTAAGACTTTAATCCTTATTACCCCGTCGTGCCTGTCTATTTCTTTTATTTCCGCTTCATATTCGCCGTGTTCATAGTTGAACACATTAACTTTCTCGCCCGGTTCCATCCGCAGCACGGTTACGGCGTGGTTGTAATCATTTCCTGTTATTTCCGCGCTTTCTTGTGATATCTTATTTACAAAAAACCTGTGGCGTGCCATAAAACTCCTTATGCAGACAATCTTCCTTTTTTTCCAGTTACGGTTCAAATACCTTTATGCTTGCCGCGTTTTCAACATAAACAAAAGTGTTGTTTACATCTATTAAAGACGGTTTTATAACTTTACCGTTTCCTTCGCCGTAATCCGCCCACGTCTTTAATTTATTTCCGTTTGAACAGCTGTATTCCATTATCCCAGCTTCACAAGGCACATACAAAATTCCGTCTTTAACGTCTATTCCTTTTATATCCGTACCGGGCTCTATTTTTCTTAAAAAACCGCCGCTTAGATTTAAAAACGATATCCTGTCAAGCTCTGAATCCGCGACTACTATTTCATTATTATAAAAACACATATCAGAAATTTCCATAAACTGCCCGTCAGCCGTCCCCGCGGAGCCAATAATAATATTTGTGGAATTCAGTTTGTTTAAAATTATATCTTTATTGTACTTTTCAATATACGTCTCATAGGCTATATAAATAAAGCTGTCATCCACAATTACTTTATGGGCGTTAGCGGTAAGATTCACCGCAAAATCAGATAAAATACCCGATGTTGATATAACTGTTAAAGTATTTCCATCCGGCGCGCCCCACGCGTCAAGCACATAAATATATGAATTATTCAGATGTACACTTTTGGGCGCTTTAAAAACATCCGGTTCTGTTTCCCATTTTTCATCGCCGTTTTTATCAAAACAATAAAGAAGCGCGGCGGTTTCATCAACAATAAAAATATCATTGCCATAAGCGTCAAAATCCGTCACTTCAGATAAATTGCCTATGCTTCCGGTATAGTGCATTCCGGCATAATTGGATGCTGCAGGGTCGGTGGGGTTAACACGTTTCATGTCCTTGCAGGATATTATAAATATAACTGCAATAACCATTACAATAATTTTTTTCATATTTACCACCTTATTTCCGCGGACGCCATAACCGCGCCGCTTTCATTTATATACACAACACCTCTGGCTTCGGGGCTGTTATAACTTAACCCCGCGTCCACAATGCCGGCGGCATAAAGCCCGCCCGCTACCAGCCCGAAAATAAGCGCGCTTGTCGCGGCTTCTTCCGCTTTTTTAAAAGCCGCTTCCTGGTTTTCATTTGTCTTTAAATACTTGTCATATTTTGTATGCTGGTCTGCCACATTGTAAATTGTAAGGGCTGTACTAAGGGCAAATGACGCGCCCACTAATACCCCTTTTAAATGCTGCCCATTATGCATCTGCCCGAACCCAGGCAGCACGGCTGAACGCCAGATAGAATCTATGGGTTCCCTTGGCTGCGTGGCTTTCTGCTTTTTTTCTATAAAAGAATTATAATATTCCATAAAATCTTTGGCATCTTTATCTTCGGGGTCAAGTTCCATCACTTTTCTGAAAAGCGGAAGCGCGTATTTATGCTGTTTCATCTGATAGTAGCAGAATCCCGTATTTTTCCACCCTTCTTTAAACGTGGGGTCTATTTTAACCGACGCGTAAAAAAACCTTGCAGCATTTTTATAATCTTTTGCCTTAAACAGAGCTTCTCCCTTTTTAAAATACAACATTGCCTTGTCGCGCACAGGGTTTTTCATTTTTTCGGATTCAGTTTGCACCTGCTGAAGAAATACAGACATGGCTTCATCTTCGCTCTGTGCTTTTTCTGTTTCTTCATAAAAAGCAGATGCCGCAGATGAAACGATTAAACAAATTATTATCATGAACAAAATACTTTTTTTCATCTTATTTTTACTCCCCGAATTTCTTTATAGTTGAACCGTCCTGGATATATATTAACCCGTCAGCGGCATTATAGGCAATACTTTTTCCGTTTAAAACCCTGCCCGGCCCTTCGCCAAAATCCCCCCACTTAAGCAAAACTTCAAGCGCGCCGTCTGTTTTGTAAACCGCGCTTTCCGACAATATTTGCAGCGCGCCTTCCTGAATACATGCATCTATAATATTGGCGGTAAAATCAATTACCTGCGGATTGCTTAAATTCTGGTCGTATTTAATTACCTGTTTTTTATTAAGTTTGTTTACCACATATACGGAAGTGTTGAACTTAAAAATCTCCCCCGGAGTAAAGTAACCCTGCGCGGTCACGCTTACAGGTACAGTTAACTGCGCGCCGCCGGTGTCAGAAATACGGTATATTTCATTGTCATATTCGTTGGAAATGTATAAATTGCCGTTCATCCATTCTATATATAAGCTGTCAATTCCCGAAGAAGCGGTAAAGGCAAGCGGGGTTATCGTATTAAACATATCATTCTGAATTTTCTGCACGTTTTCGGACCTGTCAACGCCATAAATATTTCCGCTGTCATCCGCGCATATATCAGAAATTCCGCTAAACAAACCAAGCGGCGTACCTGATGCCGTTTTTACAACGCAGCCGCCGTAATTTTCTTTTGTCACAGCGTAAGCAATATAGCCGCCGGCGTAAGCAATTGATTCTATCTGAAAATCTGCAGGATAAAGTTCTTCCCCTTTATAGGTAATTCCCCTGTAGTCTGCCGAAGACGGATCACACGGATTTTTCCGTGAAAGTTCGCTGCATCCGGAAAAAACAGCTGTTAAAATCAGTATGAAAAGAAGGTTAAATTTACGCATATTAATACCTGTAGTTTATGATATTAAAGGCAAGCATATCGCCTTTTATTTCTATCATAGAATTCATTTTGTTCATATCCACACCGATTTTATCATACTCCGCGCCTGTCATGAAGCCGTCCACTATGGAAATAAGCCACACGGTTCCAAGCATGGCAAGCGGTATGATTACGCGGCTGTTAGCATCCTGCGCGGCCTTATATTTTAAATCAAAATCAGTATTGGCGTTGTAATAAGCGTCCACAGCCTGCTGCTGATCAATTGTATATTTAATTACCGCAGCGGTGCTGGCAAGAAATGAGAGCGAGTATATGTACCCTTTTACAAGCTCGTCATTGTAAAACTGCCCAAGGCCCGGAAACACCGCGGAGCGCCACATAATATCGCCTTTTAATTTCTTCTGCTTTTTTCCTGCTGCGGCTGTTTTGGAAGGCTCATTTATTTTGGGGTTTATCATATCCAGATATTTTTCAGCAGTTTTTTCGCCGGGTTTTATCATAAGCACGTATTTGAAAATAAGCTTGGCATTACGGTACTTTTTCATGTTGTAATAGCACATTCCAAGCCCAAGCCACGCCTGCCACATTTTTTTATCTTTCTTGACTGCAGCATTATAATATTGAAGGGCCTTATTAAGGTCATTCTGCTTATGGTAGGTTATGGCATATTTGTAATATTTGACAGCCAGACTGTCAGCGGCAAAAACATTTGTGATAAAAACAGTAAGTAATACCGTTATTACAAGCCTTTTCAACTCTTTGCCACCCCGTGATATTTTGTCGGTTATCTTAAATTTACCAAAAAATCTGGCAAAATGAAAGGTATATTTGGGTTTTTCAATACGGGACAGGTGTATTAAAAGTACCCGCCAATTATAAAATTTTATATATAATTAATTCATTTTCTTTGCCTTCATTAAAAATTTTAACTGATATAAATCCGTATTTTTCCGCTTCTTTTGGTGACATTAAAAATTTAAGGTTATTTCTTAATTGAAACATAAATCTTTTATCCGCAATTATATAATCCACTTCATTTTCAGCAAAAAATCTTTTAATATCAGGTATCTTCGTATCAACAGATGGAAGTTTAACTTGCCAGGCATCGCAATAATAAATTACAAAACTTTTGCGTGAACTGATTCTTAAAGAAGCAGGCAAAATATGATTTTCTTTAAGCCATAAACCTGCATCTCTATGTTCAACAGGGTAGTTGTCTTTTATATAATCATAATTAAAATGACTGGCCGTCAGCTTTATATTAAACAGCAGAAAAACCGGTATAACCAGCAATAACAATACAGCAGTTATATCAGTTGTTCTGGAATTTGAATTAAATAACGACATAATTAAACAAATCACCAAAAAAGAATAAGAATATAAATATCTTTCCTCCGCGTGAAAAATAAAATATACAAAAATTAACAGCAGAAATATGACTGTTGTTGCTAAAAAACGAATATTGATTTTCGGCTTTTCTTTAGTTAGCTTCGTCAAAATTAACAACAGTAAAATAATAATAAAAATATAACCTGCGCCGTTTTCTTTTAATAGAAAATTCAGCGTTCTGGCGCCGTGATATGAAACAATTTTAACAACCATAAAAGGATCCGAAATTATGTCAGAAAATAAAGTTGATTTATTTTTTTCTGTTTCTTCCCACGAATACTTATCAGAAACAAAAGATTTTGATTGCGAATAAACCAGATTGGATTTACCGGATATTTTAAACTCACCCGTTTTAGATTTTATAAACATAATATATGGAGAAACAGTAATTAATACAAAAACAACAAGTAAAAAAGCATGTAATATTTTCTTTTTTAAAGACGATTGTTTTAAAAAAATAATTATAACAATGTATAACAGCAGCAGAAAGACAGCTTCCGGCCTTGCAAAATATAATAAACCTATTAAAAAACCTGAAAGTATAGTTTCATTAAAACCAAGAGATGTATTCTTTAATGATAATAAAAATAAAAGACATAATAAAAATGAAAACACAGCTTCACCAAGGGCGCTGCCCGATAAGAAAAATAAATGAGGATGAAACAGTAAAACCGATGACGAAGCAAATAGCACAAAAATATTTACTTTATCTTTTAGACTGACAAAAAGCAACAATGGGATAAGCGTTGTAACAACGCTGTTAAAAATTTTCGCCCATAAGAATACATCATTTGTAATCAGCGATATAAATCCAAGTATTGCGGGATAAAGAGGGCTTCTTAATAAATTAAAACCTGTTCCGGTTTTAGGCGATTCGTAACCATACCCATGTAAAAGATTATAACCAAGCTCTTCCATTGCGATGTAGTCTGTAGGAGGAATTGGAATATTAAAAACATATAACATTTTGTTAAAAAAAGATATCCCAAGTAAACTGAAAAAAATCCAATTTAAAGTTTTTACAGAGTAATTAACAGGCTCCATAAACTTAAAAAGCTTCAACATTCCCCCTTTTTACCCCAAAAATAGGCGCTATTTTCCATGCCGCCAGGAAAAAATTCACCATTAAAAGTTTTATCAAATATTTCGCCAAGGTTAACCCGGTCAAGGTTGTCATGAATAAGCACAACAGAATCTTTTCCCTTAATAATGTATCTTGTGAAAAAATTAAAAATGCCGCGGCTGTAAACAGTAACAATAGTTTTTTTGACGAAAGGTTAATAACGAATCCCCCCTGCATACTTTAATTATTTTATTCTCCGGTGTCTTTTCTGAAAGAAGCGATAATGAATCCGGAAGTTATTGCAAAATCAATCATTATTTTAAAAAATAAAAATAACGGGCTTTTGAATTTCAATGATTTATATAATCCTATGGGAATTGACCTGAATATTGAATATTTTAAAAGCAATTTTATAACCGCGGCAGCGTTTTTTACGTGGTGTATTCTTCCTTTGCCGTATTTTTTTGCGTCATTATATGCCCTTTCAAGGGTATCGGGATTATAATGAAAAGCCACCGAATCCTTAACAATAAATGCCTTACGCCCCACCCTGTCCGCAATGACATCCTGTCCCTGAGCCCTTTCAACATGATTTCCGCCGCAATTTATAAATACATCTTTCTTAATGGCTCTGAATACGTCATAATACTCCGCATCAGCGCCTATCGGAAAAGCCTTTCTGTCAAAAGGTTCATTATGGGCTATGCTCCACAGCCTTGAAACTTTATTTTCAGGATTCGCAACCTTTTCAATCCCTATAAATGTACCCGCTTCTTTCCCGTCCAAAATAGGTTTAACCAGTTTCTCAATTGTATCTTCCTGCAAAAACATATCTCCGTCAATAAATACCAGTATCTGCCCCTTTGCTTCTTTGGCTCCCCAATTTCTTGCCGTACCCGCCCCCTTATGTTCCTGGCGAAGAATTACAACATCTTCCTTTTTAAGGATTTCAAGGGTACTGTCTTTTGAACCGTCATCAATAACAATAATTTCAATACCATGCGGATATGTCTGGTTTTTTATTGAATCAATACATTTTTTAATGTATTTTTCTTCATTATATACGGGAATAATCACGGAAACCTGCATTAATTCCTCCTCTGCGGTTATTGTTCAGTATTGTAAACTACTTTTAAGTGGAAATCAATATTTACTTGTTGTATACTCATTTTACGCAGAAAAAATATAATATTCCGGATAAAAAATGAAAAAAACACTTAAAAACGCAGAGTATTTGGACCCTTATATTATTGCCGAAATCGGCGTTAATCACGGCGGCAGTATGGATCTGGCTAAAAAAATAATACAACTGGCTGCCGCAGCAGGGGCTGATGCCGCAAAATTTCAAACTTACAAAGCCGATAAACTGGCATCAAAAGGACATTCTCCTTATTATTGGGATATTAACGAAGAACCTGCTGAAAATCAGCACTCTCTTTTTTCAATGTATGACAAATTTGGAGAAACTGAATACAAAGAACTTAAAAAATGCTGTGATGAAAATAATATTGATTTTTTGTCCACCCCGTTTGACCTGGAATCAGCAGATATGATTGACCCGCTTGTGCCGTTTCACAAAATCGCATCGGCAGACATTACCAATATCCCATTATTGCGTAAAATAGCGTCAAAGAAAAAAACAATACTTCTTTCCACGGGAGCATCCACAAACAAAGAAATAACAAACGCGATAAATACCTTATACAACCCGGACTTATCTGAAATATATCTGCTACACTGCGTTCTTAATTACCCCACCCCCAAAGAACACGCGCAATTGGCCCTTTTGACAAATCTTAAAGCGGATTTTAAAAACGTTTCGGGATTCGGCTATTCCGATCACGTTGCCCCAAACACAGACGGAACAATGCCGGCGCTTGAAATGGCGGCGATTCAGGGCGCGGTTATTATAGAAAAACATTTTACCCATGACAAAAAACTTAAAGGCAACGATCATTATCACGCAATGGATGAAAAAGACCTGAAAGCTTTCAGGATAAAACTTTCAGAATATAAAGAAATTTACGGCAGCGGAAAAAGAAATCTTGAATGGGAAAAAAAAGCCGTAACAAATGCAAGAAGGCGCATTGTCGCATCCAAAAACATTAAAACCGGCGATGAAATCAATGAAGGCAACATTATTGCATTAAGGGCAAATACAGGAATAGAAGTATCTTTCTGGGATAATATTATCGGAAAAAAAGCGGCAGCGGACATTCCTTCAGGAAAGCCGCTTGAAAACAATGATATTTCTGAATAATTTTTTATCCCCGGTGCCTCTATGATAATAACCATAACAGGCGCTTTTAGAAACGCGGGAGACCACCTGATTGTTGACCGCGCATTAACGCTTCTGCGGAAATATTCTGACAAAGACATAATAAACATTAACAGAAAACATATTAAAGAAACTGATTACCGGCTTTTTAATAAAGCAAAAGCCGTTATCCTGTGCGGCGGGCCCGCATATCAGGAAAATATTTACCCTGAAATATATAACCTTGATTTAAACAGAATAAACGCCCCCGTCATTCCGCTTGGGCTTGGTTATAAACAAGCATCGGAAAAATTCAGTTTTTCAGAAAAAAGCCTTGATTTTATAAGGACTATACATAAAAAAATTAAAAATTCAAGCGCCAGGGATATAATGACAAAAGAAGTTTTAAAAAAGATTAAAATCAACAACGTTATAATGACGGGATGCCCGGCTTGGTATAATATGGATAAGTTAAATAAAAATTTTACCTTTAAAAAAGAATCGCAGATTAATAAAGTTGCTTTTTCAGTACCCGCAAAAGTAACAGCGGATACAATTAAAATAATGAAGTATATATCAGAAAGATTTTCCGAAAAAAAACTTATATGCACTTTTCATCACGGTTTTTTCACCAGATTTGACAGGGACGGCATTAAAACCATGATTGGCTTTTTAAAATGCGCGTCTTACGCAAAAAAATACGGCTTTAAAACAGAAGATATGAATTCAAGTTCTTCAAAATTTAAAATCTATGACGATGTGGACCTTCACATAGGTTACAGGGTTCATGCCCATATATTCTTCCTTTCAGAAAGAAAAGCCACACTTCTTATTTCAGAAGACAGCAGGGCCAAAGGGCAGTCAGCCACCCTTGGCACCCCGGATATATGCGGAATTGATACGGTATCCGCCCTAAAAAAAGAAATTGACGCCCACTTTCATACAAAAGGAACGGCAATTAAACGCGCCGTAAATAAAATGAAAAAAACATTTCCTGTCATGAAAAATTTTTTAAAGGGCATATAATTGAAAAAAAATTCTTTATTAAACCATTTTACTTTTCATTTTGGAATATACTTTACTTCAACCATTATTTCAAAGATAATACCTTTTTTACTGCTTCCGGTAATTACAAAAATTCTTATACCGGCAGAATACGGAAAATGGTCGGTTTTTTCTTCAATACTGGTTTTTACCGTCCCCTTTGCCGGCTTAATGATGAGATATCATATAGCAAGGTCATATTACAAATTATCCAGAGAAAAAATGGGGGAATTACTTTCTAATGTCATTTTTATAACCCTGATAAGCAGCATTTCCATTTTTCTTCTTTCTTTAATATTTTCATTGTTTTATAAAAACTTTTTTCTGGACTACCGTATATACCTGATTCCTTTATTGGCCTTTTTAACATGCATTTCCGAATATTTTACCACTATATTAAGATATGAAAAGAAACCCCTTCTTTACGCTGTTTTTGAATTAAGCGGCACCCTGATTCTTTGGACAATCGCGGTCGCGCTGATTATATCGGATATTATGAAATGGGAAGGCATGCTTGCCGGTTCTGTCTTATCCGCCTTTTTAATAACCGTATTTTCGCTTATATATTTCAGAAAAAATGGTTTTCTTATTTTTAAATTTTCCAAAGAAGCGGTAAAATCAGCTGTAAAAATAGGAATACCTCTGCTTCCTCACGCGGCTGCCGCTTCAATAATCGCGATGAGCGACCGCCTTATTCTTGTAAAAATGACCACCACGGAAATAGTGGGTATATATTCCGTTGGATATGCCCTTGGAATGACTGTTAATATTTTTATTGAAGCCTTTAACAAAAATTGGGGCCCCTGGATATATGAAAAGCTTACGGAAATATCCGAAGAAATAAAAATTCTTATAGTAAAAAATACATACATTTTTATTGCGGTATTAACGGCCGCTTTTATCGCGGTCTGTGCCGGAGGCAGCCTTTATATTAATTTCTTCATAGATCCAAAATACCATTCAGCGGTGCCTGTCCTTTATTGGGCCGCTTTAGCGGCGTTTTTTAGAGGGCTTTACATAGCAATCTTTCCATATATGACTTATCTTGGAATAACTTACATCTATTCCGTAATTTCGGTAATATCAGGTGTTTTCAATGTAATACTTACCATTATCCTGGTTAAGTATTACGGAATGATAGGCGCCGCACAGGCGACAGCGGCGGCATTTTTTCTTATGTTTATTTTGCTCTTTATATTCAGTAATTCCAGATTTCCGATGCCGTGGCTTTTCTTTTTAAAAAGGGTTAAATAAATGGGAAAAAACCATTCCGTTAATGATGTATGCGGTTTTTTCTGGAACATAGAAAAAAAATATAACCTTTTAAACCGCAGCATTAACGGAATTTATATCTGGCAGGCTTTAAGAATAGACGTATATTATAAATTAACCGCCAAAATAGGCCTTTTTACCCCTCCTGCTCCCCCTCGCAAGAAAACAATTATGGGAAGGGCTTTAAAATTATTGACAGAATTTTATTATTTTGTATTTAATAACCCTTTCTTAAAAACAAAAAACACAGACACTGCTGTCCTTCTTCATCCAAGAAAAATATCCCGGCAGGACATATATTCTTCTTCACTTCTAAAAGAATTTAAGAGAATTAACAAGGACATTTACATATTTGATGTTATGGGTTCTCCTGAAAATGATTACGTTACATTTGATCCATATAAAAAAGCCGCGCATATATGGGCGGTTATCAATAAAAAATATATTTCGCTTTCCCCTGCCGATTTGGAAGTAATTAAAAACATAGAACAGGAAATATATTCCGAATACGCTGTCCGCCTTGACCTTTTACCGCTTATTAAATACAACATAATCAACTTTAAATTTCTTCTCGCCGTATATCGTAAATTTCTCAGGCAAAAAAAAGTTAAAAAACTTTATGTGGTCGTGGGGTATGTTAATACCCCTCTGATAGCCGCGGCTAAAAGCGTTAATACAGAAGTCATAGAACTTCAGCACGGTATAATTACAAAATATCACCTTGGTTACAGTTATCCTGACAAAGGAAATATACACTACATGCCGGACAAGCTTTTGTGTTTTGGAAAATACTGGTATGAATCAACACCCCTTCCTTCAAATACAAAAACAGCGGTTTTAGGCGCCCCTTTTATCCTTGAACCGGGTAAAAAATACAGCGCACAAAAAGAAAAAAACTCCGTCCTTTTTGTTTCTCAGGGCGTTATTGGAGAAAAACTTTTCAATTTTGCCCTTCAAACCGCGAAAATACTGCCTTCTTATAACATCAAATTTAACCCGCATCCAAGTGAAAATTACAATGATTATGAAAAACTTTTTTCAGAAAATACTTTAAAGAATTTTTCATTAACAGAAAAAAAATACAACATATTTGAACTTCTGGCAATGTCAGAATATCAGGCGGGGGTCTTCTCAACCACCCTTTTTGAAGGAATGGTGCTTAATACAAAAATTATACTTATTGACATGGCAGGATCCGAATATATGGCGCCGGTTATTGAAAAAAAAGACGCCATTCTTGTAAAAACACCGGAAGAACTGGCTTTAAAAATAAACACAGCCGGATTAGCGGCAAATATTTCAGATTATTACGCGCAGCCGGCCGATAAAATCACGGATTTATAATTCAACTTTTATTATATTGGATATTTTTCTGACTATTTCCCTGTTTGTCCGGCCTTTGACCGTTGTTTTGGCGTAAAAATGAAGTTTTTTCCTTAATTCATAGTTTTGTATCAGTTTATTTATCTCTTCAGATAATTTCTTATCGCTGATATCCGCGCCTAACCCCAGATTTATTACCCCGCATTCTTTTTTTGCGTGCGTGTGCGTGGTTTCCTTTTTATTCTGACACATACATAACACGGGAGTTCCCAGCGTCATAAGTTCCGTTATTGTCCTTCCGGCGCTTGAAAGCGCAATATCCGCTTCTTTCATTATTTTTGGCATATATTTTACATTGGTAAGCACTTCGCCTTTTAAACCGTATTCATTTAAATCTATCTTTCTGTTTTTTCTGCCAAGTCCCTGTACTGCCCTGACAAACCCCTTATATTTAATTGCTTTAAGCGCGTTTAAGGCTTTTATTGTAAGATTTGAAGGATCTGTCCCTCCAAAAAGCAGCAGAATATTATCAACAGATTTATTTATTTTCTTATCCGGATTAACCCAAGTAAATGAGGGGTGTAAAAAAGCATTTTGGACTCCTGTCAGTTGTTTGGCGTCTTCCACTTCCGGGTTTTTATACAGGTCGCTTATAAGAAGATCCGCAATTTTAGCCCCGGGCCCCATATCCTCCAGTGTTATAACAACCGCACCCGTGGACTTCAACCGCTTTACATAATCATACCGTGTATCAAGCTGATCAAGAATAATTATGTCCGGCTTCATTCTTTGGGAAAGTTTTACAAATTCAGAATCACTTTTTACGCCTATAAAATTATGGGGCATATCCTTAAAAAAAGAGCTGCTTAATTTTTTATTTCCATAAATATTTGAAACAATATACGTTTCATGTTCTGAAAGTTCATAAGCAATTGCGGAACTTCTGTACAGATGGCCCATGCCAATTTTCAGGCTTGAATCCGCTTTTATAAGTATTCTTTTCCTTTTTACTATATACTCTGCCGCGTACCAGTCTATATAATCATCGATATCCATGCCTTCAACTTTATCAACCGAAATAACAGCAACCGGTTTTATTATTCTTGTTTTATGTTTTTGAATATCTTTTACCCTGGCTCCTATAATTGCGCCTGATTCAATGTAATTGGCAGGCAGTTCCTGCCTGTTTACCCTTTTTTTATACGCCGGAATCAGCTCCCCTTTGCTGTTCATTTTCCATGACAAAAACCTGTCATCCACAGCTGTCAAAATTGAACCATTATTTTTTATAAGCTTTTTTGCTTTAATTATGGTTTCGGTCTTTAAAAAAGGGCAGGTTGCCTGGACAGTAAAAAAATAATCATCCCCTTTTGCCCCTAATTTATAAAGTTCACTGAGTGTATTATAAGCCACATTATCAAGGGTTGCCTTGCCTGTTGTTTTTTCTTCCATTACAATATTAACTTCATAACCGCGGGCAATTTCACTCAGTTCTGCATCATCAGTAACAACAACAACCTGTTTTTTATTTTCAACTTTCAAAATAGTTTCCAGAACATACGCCAAAAGGGGTTTGCCTCCAAGATTCCTGGCATTCTTTCTTAAAACATCTTTAGAACCGCCTCTGACGGGTATCATGTACCATGTTTTCATGCAGTCGCTCCATTTTACGGCTGTAATTATTTTTATTGATAAAATAACCTTATCTGACAGATTATTACACATTTTAATATAAATCAAACAATAAAAAAAGGACGGCTTATAATAAGCCGTCCTTTTTTACTTAATAACTGTATTTACTTATTCTTTTTTGCCCAGTCAGCTTCCGCCTGAACAAGCATTTCCTTAATATCCCACAATTTCAAATGATTCGCGTATGACCTGGCTATTTTTCCGTTACTGTCCTTATAAGTGGGATCAGCGCCCATATCAAGAATAGTTTTAACCACGTCTATTTTTTTTGACTGAACCGCATAAATAAGAACTGAATTACCCTGTTTATCTTTTGCATTTGGATTGGCGACTTTCACTTTTCTTTTTTTATCGCCTTCAATTATGGCATTCAAAACATCTATTTTGCCTTTCCATGCAGCTGCTAAAAAAGCATCTATTCCCTGCGAATTTTTTATTGTCACGTCAGCACCGGCTTCAACAAGCATCAGGCCTATCTTGCCGTCTCCCTTTCCGGTTGCAAGCGCAGTAATTAAGGCTGTATTTCCCTGGTTCTTTTCTTTTGCATTTAAATCAGCACCTGCTTCTATTAATAGAGGGAAAACATTCTTGTGTTTTTTAAACGCGGCATAAAGAAGAGGCGTTATTCCTTCTTTATCAACTATATTAACTTCTGCTCCGTTGGCTATAAGGCTTTTAACAATGTCAGCATTGCCGTCGGCTACGGCATAATAAAGCGCGCTTCTTCCGTCTTTATCCAGAACATTTATATCCCCTTTATAAGCAACAAGCGCTTTAAGAATTGCATTTACAATTTTTACCTGGCCTTTTGATGTAGCATACATAAGGGCTGTCCTTCCGCCGTCATCAACAGCATCCCTGTACTCTTTATCCTTCATTAAATCCATTACATTACCTGTCTGCTCTGCCTGACTGAAAATCTTAATTAATTTATCATTTGCAATTAAAGATGAAGCAAAAACTAAAACAAACAAAACAAGAATGATTTTTTTCATTTAAACCTCCCATTTTTTTTTAAATTTTACCACTTCTATGGCTGTCTTTCAAGGAAAAATCACGGATATGTCAATGCTTTAAACCTGCAGGACTGTTCTGCGTCCAAAACTATATCAGTAAAAAGATAATACTTTTTCTTACTTTTCCGTTTATAGTGTCACGCAATCTGCCGTATTGAAAAAATTATTTTTTTTGACTGTTAATTATGAAATTTTTATAGTACTCCATGGTCTCTTTCAGCCCCTGTTCAAGGGTATATTCGGTTTCAAAAGCAATTTTGTCCTTTGCCTTTTGATTAAGAGAACTTCTTCTCTCATAACCTTCCGGCCTTGAAGTATCATAAACAATCTTCACATTAAGCCCCGATATTTTAATTATTGTTTCTGCCACTTCTCTTATTGTGTATTCCCTGTCATTGCCAAGGTTTACGGGGTCAGCTTCCGGATATTTTTCGGCAGCAAGCATCATGCCTTTAACAGCGTCTTTTACATATAAAAGAGCCCTTGTCTGATTGCCGCTTCCCCACACCTGTATTGTGCCGTCAGCCGCGCCGTACACTTTATTAATAAGCGCGGCAACAACATGCGAATGCTTTGGGTCAAATTTATCACGCGGCCCGTAGGCGTTATACGGCCTGACCACAGCCACATTTATTCCCTTATACTTTTTAAGGTACTTAGCGGAAAGTTCAAGCGCGCGTTTTGCCCAGCCATAGCCTTCGTTTGTTTCTTCCGGGTCAGAACGAAAACCTTCTGTTTCCGGCGTGGGGATTATGGCATCATGCGGATAAACGCAAGCGGAGCTTACAAAAAGCGCTTCTTTTATATTGTTTTCTATTATGGATTTTGTAACCGCGGACAGCATAAGCAGATTATCCGCGTAAACTTCAGCCATATATTTCATATTGTATTCAATTCCGCCTACCCTGGCCGCTAAGTGCATTACCATATCCTGCCCTTTAAAATTTTCAATAACCTGCTTATAGTCAAAAAGGTCTGTCTTTAAAAACCTGATTTTATTTTTATGCACGCTTTGCCCTATATGCCCTTCATTTATATCCGCTGATGTCACTATAGCGCCAGCTTCACACAAAGCTTCACATAAATGTGACCCGATAAAACCCCCGCCGCCGGTGACTGTTACTTTTTTATCCTTCCAGAATGAAGACATATCTGCCCCCGTTATTTTAAAGCCGCGTCAAACGCCGCTTCTATTATTTTGATATCCTCTTTTTCTATATACTGGTGGCAGCCGATGTAAAAACCATTAGTCCCTATAAATTCGGCCTCCGGTAATTTTCCCGCATATTCGTCTTTCAGATAGGAATAAGCAGGCTGCTGTGTCGGGATGCACCCAAACAGCGGGCGGCTTTCCACATTATTTTTTGCAAGTTTTATACGCAGGTCACGCCTGCTGATTTTGGCTGATTTTTTTATAACCAAAGGATAAGCCAGATAGCTTACATTTTCCATGTATTCCGGCAGCCTGAATATATCTTCATATTTTTTAAGCGCTTTGTTTATCGCCGCAATATTCTGCCTGCGTTTTTCCATTATTTCATCAAAACGCTTTAACTGCAAAAGCCCCAGCGCGGCAGTAAATTCCATTGTTTTGAAATTATACCCGATCAGATTATGCGTGAACCTTGGGTCCATATCGCGTTCATCTTCCGGTTCGTGCGGGCATATGCCGTCATTCCTGGTACATACAAGGCAGTCGCAGACCCTGCCATTTGCCTTTATCTGCCTTACCAGGCGCGCAAGAGCCATATCATTGGTTGTCACCGCGCCCATCTCGCCCACCTGAATATTGTGGGCTATATAGAATGAATAATCCGCGAGAATGGAAAAGTTACCCACGTTTACGCCGTTTATCTTTGTACCGTGTGCCTGCGCCGCGTCTTCAAAAATAAGCAGGCCATATTTAGCCGCGACTTCATTTATTTTAATCATGTCGCATGGGTATCCCATAAGGTGCACCGGAAGTATAAGCGAACACTTGTCCGCGCCTTCACGTTTTATCGCTTCTTCTATCTGACCGGGCCCAATGTTAAGCGTGCCGGGTTCAATATCCGCAAAAACAGGCTTTAACCCGGCAAGCACAATAGCGCTTACCGTGGAGATATACGTGACGGGGGTTGTAATAACACTGCTGCCTTTTTTTATTTTACCCGAATAAATCAGGGCAAGCAGCCCGGCTACAAGCGCCGATGTGCCTGACGATACCGCTATGCCGTGGCGTACGCCTATTTTTTCGGCGAATTCTCGTTCAAACTGTTTTACATTTTTGCCTTCGGAAATATGCCCTGAATCCAGAACCGCGTTTATCGCGGCTTTTTCTTCCGGCCCTATTTTCATGTCTCCTACGTGTATCATTATATGGCTCCTGTTATTTATTTACACCGGCTTCCTTTAAATCGGCATCCACCATAATTTTCACAAGTTCCTTAAAATTTGTTTTTGGAACCCATCCAAGCTTTTCTTTAGCTTTTGTAGCATCGCCTATCAGAAGGTCCACTTCAGCCGGACGGAAATAACGCGGGTCTATTTCAACATATTTATTCCAGTCAAGCCCGGCATATGAAAAAGCTTCCTGCAAAAATTCTTTAACCGAATGGGTTTCCCCGGTTGCTATTACATAATCATCCGGTTTATCCTGCTGCAGCATAAGCCACATGGCTTCAACATAATCTTTCGCGTAACCCCAGTCCCTTTTGGCATCAAGGTTGCCTAAAAATAATTTATCCTGTTTTTTGGCTGCAATATTTGCCAGTGCCCTTGTTATTTTCTTGGTGACAAAGGTACCGCCCCTTCTGGGGCTTTCATGGTTGAACAATATTCCATTACACGCAAACATATTATAACTTTCCCTGTAATTTACCGCCATCCAGTAAGCGTACAATTTTGCGGCGCCATACGGGCTGCGCGGATAAAAGGGCGTGGTCTCTTTCTGAGGAACCTCCTGGGCAAGGCCGTACAATTCGCTTGAAGACGCCTGATAAAATTTTGTCTCTATCTGCGTTTCCCTTACGGCTTCAAGAAGCCTTGTGGTACCCATTCCTGTAATATCGCCTGTATAAACAGGAATATCAAAACTGACCCTTACGTGGCTTTGCGCTCCCAGGTTATATATTTCATCCGGTTTTATTTTTTCAAGCAGGCGGGAAAGGTTTGTTCCATCAGCCAAATCACCGTAATACATAAAAAGTTTATTATTCATTATTTCTTTATTGTCCATAAGGTGGTCAATTCTTTCCGTGTTAAACGCGCTTGAACGCCTCATAATTCCATGAACTTCATAACCCTTGGAAATAAGAAATTCCGTAAGATAAGAACCATCCTGCCCCGTAATGCCCGTAATAAAAGCTTTTTTATTCATTTTATCCCTCTCAGCTTTTTATAATTTTATTATTTAGGCGCGTTTTTTTGTCTTACCCTTTGACTTTGGCTTTACCTTAATTACTTTTGAACTTTTATTAAGCGTATTTACAAGCAGCTGTATTTTATCCGTGCTTTCAGCGCTTATTAAGTGCTGTATTTTGGAGGCTTCTTCTTTTGCCCTGTTTTCACCTGTTTTTACAGTGTTTTGAAGGAAGTCCAATAGTATTTCATATTTGCGGTTTATGGCTTCTGCCGCCTGTTTACCGCGCGGGGTCAGGGTGATAAACCCGTAGCGCTCGTGCTGAATAAGCTCCGCCCTTTTAAGGTAGTTGACGGCGGATACCACGCTTGCTTTTCTCACTTCCATTTTACGCCCAATATCCGAAACCCTGGCTACCTTTTTTTCCTTTTCAAGCAGGTATATTATCTTTAAATAATCCGCCATGGCGGCAGACAGCTTATTTTCCATTTAAACCACCCTTTATTTGTTATATGAACCTAACAAGATTATATAAGATTAATAGGTTTACGTCAATGCGATGCAAGCTAAATTAAATACTGTTACTTTTCTGTATTCCTATATGCGTAAAGCAAAATGTCCTGAAATGTATTTTTTTTAAAAACAGGCAGTATATTGGTGCTTATCTGATACTTAAAACCGGCTTTAACCGCCTGATCAAGTATCACAGATGTTATTTCTTTGCTCATATCAATATTATGGTGTATTTCTATCACCATCTCTTTAATTTCATTTATCTTTTTACTCGCTGTAATTTCATTCATCACAGCATCTTCAGCGCCTTCAATATCCATTTTTAAAAAATCAATTTTTTCATTTATATACGAAGAAAGCATTGCGGTTTTTACAGGCAATTTATTGCCTTTGCTGTTTCTGTTTTCCGATATACTCATCTGCAGACTGCCTTTATTTTTATCAGGAATATAAAAATCAATTGTCTTTTCACTGTCATATAAAGCGGCATTTACAATTGTTGCATTATTAATGCCATTTATTTCTACATTTTCTTTAAGCAGTCTGAATGTTTCCGGATCAGGTTCAAATGCAGTTATTTTCGCGTTTTTATACAGGTATTTGAAGTATAGAACAGACATCCCCATATTGCTGCCGCAGTCAAGTATTTTTGGAGCAGCCTCTTGGGTTTCAAAATAATACTGTTTTGTAAGAAATATTTCTTCAAATAATCCATAAAATGTATAAAACTCAAAAAAATTAACTTTAAATCCAAGAAATTTGGTTTTTAAAATTTTCAACCGCAGAAGTTTAACAAAAAATATGTATTTTAAGAACAGCCCGGTATAAGTTGATGCCATTACAACCCTTTCTTTCCCTTTATAATTGCTGATTAACCTTTTAAAGTAGTAAAAAAACTCTCTAAATGCATATATCATTTCTCACCCCTGTCATTTATTAATAAAACCTTACATAAAAGGAGATGTGAAGTAAATATCCGGTATTGCGTACAATAAACCTAAAAATATAAACCCCCCGGCAAATATCAGGTTTGCCGCTATTGCCATCTGCGCTCCATTTTATATATTACAGTGCCGTAATACTTTTTTGTCTCTTTTATATTAAACCGGTCTTTAACCCATTTAATTTCTTCCGCGTTTAAAGGTGATTCAAATTTATTTTTGGAATGCCACACACTGCCTGCGGGCAGCCACGGCTGTTTGATTCCGATACTGTCATCATTTACAAACCACACTTCCCTGTAATTTCTGATAATACCGGCAAGTTCATTTTCTGTTATAAGGTTTTTGTCTTCCCCGCCGCGTATTTCAAGTTTAAACTTTTTTACCAGAATTTCGTCCCTGAACTTTTCCCATTTTACCCTTATGTTATATCTTAACCCTTTTTTCTTTGTTTCAGTTACTTTGCCTATGTACCTGTTTTCAAAATTACTTCTGTGTTTAACCCTGTTATAAAATTCAAAGGCAGAATAGGAATTTATGCTGCTGTGAACGACAAACGCGCCTTCTTTTGCGTCTTTAACAAATTCAGAATACTGTTTTTTATAATCAATCTTCCTGTATTTTTCATTTCCGTAATAATTATAAAAAGCCACGCCATAAAATATGAACATCACCGACAGCGCCAGTATAATGCCTTCTCTTGATAAATAAGATATGCCTATTGCTAAAAGCACAAGTACAAGCGCGCATAAAAGGATAAGCCCGCTTTCCGGATATATGAACCTGCCAAAAGCAGCTGCCAGCCACGGTATGACAAAATAAAGAAGAGTAACCCAGGAGATAACCGAAATAATTTTCATGTTCTTATGCCTGTATGTGAAAACCGCCATTATAATAAGGTAAAGGACTCCCGCAAAACCTATTCCGGAAATAAAATTAAAATCAGCCGTAAAGCCAAACAGATAATCCTTAAGCGCTATAAACGGCGCCAGCAGGGTATTTGCCTTTAAAACCACCCCTGAAACACCCTTTAAAAGAAAAGGCAATGCCGGCAGAATAAGGATAAGTATTATCACCTGCGCCTTTATCCACAGGTTTATCCTGATTTCATCCCTGTATTTTATGAAAATAAGCAGGTTAAAAATAATAAGAAGCACAGCGGTAAGGCTGTGGGTATATATTCCCACTACCGACCATAAGACAAAAGGTTTCAGCAGAAAACTGTTGTACTTTACCGACATCAGAAAATAATATGTCAGAAGAAGGGAAACAAATAAAAACATACTGAAAACCGCGGCTTCCTGCGAGTAATAAACAAGGTACGGGTTTAAAGCAAACAGAAAGAAAGCTGTAAGGCTTATTGTCTCGCTGAAAAACGCGCGCACAAGGCGGTAAAACACAAGCATTGAGGCAATTGAAAATAAAAGCGGCAGCAGCCTTAATGATGTTTCCGAGTACCCGAAAATATTACAGGTAATATGCTGCATCATGTAAAACAGAGGCGGATGCGGCTGTGACGCGAAACTGTTCCAGAAAACCGTAATTAAATTTGAATCTGCCGCGAAACGCGCGGTTATAAATTCATCCGGCCCTATGCTTTGGCCTGAAATGCCGATTACCCTTAAAGCCGTCCCTGCCAGAAATAAAAGCACAAGATACAGCCCGCTGTTTGCGTTAATGTTCAGTTTCATTTTTCACCGCTGATAGGTATATTTTTAATGTCTCCTGTGCTGTTTCTTTCCAGGAAAAAGTTTTTACCCTTTCAAGTCCAAGTTCCGTTAACGCTTTTCTTTTTGCCTCGCTTTTTTCCAGTTCTGTCATTGCCCTTACCATGTCTTCGGCGGAAAAAGGGTCAATGAACATGGCCGCATCCCCCGCCACCTCTTTTAAAGAGGTGTTGTCGGATGTAATTACAGGCAGGCCGCACGCGAAAGCTTCAAGCACCTGCAGGCCAAACCCTTCCCACATCGACGGAAAAAAGAAAAATAAAGCGTTATTATACAGCATTACCATGTCATCATCCCCGACATATTCAGTTATGATTACATATTTTTCAAGATTCTTTTCCTTTATTACTTTTTCTATATTTGTGGTCTGAAGTTCTTTTTTCCCTATGGACGTGATAACCAGCTGGTATTTATACTCGCATATGTTATTAAAAAGGTTAAAAGCGTGAAGCGCGCGTTCGGTATTTTTTCTTAAATCCGCGGCAGCGCTTATCATTACATAAGGCTTGGTAATTTTATATTTTGCTTTTACTTTTTCGCTTCTGTTTTTGTCATTTACTATTTTATATTTTTTATCAACGCCTTCTTTTATTACCGCAATCTTTTCTGCTTTAACACCCGCGTGCTTTATTATGTCGTTTTTTGAATACTCAGATACGGTTATCACCTTATCCGCCGTCTTTCCGGATATGGGTATTGAAATCTTATTGTAAATATCCACCAGCCTCTGTTTTAAACTGGGTTTTAAAATGGCTTTTGTTATGGGCCTTATGAACATTGTATCGTGAATGGTCACCACTTTTTTGCCACGAAACAGCGGCATCATATATGGGATTGTGTTGTCCGTGCCGTGCAGAACGTCTATTTTATCTTTTGCCGCGGCAAGAGGCAGGTGAAACTGTTCATACATAAATGCGTTAGTTGTGTTTAATCTGCGGATGACGCAGTTTTTTGCGGTGATAAGGTCGGCCAGCACGGTATTACGGTCAAGGTAAATAAAATAATGATTTTCCCTGTCTTCGGCAAGCAGATGGCTGAACAGGTTTGCAATATAGCGGCCCACTCCCCGCCTGTACATTATTCTGGCGTCTATCCCTATGCGCATATAATAAAATCCCTGTTGGTTTTCATTTCTTTCCCGTCACTATGAAACTTCCGCCTTTTTTATTTAGCAAAAGCGAACCTACAGCATCTGTCAGGTTAAGAAGCCCAAACACAAAACCCTGCGGCATTTTGCCAAGCGCGTCTTCAAGGCCATACGGCAGCCTTAAATAATTGGTGTTTATTATTTTAACAGACTGAAAACCGGCGTTTTTAAAAAGTTCAGCCGTTTCATCCGGGCTGAAGTTAAACAGGTGGTCTTTGTGTTCTTCTTCCAGCTGCTTTGCCTTTTTCTTAAATAATGCCTTATAATAAGAATTTTTATTGGTTAAAGTGACTATAAGGGAGCCGCCTGTATTAAGCGCGGTATAAGCGTTTTTTATCACTGTCTGCGGCTCATAACAGTGGTCAAGCACCTCTTTTATAAGAACCGCGTCAAATTCATCTTTATATGTTATTTCTTCCCCTGTACCCCTTTTAAGCTGGTATTCTTCTTCATTTATGTCAAATTCAAGCATAGCTTCAGAAGGTTCTATACCCACATACCTTTTAACAATATCCTTTACTTCCCCAAAAAACTCTCCCCTGCCCGCCCCGATATCCAGCATTGTGATATATCCGTTCTGTTCCACAACTTCATCAGCAATAATACGGCATATTTTTTTATTAAGCCTTACCCACCTTTTTTTCATAAGGGCATTGGCTTTATATTTTAGAAAATCCTTATCATCCCATTTTAACTGCGTCTCTTCCCACTGCTTTTTTTTGTCTTCCAAAAAGCCCTCCGCTTGTCATTTAAATTTTCTAAAAAATTACCGCTTTTTACGCGCACCAACAAAAAAACCGTTGCTTAACCCGAAAAGTTTCCACGGCAGCTCCAGAAATTCCATTACCGGCCGCAGTATGTAAAAAAAACGGTATACCGCCTTCTTTTTTCCGCCCGCTGTATCCACAGGCGTTTTTTTAACATTATTACCTTTCATTTTATTCCTCACCATTTTAAACAATAACTCATCCGCAAGCAACGTAAAAAAAGAGTGAAGAAACCCTATTTTAACATCAGGGCAGCCAAGTTTATATACGGCATGTGCTGTTTTGTATGGCTCGGCAAACTGCTCCCTGAAATGGCCGCCTTCGGTATCCTGTCCAAGTTTTCCAAAGGTAATTAAACGCAGGAACCAGTGCCATGTGAATATATCCCTTTTGGAAATTGCATAAATTAAAAGTTTTCCTCCGGGTTTTAATACCCTAACCATTTCTGATAAAACCTTTTCCTTGCTTTCCACATGTTCCAGTACATCAAAAGAAACAACGGCATCAAAATAGTTTTTATCAAAAGGCATTTTTTCAAGCACGGAATTTTTGTAAGTTATTTTTTTTGAACCCGCTTCTTTGGCGCGCTGAAGCGCAAGTTTGGACAGGTCACAGCCATACCCTTTTATTTTGTACATTGCTTCCAGCTGATTAATAAGGACTCCGGGGCCGCACCCCGCGTCCAAAACTTTCATACCCGGCTTTAATTCAAGTTTTTCAAGTTCTTTAATATTACGGGCGGCTTTAAAACTTACGCCCAGCATCCTGTTATCACGCGCGTCAGCAACGTGGGATTTCATATATTCAATAAAAAACTTTTTATCTTCATATATAGGCCTGTATTCTTTGTCTTTGCCGTCATACAGGTCTTTTTGAATTTTTGTAATTTTTTTCATGATTGCCTCTCATGTCATTTTCCTGCTGCCTAAAACAGTTCGTCCTCTTTTACATACTGTATTATATTGTGTTTCTGTTTGTTTTTTAATATCCTGTCCGCAATAGAATGGATGAATTCCGGGGGAATTTCAAGGCATATCTTTCCCCTGTCGCATTCTGCCTGCTGGCACTTAGCGCACGGCACGTCTTTTGTGACTATGTATGAATTTTTACCCAAAGCACCCCACTCTTTATAATCCGCCGCGCCGGAAAAAACGGTAAGTGATTTCACGTTAAAAGCGGATGCAATATGCACAGCCGCGGAGTCATTGCCTATCACTATCTGCGCGCGCTTTATAAGCGAACCCATCTCCCTTACTGTTATTATTCCCGAAAGGTTGACTATATTTTTGCCTTTAATTGACATTATATCGCCGTCTGTTTTATTGCCCACCACCACCACGTTGATTTTTTTTGCAAGCATGGCCGCAAGGTTTCTGTAATTATCAATCCCCCAGTCCTTTGAAGAATGGCCGGAAACCGGGTGCAATACGGCGAATTTTTCCACTTCGCCTTTTTTTAAAAGCCTTGTGATATTTTCTTCGCTCTGTTTTGACAGCGCAAAACCAAGTTTTACCGGGTATTTTTTTCCGGTAATACGCTGCAAAAATAAAATATGTTTTTCAGTTTCATGAATGTTTCTTTTGGGAGATGCCATTTTTCTGTTAATGCCAAAACCCGCCCCGTTTACATCATACCCGTATTTATCGCGGGCATTTGAAAATGACAGTATTAAGGAGCTTAACCTGTCCTGCCACCTAAGCGAAATAAGCGTGTCAAAATGGTGTTTGTTTACATGTTTTAAAACAGATAAAGCAGAACCCCACCTTTCAAACAGTGATTTCTTTTCATATGACAGCCATAATGGATTTATTACCTCTATTTTATCAAACAACCCAAGCCCTTCAAGCGCTTCTTTGCCCGCGGGGCTTAAAAAAGCGGTAATGTGCGCGTGTTTATAGTGCTGCCTTAAACCGAAAAAAAACGGAGACGCAAGTACTGCGTCTCCGATTCCGTCTGCTTTAATCACGCCTATCCTGATTTTACGGTTTTTTTCCATTATGCTCCGTTTAAAAAATAGCGCTTTAACGAATTAAGCATTTAAGCTATAGCGAGAACACTGCTGCTTTTCATATTTTTCTTTGCTTATCTTAATTGCTTAACTGCTTATATGTTTAATACGCTATTTTTTTTAGTCCATGAACCCTTTTAAGTTTTTTGCCCTTGCAGGGTGCCTTAATTTTCTTAACGCTTTTGCCTCTATCTGCCTTACGCGTTCGCGCGTAACCTTGAATATTTTTCCCACTTCTTCAAGGGTGTGCGGCACTCCGTCGCCTATTCCAAAACGCAGGCGCAGGACTTCCGCTTCCCTTTCCTTTAATGTATGCAGCACTTTTTCAATCTGTTCTTTTAACAGTACGTTAACCGCCGCTGCTGCCGGCGATATTGCGTCTTTATCTTCAATGAAATCGCCAAGGTGAGAATCTTTTTCCTCGCCTATGGGTGTTTCAAGCGAAATAGGGTGCTGTGATATTTTAAGCACAGAACGCACTTTTTCCGCGGACATACCCATTTTTTTTGCTATTTCTTCCGGCTTTGGTTCGCGGCCATACTGCTGCACAAACTGGCGCGCCACTTTATTTAGTTTATTTATGGTCTCTATCATGTGCACTGGTATGCGGATTGTGCGCGCCTGATCCGCGATAGCCCTTGTAATTGCCTGCCTTATCCACCATGTGGCGTAAGTGGAGAACTTATAGCCGCGCTTGTATTCAAACCGCTCTACAGCGCGCATTAGCCCAATATTTCCTTCCTGAATAAGATCAAGGAAAGACAGCCCTTTATTGATATACTTTTTTGCGATGGATACAACAAGCCTTAAATTGGCCACAACAAGTTCTTTTCTTGTTATGCGCGCTTCAAGCATATTCTTTTTTATCTTGTAGGCAATGGACTTTAAATCTTCCTTTTTCATCCCTACAAAATCTTCTTCCCGTTTAATGCTGTTTTTTATATCCTTTACTTCTTTTAAAACATCCGTGAACCTTGCCTTGTTCATTCTTTTCTTTTTTAAAAATTCATTAAGCTGTTTTCCGCCCCTGCCAAGCGAAACAAATTCTTCCGCTGTCTTGCCGTACTTCTTTTCATATACAAGCAGGTCGCGTTCATCCTTGTTTATTTTTCCCACAATACCCATTATCTTTTTGGCAATAAGGTTAATCTGCTCGTTATTAAGCTTAAGCATGTGCAGATCATCAAGTTTTTTACGGATATGCCTGTCGCGTACTTTTTCAAGTTTTTCTTTTCTGGCCGGGGTTAACCCCTTCTTTTGAAGCGCTGCTTTTACTTTTGCCGCTTCTTTTTCTTTTTTATCCGCGCTTTTAATATACTTGCTGAAACGGTCTATAAGCCTGCTTTCCACCGACGGCGGGATTTCCCCTTCAAGCTTTGTCTTGATTATATCAACTATTTTTATCGTGCCTGAATGAAGGTCATCGTCAAGCTTCTTTATTTCGTCATACCCTATCTTTGTGTCAAATATAATATTCTTTACGTTTATTTCCGCTGTCTCTATTTTCTTTGCTATCCTGACTTCGTCCTCACGGCGCTCTAAAAGCGGCACCTTTCCCATCTCGTGAAGGTACATCTGCACGGGGTCAGCCGAAAAACCGTCCGTGTCAGCTTCAAGATAGTCCACATCTTCCGCTTTTTCCGCAGGTTTTTCCGCGTTAACCGGCTGCTTGCCGTCTTCCTTTATTTCTATGTCAAACTCTTCCATGATATTAAGCATGTTATCAATGTCTTCAACAGACGTAAAATCATTGGGAAGCGAATCGTTTAACTCTTCATAAGTTAAGAAACCTTTTTCTTTTCCTTTTTTTATCAGTTCCTGTACTGCCGGCATATTCTTTAAATTCTTACTCAAGATGTTCACCTCTTTGGCTTAGTATGTTCTGAATTTCCTGCTTTTCCTTTATATACTGCGTTACCCTATCAAAATCTTTTTCCAGCTCTGCCTGCTTTATCTTTGCCTGCAGTTCGGCCAACTTTACCGTTACCTTGTCGCCAAGAATCCTGGCTAAACAGTCGTCCATCATATTCTTAATGTCTTCTGTGGCCGACTTTGCGGTATCGCGGCTTAACGCTTCAGAGATAAAAGCAATGGCGTCATTGTCCTGCCCGAAATCAATCTGCAGGCGCGACATCACGTTTTTTTCACCCAAAGCATAAAGCTCTTCCGTCTTTTTTAATACCGCGGAATAAAGAGCGTTTAAAAAATCATCGTGTGCGATGCCTAACAGTTCGCGCTTGTTTGTCAGATGCCTTAAAAGGACATCACGATCGTCGCGCTCAAAGGCGCAAAGCGCGTAAACGGTCAACAGCCGCTCCGCTGATTCTCTTCCTTTCTCTTTCATTCCCGCCGGTTTTTTTTCTTCCGGCGCCTTAATTATTTCCGGTTCCTGTTTTTCTTTTCCGGAAACATATCTATCAATTATACCTTCCGGAATGTCAAAAAGCAAAGAAGCGCGCTTTACGCACTCCCGCCTGATAACGGGGCTGTCGGCTTTCGCGATTAGGGAGGCAATCTCCCTTGCTGCCGTTTCCTTATAATAAGGATTTTTTATATCACCCGCTTCTATCAGGCGCTGTACCCTGAAATCAAAAAACGGAACGGCTGAATCAATTCGTTTTTTGAATTCTTCAGCTCCGAACTTTTTGATGAACTCATCAGGGTCCTTTGCACCTTCAAAACTTACCACACCCGCGTCTATTCCCGCTTCAAAAAGATTGTCGCCTCCGCGCACTGCTCCGGCTTTGCCGGCTTCATCCATATCATAGATAAGGTACGCTTTCTGAGTGTATCTTTTTAAAAGCCTGGCCTGGTCGGGCGTTAAAGCCGTGCCTAAAGACGCGGCTGTATTTTTAAACCCGGCAGTGTACATTGCAATCGCGTCCATATACCCTTCGGTAATGTTCACGGAACCTGCCGCGTGTTTTCTTGCGTTATTTAAATTATATAAGTTCTTTCCTTTTGAATACGCCGGTGTCTCGGCGGAATTAATGTATTTTGGCAGCGAATCATCAAGCACCCTTGCGCCAAACGCCACAGGGTCGTTGTAGACATTCAGAATGGGAAATATTATCCTGTTTCTGAATACGTCATATCCGCCGCCTGTGTCGCCTTTCTTGCAAATCCAGGCTTTGTATATAAGTTCTTCTGAATACCCTTTTGATTTTAACAGGCCGAATAATCCCGAACCCGGGGGCGCGTAGCCAAGCATAAATTCATCCACAGTTTCCTGTGAAATACCGCGCGCCTTGATATATTCTTTGGCGGCAGGATTTTTTTCCAGGTTTTCCCTGAAATAATCCAAAGCTGCTTTATTGATGGCTATTATTTTTTCACGCTCATCAAACTTTCCGCCCGTGTACTGCTGTTCTTCAATCTGTATGCCGGAGCGCCTTGCAAGAAGCCTTACCGCTTCCACAAAGTTCAGGTTCTCCTGTTTTTGAATGAACGTAAATACGTTTCCGCCGGCGCCGCAGCCAAAGCAGTGATATATCTGCTTGTCAGGGCTGACCATAAACGACGCGGTCTTTTCGCCGTGAAAAGGGCACCTTGCCTTAAAATTGCTCCCGGATTTCTTAAGTTCCAGATATTCGGAAAGCACTTCAACTATGTCGCTTGCGCTTTTTATGTCCTCTATCTTTTCGGGCGGTATCATATGTGTGAACCCGTTATTGCCTTTTCTACAGCGGTTAAAAGCCTGTTTTTATCCTCATCCGTAAAAGCATGCGGCCCTTTAATTCTTATTTTTCCTGTTTTCTTTCTGCGCGACTTTTTTGCTTTTGACGCGGCTTCCATGGCGCCGCGCGCCGTGTCCGCGTCAAGCAGAAACCCGCGGCTGTTTATCGTAATTACGCCTTTGCCCTGCAGCACGTATGCCAGCGGGCTGTCCTGCGTTATGGCTATGTCGCCCGGCTGCGCTATGTTCATTATTTTTATGTCCGCCGCCTGAGGCTCGCTTTCAACATTTATAATCTCTTCGCCGTCTTCTTTTTCCGTGTGGTGCGCAAAGCTCATTACCGACACCGCTTTTATTCCGCGCGCTTTGGCAAGTTTTATGATTTCTTTCCTGCAGGGCTGCGCGTCCGCGTCTATTACTATTTTCACTTACGTTTAAACCTTATAAAACCGGAGCTGTCCACCACATTAAGCTTTCCGCATTTCTTTTCTATAGCATCCAGCACAATGTTCATTCCAACCACGTCAGAAGAAATATGCCCGGCTATGACAACGTTCAAATTTGCTTTTTCAAGTTCTTTCTTGTGGTCAGCCGAAAAATGCATGCCCACTATTGTGTCCACGCCCGCGGCCGCTATTTTTTCATAAATTTCCTTGGGGCCTTCCGTGCCGCCTGTCATATCCACCATTACTTTCTTAACAGAGCGGTCCTTATTGCCTACAAGTATTTCCGGGCCGTTGCCCCTTTTCGCGTATTCCTTATATTCAGGTTCTTCCATCAGCATGTCTATAATATCGGATACTTTTTTTGGTTTTTCGGAATCAAACCTTTTCTGCAGGTACTTTACAACGCTATTATCAGCCGGCGTGTGCATGTTCATCATGGATATATTCAGGAGCTTTGCCGCGTCCTGTACCCTGTAATGGTTGCCGGCGCTTACGCGCTCTCCCACTTCTTTTTTTCTTTTATCAAGCAGCGCTTCAGAGGCGGCTATGTTTACCCCGAAACTGTTAAAGATATCCGCCTGCATGGACATTACCTCATAAAAGTTCACCATGGCGCACCCTTCGGGGTGGTGGGCGATAACCGCGTCTATCTTCATCCCTTTTTCATTAAGCCTGTCCATTAAAAGCAGTTCGGGAACTTCCATATCTATTCCCACAAGCACGGTCTTTATATTGTTGCCCGCGTCGTGAAGTATCCTGGAATCGGCGTAAGGGTTATACAGTTTTTGCGTATCATAGTATTTTTTACGGTCAGGGCTTAAGCCGGAATATTTTTTTGAAGTTTCTTTTAATATCGCATTTACAGCTGCAGCGCCGCGTGGGTCATTGTTTATCCCTGTTTCCACAGCTGCTTTATATATTTCGGTAAGTTTCATAGGTCCCTCCGCGTCATGGTTTTGAAACGTAACTGTTTCCCTTTATGTAAAATCTCCACTTTAAATTCAGCCCGGTCTTTATGCCTATTCTGCTTTTGGCTGCAACGCTGAACTTTTCTTTTGGCCCGTCGCATACATATATTTCATTTTTCATCAAATCCGCTTTATTCTGTTCTTTTCCTATTGCCATTGCCTGCGTAAACTTTGCCGGCCCGTTGGTAAGATTTATGCCTTCGGCATTTCTGTTCTTCTTCATTTCTTTTATTCCGCTTACAGGTTCTACCGCCCTGATAAGGACAGCTGCCGCAATACCTTCAGGCTCCGTGACTATGTTAAAAAGGTGGTGATTTCCGTAACAGAAGTAAACGTAAGCCCGCCCCGGTGGACCAAACATAACTTCGTTTCTTGGCGTTCTTTTTTTAAACGCGTGGCTTCCGGGATCTTTTTTCCCCCTGTACGCTTCGGTTTCAACTATTTTCGCGGCCATAATAACCGCTCCCTGTCTGCGCACCAGATATTTTCCAAGAAGCGCTTTGGCTGCGCTTACAGAATTCTGAAGATAAAAACCGGCTTTAATTTTTCTTAACTTCAATTTATTTAAGAAACTCTTTGACAATAACACCTATTTTAGTGCCGTCTGCCCTGCCTTTTACCTTTGGCATTACGGCGCCCATTACTTTTCCCATTTCCTTGGCTGACTGCGCGTTTACCGCGGTAATTGTCTCTTTGACAATTTCCCTTAATTCATCATCGGTAAGCTGCTTGGGAAGGTATCCCATTATGATTTCAAGTTCCTGTTTTTCTTTTTCCGCCAGTTCCGGCCTGTTGCCTTTTGTGAAGCTTTCAATGGATTCGTTGTGGGCTTTGGATAAAGAAAAGATGACGGAGACGATATCGTCATCCGTCATCTCTTTTTTTAACTTTATCTCTGCGTTCATGACAGCGGTCTTTATCTGCCTTATTACGGCAGTTTTAGTTTCGTCTTTCGCTTTCATGGACGCTTTTAAATCTTCTGACAGTTTTTCGTTTAAGCTCATTTCTTTATGGGCCTTTTTTTCTTGCGTTTTTTGCTGGCAGCCCACATTTTCTGTTTCTTTCTTACTGACGGCGGTTCGTAATACTCCCTTTTCTTCATTTCCTGAAGAATACCGGCGTCCTGCACTTTTTTCTTAAAGCGCTTCATTGCGTCGTCTAAGCTTTCATTTTCCTTTATTGAAATCTCAGCCATGTAAAATAATCCCTCCAAACTGTTCTGGAATAAAATTTTTCCCTGTATTTACAGCAATTAACATAAATACAAAGTCAAAAAAAAGCAAAAATTGCTTTGAACAATTATACAGATTATGCGACGGAAAGTCAATAAATAGATAAAGCCCATACATAAGCCCATAGATAATAAGCCATATCCCATAAATAATGATTAAATGCCTATTTTGGGATTATTTAATAGATAAATAATGCCTTTTCATCTAACTACACGGCATGTATTGCGCCTTATTCTTATGTTCAGCCTTGGTAGACGCGGGTCTTCAGCCCGCGGTAGTTTGTTTTGGATTTAAGTACTGGTAGGCGCGCCTTTTAAGGCGCGGCAGTTGCTTTAAAAATTATTAAAAAAACGCGCGGGCTAAAGACCCGCGTCTACCAAACCACTCTCACGAGCTGCTTCTTTTACCCGATTTTGCTTATCAAATTATGAAACTGTATTTGTTTGTATTATAAAAACCGGCGTATTTTATATCAATTTTAGAACAAGGCGTTTATTAACGCCATGGGCTATTTTTGAGAGCGTGGCAACTTCCGCGTTTTCCCCATTGTCAAAAACCCGCGATACCACCTGTGGTTTTAAACCCGCCTTTTTTGCCAGAGCGTATTTGGTCATATGTTTTTTATCAAGTTCTTTTTCAACGCTTGATAAAAAATCACACAAAGCCAATTCATCTTTAAATTCGCTCTGCGAAACATTAATATTATCAAAAAAATTCTTAACATTTTCTTTCTTTGCGGTTGTAACCTGTTTTTTTGTAAGTTTCATATCATTTTCTCCCTTCTCTTGCTATTCTTATTTTTTCTGCCGTTTCATACTCTCTTTGGTTTGTCTTTTTGTTTCCGCGTTCATAAAAAGTATGTATTATCTGCGCAGACTTGCCTTTCCAATAAAACAACATCCTGAATTCAATATTGTGAAAATGCGGCCTTAATTCAAATAAGCCCTTGTATCCTTCCACCTTGTCCATATATTGCGAAGGAAGATTAAAACCGCGCAATTCAAGCAGCTCAATATATACTTTAATCTTCTTTTTAAGCCCTTCTTCTTTTATTTCCTGTACCGCTTCTAAAACCGCTTCGGTCATGTCATAAGAAAACAGATTCATGTTAACTCCTTTCAAAGTATACAATTTAAATTGTATAGTGTCAAGTTATTATGATTTAAAGCGTGATTTTTTACCAAACCCTCCCACAGGGCATTGCATAAATCTAAAACCACGCGCCCTAAAAGGACGCGGCTACCAAATCTTACATTTAAATTCACTTCCGTGGGCTGAAGACCCGCGTGTACCAAACCACTCTCTTTAACTGCCGAGCTGATTCTTTTACCCGCTTCTGCTTATCTGCTTATTGCTTAACCCTCTATTCTTTTCATTCCCCGGCACCGACATCAGAACTCCATTATCTTTATATAACAACATCATAAATAATTAATTAAAATAAAAATTTAATGCTATTATTCTCTCTGTTCTTCATCATTTTCCTTCCTATATCCATCCATACAGATGTATCCTCTTTATTAAAAAATACAAAATCATTTATAATAGAAGTTATTAATTTGTTTAACCATGAAACAAGCTGTTTTTTTCTTAAACGAAACATTCTTCCAGTTCTTAAAAAATCATAATTCTTTTTATATTCCTGGTATACATTCCAACTAAGCCATTTATTATTATCACTTGAACCAACCGGAAATTTTCCAAGCTTCGATTTGATTATTATCATACCCAGCCTCTTACTTTCTTCGTCAAACTCAATTTTTAATATTCTCGATTGATTGTTGGTAAAATATATCTCAAAATTAAAGTATTTTTTTTGCTTATATAAGTAACTGTAAGAATTATTTTTTAAAAACACATTCATTTCTTTTAAACAGATACTGACAAATTCATTAAAACCAACAAAAGGATTTTTCTTGTTGTTAATTTGCAGGCGTATCATCAAACGCTTAGATATATTGACACCATCAAAAGAACCTTCTTCAATAGCATTCTTCAATATTTTTCTATTTTCAATAAATTTAATTATATTTGTATTTGTATTTTTTATACATTCTTTAATTAAAATAAAATTATTATTATCGTATTTTAAAATTAACTCATTAATTAATTCCCTGTATTCGAAATATTTACCAACATCCTCCCCTATTTGAAACCAAATATCAAATTTTTTAACGCCGATAGCAGTTCTCTTAATGTCTTTTAAACAATTAATTCCTATCTTTATACTTGCAGAACCATCTTTTTTTGATACATTTAGAAAAAAAACAATCACACCAGAGGGTAAATATTTAATAAACTTATTTCGATTTTGCTTATAACCCAATTTTTCAAAAATTAAGTATAATTTTTTAATAAACAGATTATTATCCATAGTGTTTTTTATTCTCCCGTTCAGATACAAAATATCTCCCTTAAACAAACGTTAAATTTCCACTACATTTATATATTAAATCAAATAACAAAACCGCAAGGTTAATATATAAACGACGCTTTTTCTACCTTTTCTATATGCGGGTAGGAGGAGTATGTGGCCATGACCCTTATATTGGTGTTATAGGTCATTCCCGGCAGAAATAACGGCACATATTCCAGCGGTATTTCCCATGAAATTGAATTTTCGCCCTGTTCCAGTTGTATGTTTTTGCATACAGTGACTTTCTTGTCCTTATCCAGTTCTATTTCCATTGTCACAAAACTCTTTTCCGTCAGGAAAAAATCAAACTGCATGGCGTTCACCGGCGGCACCGCCTGTATCCTGCCCACGCGGAAATTTGTCACATCGCTTCCTATCCAGAAATACTGCGCCGATTCTTTATCTGATACTATTACCTGCCCATAATGCCTGTATATGGAAATTCCGGTTGGTTTTTCAAATTTATAGTCATCCGTGCCGTAGGAGCCGTAAGAGGTAATATACGCAAGGTCAGGCGAGAATTTATGTATCTGGGAATTAAAATAATCCACAAGGTAAATATTGCCGTAATAATCATAATCAAGGGTGGTTAAAACCACTTTTCTTCCCAGCTTTTCGTCCACCCTTACGCCGCGGACAATATTCCCGTTTAAATCAAATTTCTGCAGCCTGTTAAAATTTCCGTCTATCACATACATATAATTCTGTTTGTATCCCAGATATCGCTGTCCGTCGTCAATAACGCAGATGCCGCGCGGGTTGGAAATGCCTTTTGTCTGGTCAATTGAATATAAATATCCGCCGGACTTGGAAAAAACCTGTATTCTGTTATTGCCGTTATCCGACACATACAGTTTTCCGCCGGAATCAAGCTTTACATATAACGGCCTGTTGAATTCCCCGTCGCCGCTTCCCCCTTTTCCTATATTTCTTATAAACCTAAGTTTTCCATCTTTATAAAACAGCCTTACTATCCTGTTATTGCCGGTATCGGCCACATAAACGTCGCCGTATTCATTACACGAAATGCCCGTAGGCCTGTTGAATTCGCCGTCGCCCGTGCCCACGTTTCCATACACGGCAAGACCGCTCATTGATACATTATAAATTATTTCCCCGCGCCCTGAATTAACACCAAATGCCGTAAGCTGCCAGTCGTCCTTGCCGGGGTTTATTCCGCCGTAATCTGAAAGCATCTTTGTGGTCGCCACATCCTGCGGGTCTGAAAAATATGTTTTGTTGCCCAGAAAAACTTTAAGCCAGAAAGCCGTGCCGCGGTGCACCCCAAACGGGGTGTGCCAGAAACTTGGATAGACAAGCGTGGACGGCACATTTGTAAGGGTTACAAGTTCATCTTCTTTTTTACTCTCCGCGAAAGAAAAAGATGAAAGTAATAATATGAATGCTGTAAGGAGCACAAACTTTTTTTTCATCTTTTATCCTTATACTTTTTTAAAAACGGTACTTAACAGTCATATAATCCATTCCATACCCGCTTTCAACGGATAGTTCCGCCTTCAGCCTGTCGTGCAGTTCATCCACCACAAAAGCGGAAAATATGCCAAGCGCGGCGCCTGCAAACACATCAGACACCCAGTGCTTATCTTTATAGACGCGCGCCGCAGCCACTGTGATGGCGGCGGGGTAAGTGATAAAATACAGCCAGCGGTTGTAATGTTCCGGTATCATTGTCGCCCACATAAAAGCGGTGGACGTGTGCCCCGACGGAAATGACATGTCCGAAAATGACACGTGCCAAAAGCTGAACTGATTATCTGTCTGCGAAGGCCTTTGCCTTCCTGTAACTGTTTTTACAACGTATCCGGTAAGCCCGGATAAGGCAAGCCCTTCAAGCAGTTTGGCGCCGAATTCTTTTTCACGCGGGCTGTCCAGCGCGTAAAACACCGCCGCGCCTGCCATTACAACCATTCCATCCCCTGCATAGTTGGCTATATCAAATATTGTGTCTTTTGTTTTGTCGTGATATTTGCTTATCCCATTACTTAACCATAAATCATTATTTATAAGCAGCGCGGTTGCCCCCGCAATACCGCCAAGAATTAAAGTTGTTTTTAACGGGTTTTCAATTATTGCCCCGCCCATGGCAGGGTAATCTTTAAATATAATATGTTCCAATACCGGCTCCGGCTGTTCTGCCGCGTAACAAA
The DNA here is from genome assembly GCA_002839855.1 of Candidatus Goldiibacteriota bacterium HGW-Goldbacteria-1. Taxonomy (NCBI): domain Bacteria; phylum Candidatus Goldiibacteriota; species Candidatus Goldiibacteriota bacterium HGW-Goldbacteria-1. Next base: position 63,790 of record PGYV01000009.1, read on the forward strand.
ACGCGATTGCCGTAAGGATAAGCGATATGATAAATATAATCCTTTTCATCCTGCCTCCGCTTATTATTAAAACTGCCTGTTTCTATTTGTACAGCTGATTTTTATTGATGTATTCCCACACCGCAGCGCCCACTTCTTCGCGGATATTATTGCCGTACTTTATGCGCGTCCTTAATTCTGACGCTGACAGGTCAATTAAGTGCGGGTTTGCCCAAAACATATCCGCGGCTTCGGGGTGTTTTTTTATGACTTTTTCCCTGGAAAAATCCGTGCGTTCAAATATTATGAATTTTATAAGCTTAAGAAGTTCTTTATAATCTTTCCATGTTTCAATAAAATAAAACGCGTCTGACCCTGTGATAAAATAAAATTCCTTGCCCGGAAATTCCGTCATAAAATATTTTATGGTATTGATTGAATAAGATATCCCCTGCTTTTTAATTTCATATTCCGACAGGATAAAATCCGGGTCGCCGGATATTAAAAGCTGCGTCATTTTTTCCCTGTGCCCGGAATCTATTATTCCCGCGTGGTCCTTGTGCGGCGGAAGGTATGAAGGCACAAAAAATATTTTGTCCAGCCCGAATTGTTTTTTTACATCCTTTGCCAGCAGGTAATGCCCGACGTGAGGGGGGTTAAACGTACCGCCGAAAATCCCCACCTTTTTTGCTTTATCCACGTATCTGCCCGCTGCCCGTAATTATGTATTTTTCAGACGTAAGCCCCAAAAGCGCCAAAGGCCCCCTGACGTGCAGTTTCTGGTTGGAAATGCCCATTTCCGCGCCAAGGCCAAATTCGTTGCCGTCCGTGAACCTTGTGGAAGCGTTTACATAAACCGCGGCTGAATCCACTTCATTTAAAAAACGTGATGAAGCTGTTTTATCCTGCGTTATTATCGCGTCGGAATGGTGAGAGCTGTATGTGTTGATGTGCTCTATTGCTTCATCAAGGTTGTCCACTATTTTAATAGAAAGTATTAAATCATTATATTCGGTTATCCAGTCCTGCTCTGTGGCTTCTTTTATATTTTTAAGTATGGTTCTTGTCCTGTCATCGCCTCGAAGTTCTACTTTTACCTTTGCATATTCCGCAGCCATTACAGGCAGAAACTTATCCGCTATCTTTGAATTAACAAGCAATGTTTCCATTGCGTTGCATGTGCTTGGCCTTTGCACCTTGGCGTTAAAACAAACCTTTACCGCCATGTCCATGTCAGTTGATGAGTCCACATACGTATGGCATATGCCCGCGTCGTGCCTTATAACGGGGATAAGGGAGTTTTCTTCTATAAATTTAATAAGCCCGTAACCGCCGCGGGGGATTATGACATCCACGTACTCTTTCATCTTTACAAGGTGGGCGGCAGCTTCCCTGCTTGTGGATTCTATGACTTCAACAGCGCCTTCAGGAAGGCCGGCATTTTTAATACCTTCTTTAATTATTCCGGTAAGGCAGATGTTTGAATTAATAGCGTCAGAACCGCCTTTTAGAATAACCGCGTTTCCGGATTTTAAAGTTAAAGACGCCGCTTCCACGCAGACATTGGGGCGGGATTCAAAAATAATCCCTATTACGCCAAGGGGCATTCTTATTTTTTGTATCTTTAAACCGTTGGGCCTTATTTCAGTGTGCGTTATTTCGCCGACAGGGTCTGGTAATTGTATTACGTCTTTTAATGCCTTTATCATTTCATCTATTCTTTTATCGTTTAAAGCAAGCCTGTCAAGAAACGCTTCTGACAGCCCTTTTGTTTTGCCGTTGGCCAAATCAATATTATTCTGCTCTTTAATAGCAGCGCGATTTTTATCCAGCCCTTCAGCGATAAGTGAAAGCGCGCGGTTTTTGTCAGCTGTGCTGAATTTTACAAGTTCTCTGGAAGCTTTTTTGACGCTTTTACATTTTAAAAGCACCGCTTCTTTTTCATCCACTGTTAAACCCCTTTTTTTTATCAAACCACTATTTGTTCTGTACTTGCTCTCGTAGGGACAGCGCTCCCGCGCTGTCCGGTTCTTGTTCTTTTGTAAATTCAACTACGCGGACAGCGTGAATGCCATGGCAACGCCCGCATTCAAGCAGCTGTCCCTACAAAATCTAATGTTTACTTAAAAAAATAAAGCAATTACCGTGTTAGAAACCATCATGCCTTTTCTTGTAAGCGCTATAACTTCCGGGTTATCTGTCAAAAGCCCGCCTTTAAGGGGCCTTTCAATGATTTTACCAAACCGCCCGTCAAAATCATAACCAAATCTTTCCTTAAAATCCGTTTTATTTATCCCCGCCACTGTCCTTAATTTAAGCATTATAAATTCTTTAAGTTCCATGTCAGGCGTTATTTTTTCGCTTGTCTCTGCGGGGTCTTCATTCTTTTTTAACCGCTTTATGTACTCTTCTATGTTTTTTACATTTACATACCTTAACCCGTCAAAATAAGAAGCTGCGGCAGTGCCGATGCCTATATATTTTCCGGAATCCCAGTAATTCAGATTATGAAGACACTCTTTGCCGTCTTTGCAGAAATTGGCAATTTCATACTGCCTGTAATCATTACCTTCCAGAAAACCCGCGCCTGTTATGAACATATCGGTTATGTCATCGTCAGACGGCAGTTTTAACGCGCCGCTTTCAATCAATTTTCCTGTGGGCGTTTCGGGATACGGCGTGAACATATAAAAAGAAATATGCTCCGCGCCTATGGATGACGCCTCTTCAATATCGGATATAACCATTGATACATTCTGCCCGGGAATACCGTACATAAGATCAAGGTTGATATTAGTGATATTATTTTCCCGCAGTAAGGTAAAAGCTTCTTTTATCTTTTCTGCGTTATGCACGCGGCCAAGAGTTTTCAGGATATTATCATCAAAACTCTGCGCGCCCATGCTTACCCTGTTTACGTTTGCCGCAAGCACCTTCGCGGTTTTGTCGGTTATTGTTTCCGGGTTTGCCTCTATGGTTATTTCCTTAAAGTTCTTTTTTGGATAAAGTGAATATATTCCCGTGAAAAGAGAGTCCAGCTGTTTTTCAGTAAGGACAGTGGGTGTCCCGCCGCCGATGAAAAGGGTTGAAAATTCAATTTCATATTTGTTCTTATAATATTTTAACTCTTTTATCGCCGCTTCTATATAATCGTCAATATAATAAAATTTATCGTCACAGGAATAAAAGTCGCAGTAGCCGCATTTTTGAACGCAGAAAGGAATGTGAATATACAGCCCGGTATTATTGTTTATCATAGTATCCCGCTTTCAGGCTTTTACGCGGCTGATTATTTTACCGCAGCTGCCGGCGCCGCGGCTTCATCCGCTTTTACCGGTTTATCAAGTTTAAGGTGTTTAATCGCCTTCCACCTTGTGGGCGGCCAGTAAACTATCCACGCCTTGCCCCTGATATTTTTACGGGGTAAAAAGCCCCAGAACCTGCTGTCAGATGAATTGTCCCTGTTATCACCCATCATAAAATAACTGTCCGGCGGGACTGTCACAGGCCCAAAGTTATCGCGCGGGGCTATAGAGCCGGGGAAAATTCTCATATCCTTATGAAAAGTAAAACTTTCATCCAGTTTTTTTCCGTTTATAAAAAGAACTTTATCTTTCATCTCTATTTTATCCCCCGGCAGCCCCATGCACCTTTTGATAAACATAAAACGCGGGTCTTCGGGATACCTGAAAATAAGCACATCGCCCCTTTTAGGGTCGGCAAAACGCAGCACAGTATCTTCCTTCCACGGCAGGTACGTGCCGTAAACAAATTTATTGGCAATGATATGGTCGCCTATTAATAAATTGTCTTCCATGGAAGAGGACGGGATACGAAAAGCCTGGATAAAAAGCGTGCGGATGATAATGGCTATTATAATGGCTTCAAATGCGGGTTCCACCCAGTCGCGCACCACGTTTTCTTTTGAAAGTTTAAAAACAAAAACTACAAGTATTTCCCCTATTGTAAGCAGTACAAAAAGCGCCCAAAATATGAATTCTGTGGTTTCTATACCAAAAATTGTAGCACCGGGTGGCATGTTTTTTCCTCCATTAAATTAAAAGATGGTTTAAATTATATGCCAAAAGAGGAAAAAAGCAAGAACTTTAAGGGCGGAAGCTGGGCGGCTTGGCAGCTGGGAAGCTGGGAAGTAACAACACGAGGGACAGATGCACGGAGGGACGAAAGGAATGGCTGTAAAGGCGCGGCTGGGCGGCTAAGCAGCTGGGCAAAGGCGAAAGGCCGGAAGATCGGTTTGGATCTGGTAGGCGCACCTTTTAAGGTGCGGCAGTTGATTTAGGTTTAGGTGTAGATGTTTACCAAAATGAAATGAAAAAAACCAACTGCCCCGGGCTAAAGCCCGCGCCTACCAATACCAAACCATGTTACCCAGTTACCCAGCTGCCTAGCTGCCTAGCCTCCGTTCCCCTTGACACCCTATTTTAAAAGTGTTATAAATCATATGTTTTATATAATTGGAGGGAAATTGTAAAAATGGGATACAAAACAGCCAGAGACGGCCTGAAAAAGTTCTTTGAAAACGCAATGGTGCCTTTACTTGTACTTTTAAATAAATTGCATATTACACCCAATTTTGTAACATGGGTTGGGCTTATTATTAATTTAGCAGGCGCTTTTCTTATATATAAGGGGCAATTTGTTGCAGGCGCAATTGTTATCATATTCGCAAGCATTTTTGACATGATAGACGGCTCCCTTGCCAGATATACAAACCAGAAATCAAAATTCGGCGGGTTTCTTGATTCCGTAACCGACAGGATATCAGAAGGCGCCCTTTACCTGGCTATTCTGATTTATTACCTGAACCTTGAGATACCAAATAAAACCGCGGTTGTTTTATGTTATGTGGTTATGTTTTCATCATTTCTTGTCAGCTATTTAAGGGCGCGCGCGGGCGGACTTAAAATAGACTGTTCCGGCGGAATCTTTACCCGCCCGGAGCGGATGGTGGTTATTTTACTTGGGCTTTTAATTAATCAGGCAGTCCCGGCGCTTTGGATTATGGCAGTATTATCCATAGTAACGGTTATTCAGCGGTTTTTGCTTGTCAACGAACAGGCAAAACATATTTAAATTCATAGAAATTTCAGGAGGAGAAAGATGGCAAAGATTAGAATGGCAATTGCAGGTTTAGGCAACTGCGCCTGGTCCCTGATGCAGGGGCTGGAGTTTTACAAGGACGTACAGGACAGCACGTTTATCCCCGGACTTATGAACGCCAACCTTGGGGGATACAGGGTGCGCGACATTGAACTTGTCGCGGCTTTTGACGTGGACAGCAATAAGGTTGGAAAAGACGTAAAGGACGCGCTGGAAGCCCTGCCTAACAACACGATTGAATTCGCTAAAATGAAAAAGACCGGCGTGAAATGCATGAGGGGCCCGACACTGGACGGCCTTGGCAAGTATTACAGGGAAGTTGTAACAGAGTCAGACGAGATTCCGGTTGACGTGGCAAAAGTATTAAAGGAAAAGAAAGTGGACGTGTTTGTAAGCTACATGCCTGTAGGGTCAGAAGAAGCGGTTCAGTATTACGCTTCGTGCGCCCTTGAAGCAAAATGCGCTTTTGTAAATGCCATCCCGGTCTTTATCGCGTCAAAGCCGGAATGGGCGGCAAAGTTTAAAAAAGCGGGGCTTCCTATTATCGGGGATGACATCAAATCGCAGGTAGGCGCCACGATAGTGCACAGGGTTTTAACCCAGCTTTTTGGAGACAGGGGCGTAAAAATACTGCGCACCTATCAGATTAACTTTGGCGGTAACATGGACTTTAAAAACATGCTGGAACGCGAACGCCTGTATTCAAAAAAGATTTCCAAAACCAACGCGGTTCTGTCCGCGATGCAGAATGACATTGACAGCAAAGAAGACGTTCACGTAGGGCCGTCTGACCACATCCCATGGCTTAAAGACCGCAAATGGTGCCACATAAGGATGGAAGGCGAAAACTTTGGAGGTGTCCCTTTAAACCTTGAATTAAAGCTGGAAGTATGGGATTCACCCAACAGCGCCGGCGTTATTATTGACGCGGTACGCTGCGCCAAGATAGCCCTTGATAAAAAAATAGGCGGAATACTGGAAGGGCCTTCGGCTTACTTTATGAAGACGCCCCCTATCCAGTACGATGACAACCTTGCCAAGACAATGGTTCAGAAATTTGTGGACAGCAAACAAACACCTGTTAAAAAATCCGCTAAAAAAGCGGTAAAAAAATCTTCAAAGAAGAAATAAATGTACCGCCTGCTTAAATTTACAGGCATGCTGTTAAAAAATATCCCGCGTACAGCGGGATATTTTTTTTTCAGCGCCATCTCTCTTATTTTATTTGCACTGGACGGCAATAAAAAGAAAATACTTCAAGACAATTTAAAACATGTCCTTAGCAAATTACCTGACAACAGGACGCTTAAAAAAAATTATTACAATTATGCAAGGTACTATTTTGACCTTTTTAAAAATACGTCTGAACTTTCAAAAAGTTTTAACCGCGAATCTTTTAAACCCATGGCAGATACCGTAAAAAGATACCTTGATAGCGGCAAAAGCATGATAATTACCACAATGCACTACGGCAACTGGGATTTAGGCGGCGCGATTTTAGCATCGTACTTTCCGGGTAAAGTAACAGCAGTGGTGGAAGAATTATCAGACGGAGCTTTTAAATGGTTTACCGAAACAAGAAGCAGCTGGGGTATGAATGTTATAAAATCCACGGATTTAAAAGCCATGTTAAAAGTCTTAAAATCAGGAAACCTTCTTGTACTTGTCTCTGACAGGGATTTGGAAAAAACAGGTTTTAATCCTTTATTTTTTGGCAAAAAAGCGTACATCCCTTCCGGGCCCGCGAAACTGTCGCTTTTATCGGGGGCTCCGGTGCTTTTTGCTGTTTTTAAAAGAAATGAAACTGACCTATTTAAATATGAACTTTCCTGGGATAACACTCTTATAAACAGTGAAAATCTTCCCCGCACCCCGGAAAACGAGGAAAAAATTACTAAAGAACTTGTATCAAAATTTGAAACTGTATTGAAACAGGATGCGTCACAGTGGTGCATGCTGCAGAAGGTTTGGCTGGAATAGTTTTGGACGCTTGGATGGTTAGAGGCTTAGAGGCTTGGCTGGAGCGAGCCTGCGAAGTTAAAATCCCCGGGCTTACGCGGATTATTTGGCTTTGGTAGACGCGGGTCTTTAGCCCGCGGCAGTTGATTTTTTTGGTGCATTAAAAACAAAACCTATACATAAATATTTATTTTATTTATAATAAACCGCTGTTAAAAATATTACAAAAAGAGAATATATGCCTGATACTTTTAAAAAAATAGCCATAGTGACGCCGTATTATTACCCGCTTTACGGCGGCGTACAGGAATACGTCTATCACCTTAAAAAAGAGTATCAAAAACTTGGATATTTTATAAAAGTAATCACTTCGCGTTTTAATAACGGCATATCTGAAGATGAAAAAGACGTAATAAGGATAGGGCGCGGGTATCCTATAACAGTAAACGGTTCCACAGGCAGAATAATACTGATGCGTGATAAAACAGAAATTAAAAAAGCGCTGGATGAGTATAATTTTGACATAATACATTATCAGGAACCCTTTGTCCCCTTTCTGTCGCATGAAGTTATAAAATATTCCAAAGCGCTAAACATAGCCACTTTTCACGCCAACTTTACTTCAAACATTTACTACAGGGCCGGAAAACTTTTTATTTCGCCTTTATGGAAAAAACTTCACGGAAAAATAGCGGTATCCCCTTCCGCAAAAAGCAGCATTTCCAGGTATTTTGACGGTACTGAAGTTGAAATAATACCAAACGGCGTTTCAACGTCGCGCTTTTCCCCCATAGGGGATAAAATAGAAAAATTCAACGACGGGATGTTAAACATACTTTTCACGGGCAGAATAGAAAAAAGAAAAGGGCTTGTGTATCTTATAAAAGCCTATGAAAAACTTAAAAAAACGCATTCACACATAAGGCTTATTGTTGTGGGACGCGGCCCTTTAATGCCGCAGCTTCAGAAATACATAAAAAAACACGCAATAAAAGACATCTTTTTTGAAGGTTTTGTTTCCACGGATGACCTTCCAAAATATTACAGGACCGCGCAGATATACTGCTCGCCCGCGCTTTTTGGCGAAAGTTTCGGCATTGTTTTGCTGGAAGCCATGTCCGCGGGAGTGCCTGTTGTTGCTTTTAACATAAGCGGATATAACGACGTTGTATCAAATATGGACGACGGTTTTCTTGCGCAGCCGCGCGACGTGCATGACCTGTCGCAGAAACTGGAAATTCTTATAACAAAAAAGCCCATTATGCTTGAACTTGGCGCGCGCGGCAGGATAAAAGCCAAACGCCACGCCTGGCCGGAAATAGCCAAAAAAAACCTGGAATTTTATAAAACTGTCTGGAATAAGAAGCTTACAGACAAAACAGAGGCGGTTTAATGTACTACATTATCGTGATTTTTACGGCTTTAATAACCCTTATCCCCATCAGGGCGCTGTACGCGGCCGCGTATTACATAACAAAAGTAATATTTTTTTTCTGGGCTGAAAAGTATAAAAATGTTGAGGATAATTATAAAACCGTACTGTTAAAAAAACTTGGCCGTTCCCCTTCTGATGCCGAACTTAAAAACACCATAAACGATAACCTTAAAAATTACGCCATGTTTAACGTGGAATTTTTATACCTTAATAAAATGGTAAAAAAAGGGGCTGTTCCTGAAATCCGCGGAACAGAAAAACTGGATGAATCCCTTAAAAAAGGCAAGGGCGTCATAATGTGCACCCTTCATTTTTCAAACTGGGATATTGCGGGGCTTACAATTTCTTCCCACTACGATAATGTCTGGGCGGTTGCCGATGACCTTGGCGGCGGATATTCAAAATTTATACAGGAAACCCGCGGAAAATACGGCATACATATTGTGCTTCCAAATAAAAACCTTAAAGACGCCTACCGCTGCCTGGAAAATAACGGCATTTTAAACGTGCTTGTGGACAGGCCTGTTACGCCTTTGGAAAAAGGCGCTGTGGAAGTGGAATTTTTTGGAAGAAAAACACATGTGGCATCTTTTGCCGCAAGGCTTGCTTTAAAAACAGGCGCAGCATTAATGCTTGGCTGCGTCATAAGGGAAAATGAAAAGTTTTACGGAAATCCCGGAGAAATTATAGAGTATAATGTTACCGGTAATACCGATACAGACCTGCAGGTAATAACACAAAAAATAATGAATCACGCGGAAAAACTTATATCAGCACATCCGGAACAGTGGTATATGTTCCGCAGGTTTTGGAAATAAAAAAAACCTATTTTAATCATAAGGAGCTTCAATGTCAAAAAAGAAAAATTCATTTTTTACACAGCACCCTCCACACGGCTACGCGGTGGACAGGCATATGGAATTCATAAAACAGGAACACCTTATCGGATACAGTAAAGCGGATACCCACCTGCATACAACCGCCAGCGACGCTGTGAACACGCCTGAAGAGGTTGTGGACTATGTGGAACATCACACCGACCTATCTATTATAGGGGTTACTGACCACGACCAGATAAAAGGCGGAATAGCCGCGCAGGAATACGCCCTTAAAAAAAAATACAGGGTTCAGGTAATTGTGGGAGAAGAAGTAAGCACTTTAAAAGGCCACCTTATAGGGCTTTTTATGAAAAAAAGGATAAGAAGATACACATCTTTAATTGACACTATAAAATCAATTCACGAACAGGGCGGAATAGTGGTTGTCCCGCATCCTTTAAGCTGGCTTACCACATCTGTGGGAGAACAGGCATTTAAAACGGTAATAGACCATAAGGACCCGCTTGTATATTTTGACGCTGTGGAACTTTTAAACCCCGCCATAGCAGGCAAGATAACCGACGGCAAAGCAGCTAAAATCAATAAGGAATTCTGGAAACTTCCCGTAACCGGCGGGTCTGACAGCCATTCTTTTGAAGGCGTGGGCGATGCCTATACTTTGTTTAAGGGAAAAACAATTGAAGACTTCCGCACCGCCATCAAAGAAGGCACCACGTTTTTTGGCGGCACATACTGGGACTTTCAGGACCACTGGGATTTGTTTATAAAAAAGGTCAAGAAATTCAAGGTTTTTTAAAATAGATGCTTGGATGGTTAGAGGCTTAGAAGCTTGGTAAAATCTAAATCAACTGCCCCCTAACACTTGCGCTCGTAAACTCACGCAAGCCCGGGGATTTCCGCTTCACAGGTTCGCTCCAACCGCGGGCTAAAGGGACGCGCCTGCCACTGCATACAACAAACCCCGGTAAGGCCGAGGGACGGAAGCAACGATAAACATTGAGATTCGAAATTCGAAAATTTGATTAACACCTGCAGGGGTTGGGTGTGTTTTTTCAGTATGCGCC
>PGYV01000010.1:0-17279 GCA_002839855.1 Candidatus Goldiibacteriota bacterium HGW-Goldbacteria-1
CTGTTACCGTCGTAGTTACCGTCTGTGTTACGGTCTGCGTATTTGTCTGTGTAACTGTCGGCGATGTTGTATTGGATATCGTCGGGGTCACTGTCTGTGTAGTGGTCTGAGTAACCGTCTGCGTCTGTGTCTGTGTTACAGTTTGCGATACGGTATTCGTTATAGACGCCGTCACCGTTGTGGTTACCGTCCGCGTAACTGTCTCTGTGTTTGTCTGCGTAACTGTCGGCGAAGTTGTATTGGAAACCGTAAGCGTCACTGTCCGTGTCGCAGTCTGCGTCACCGTCTGAGTCTGTGTCTGCGTGACTGTCTGCGACACAGTATTTGTAATAGAAGCCGTTACTGTAGTTGTAGCAGTCCTTGTATTTGTCTGCGTATTAGTCCTTGTCACAGTCGGCGATGTGGAATTTGTAACCGTTTGAGTAACCGTCTGTGTTCTGGATTCAGTAACCGTCTGCGTTACCGTCTGCGAAACAGTCCTGGATACAGTCGGTGTTACAGTCGGGGTAACGCTTGGCGTACGGGTCAAAGTAATAGTCGGCGTTGCGGTAAGTGTAAAAGTAGGCGTATTTGTAGGCGTTATAGTTGTCGTGGTAGTGCCGGAAACAGTTGCAGTTGCAGTATCAACAATAGTCGTGGTGGTAGATGGCGTCACCGTCCGGGTTACCGATGGCGTTCTGGTTTCCGTAGCTGTTCTTGTAATTGTCCGCGTTGCAGAAGGTGTCCTTGTTTCAGTTACCGTTCTTGTTACTGTCCTGGTAACTGTTTCCGTTACCGTTTGCGAAATAGTCCTTGTAAACGTCGGCGAGCTTGTAGGAGTTGATGTAGGCGTAGCCGTTAAAGTAATAGTTACAGTTATTGTCGGCGTCCAGATTATAAACGCCACAGAGTTTGAATCTTCATGATTTGAACGCGCAATATTGTGAATACCGGTAGGCGTAATAGACGGCGTGGGAGAAATAGTATTTGTCATCGTCGCCGTAGGAGTAAATGTCCTTGTAATTGAAGGCGTGCGCGTCAGCGTATAAGTCATTGTAATTGTACGCGTAACCGTCTGCGTTGCCGTATGCGTCCACGCCGGAGTGAATATTTCAACAATTACAAAGTTTGAATAATTATAATCATTCTGCGCGATATTCACAGAAAACATCAGCGGTGTTATCGTAGGCGAAAGGTAAGGTGTCCTTGTAGCAGTTATGCTGGGCGTTGCCGTGGGTGAACTTGTCCTTGTTATGGTTGCAGTGATTGTCCTTGTAGTTGTTCTTGTAACAGTTAACGTAGGCGAAAACACCGGAGAAATTGTAGAAGTAACAGTAATGCTGGGCGTCGGCGTGATAGTGGATGTCAGTGTATTTGTGGGTGTAATGGTAGGCGTTCCAAAAGGATTACATACAAAATTGTAATCATCATAAGTTGTGGTATATGAACTTGTGTAAGCCCCCGATGTATCAAGCCCCACATACATATCCGAATCAAAACTGGCAGTTTGTGTCAAGCCCTGCTGCGTCCATGTAACATTGTCAGTGGAATAATATCCCCCGATACTGTCTCCCATCTTAACAAGTTTGAAATATTTAGAGGAAAAACTTGCGGCAGAAGTTCCCGTTCCGGAAGAACTGCCCCCGTCCGTTGTCCTGTATTTAAAATAAGCCGGCCGGTCATAATAAAGCCCGCCCATAAAATACATCTCCGAACCTGCAGTCAGCGAATCTCTTACCACCACGCCGCCGCCGGCAGGGTTCCCGCCGCTGATACCTGTTATTCTGACAGTCATTATAAAATCAGATGCGCTTGCAATTTTCTGGTAGATAAATCTGACATTGTCGCTTGTTCCCGTGGCAAGCATATCGCTTGCAGTCTGAACACTTACCTGTAAAGCGGATGAAGTTTCATTCTGCGACGAACTTGATACAGTCCCTAAAGTAGTCGCCGTCCAAACCGATGTATTAAAACTATTATCATTAAAATCATCCGACGTGGCGCATGTATTCAAACTTTCTGTAGGAGTAGAAGTAGAAGTATACGTGTATGTTGGAGTATACGTATAAGTGTTTGTATTTGAAGCAGTATACGTGTGAGTAAAAGTATTTGTGACTGTATGTGTAAAAGTATTCGTAGGAACAAGTGTGTTTGTGTAGGTATTTGACGGGGTATAAGTATTTGTAAATGTATGCGTGGATGTATAAGTATGGGTCTGTGACGGCGTGTAAGTGTGCGTTTGTGTCGGCGTGTGCGTGTTAGTATTAGCCGATCCGCAGCCAGTGCTCAAGGTGCAAGGATCCTGCCCCGAATTTGTATCCTGTGTTGTCGAATTTGTATACTCACAGGCAAGAACCCCGCCTTCATAAATTGCAGCATATTTTATATTCGCATAGCTTCCGCCAATATCATCCTGATCAATATATGAATTACAACTTATATTGGCCCAGTCAGTACGCCTAAGCGATCCCGCAAAAGTTACGTTAGCACCGGAAATAAGAGTATAACTGCTCAAAGAAATTGTGACAACACGGTTTGCTACTTTTGATGCTGATTCCTGGCAGGCAGTCATACTGCTGCTGGCTAGACCTGAAACATAGGTCCCCCAATTGGAAATATCCTGCGTATATACAAAATCCGCCGAAGAGTCAAACCAAAGTTTAATAGTTATTGTATTAAGATTAACCGATGTAGAATCATTATTTGTTATCCTAAACCCTATTGGCAATTGATTTTGAGGACACGAATAACCCCACGGATCATAAACTTCTAAATTAATTTTTGTCGCATAAGATAAATTCACCAAAGACATAACAAACATAATAGTTACGAAAAATATTTTAGTCGTAATATTTAAAACCCTGCCCTTGGACAGACCAAGAGCGTTGGTGGTGCTTGCCATCAACGCTCCTTTTTTATCCATCGCAGGCTCCGTTTATCCGGTTTTAATAATTTCTAACAAAATCAGAATTTAAAACCGCCGTTGAATACGGCAGATATTTATTAACACCTGATGCAAAAAATTCTTTCTCAATTTCAAAGTAAGGCAGCCTTGCAACCGTGACCCAGAAACACACCTGGCCTGTCGCCCCGTTTGCAAGATTATTTATAGGCCACCACACAACCGTGATGTCGCCGTAATAGTTTACAGAACATCCATCGCATCCCTGAAGCGTCATAATAGCCGGAACTGTATCCCAGATATTAAACGTCCTTGCCGCACCGGAATAATTTGAAAAATCTATGCAGTACGTTATTGTATCGCCTATTGTCGCATCCATGGGATTGGCGGTTTTTACCATTTCAATCCTTGTGCACGGATTAATATCGCACGGCTGTTCACCGGACAGCGAATCAACAGTTGAAGGCGAAGTATATTCACAAAGGTGCACATCGCTTGCTTCATCCGCAGGCGCGCTTTCATTGTAAAAAAGAGTCAGATATTTATTTTCAGAATAACAGGTGCCGTCCATACCCCTTGAATAATCATCAGTCGGATCCGGCTGCGGAACAGACGAATGTACAAGCTGTTCATCCTGCGTCATATCAAAATATCCGCCGTTAGAAGGAATTACTTTATCAGTTGCCGTGTAATACATTCTGGCATACATATTTGCTATTCTTGTATAGGAACCCGTATCCGTGCAGTCACTGGAAGACGTATTTATAAATTCTGTCGTCATCTGTGAGTTTGTTCCGTCGTTTCCGCCGTCTGCCTGCTTAAAATTCCATTGAGCGTTATTGTAAGTCCACCCCGTGCTTTGCGTTGAATGATTCATGTAGTATCTTACCGACACACGCTTGCCTTTTATTGTTGATTCAGACCAGTTTGTTATTCTATAGCGGATATTTATCCTGTCACTGCTTGCAGAACCGCACGATGCTAAATTTAATTTATATGGTGTTGTGGCGCCGGAAACAGTAATACTTGCAGTCTCTGTATCATTAGGGCCCTGATTACTGCTGCAGCTGTAAGCAAGCGCGTCATTATCCCTTACCGCGACAAAAATAGTAAAAGCCCCCGCTTTTTCAGGCGGCACAGCCGTAATTACCGATACTGTCTGAAACGTTGATGTGCTGTTGCCTGTAATTCCGGTATCAGGCCCGTCACTTGCGTAACCAACGCCCGTTGCGGTTCTTGTAACTCCATTAACCCAAAATTCAACAGAAGTGGCTCCGGTTCTATTGTAAATCGCATCCCCGACAAGCCAGTCTTCTTCACACCTTACCAATGTTCCGTTTTCAGAATATGCTATTGCAAACCTGGCAGTCTGGCTTGTTGTTGACCTCATCTGAAAAGTTACAGTTATCACGTCCCCGGGAGCTGCTGTCGCCGGGCTTACAGTTACGTTCTGAACCTCGGCCGCCGCAAACAAAGATGAATTTAAACTTATATTAAAAATAAATAATATTAATATATATATTATATTATATATAAAACGGTTTGATTTTTGGACAGACCTGTCCTGTTGTGTGATAACATCATTGTTTTTGAGTGTTTTTCCCATAAATAACTCCTAAAATGTCAGATTTTAAAATTCTACCTAAAAATCTACATTTTTTTGATACTATAAAAAACCCTTGCATATTCTATTTCCCTTTTGTTTGTCGACGTATTCAAAAAGGAAAGTTGATTTCTAACCGCCCTTAATTTAATACTGCTTTACTTTTCAATCAAATTTTACAGCATAACAGTTATTTTGTCAATTTATATTTATCTCTAATTTAATTTACACAAATGAACATATCAAAATTGCATAAAATCAATGAAATAAGGGTTTTTTACCCTCCGGGCGGACCTGCCCTTGAATTAATTAACCCCGAACCGCTTACAGCTGATTGAAGCCTTATAGGAACCGGTTTATCATAAAATATTTCACGTTTTTTACTCTCAAAGTAAGCGTATATATCATTATTTTCCCCATAAGTTATAACCGGGAATCTTGCCACCCTTACCAGAAAACATACAGACCCGGAAACGCCAACCTCTATCCCGTTAATTTCCCACTGCACAACAGTTGTCGGCAGCCCGTTTACTGTTGCCGGGTAAGTAGAACACACGCTCCCCTGACAGAATAAAAAATCCACTTCATAGGGTATGGTGTCCCAAATAACAAGGTCTGTCACCACAGCCCCCACATTGGTAAATGTTATGCAGTATTGCAGCGTGTCTCCTATAAGCGCTTCTGTCTGGCTTACAGACTTGTGCAAAGATACCCTGTCATACGGCGTGTGCGTGGCGGTTGCAGTATCTGTCGCCGTAAACGTTTCAGTACTTGTCGCGGTATGCGTCGCGGTATCTGTAGCAGTGTGCGTATTGGTAAAAGTATATGTACTGGTATGCGTTGCGGTCGCGGTATGAGTATTAGTAAACGTCCTTGTATTTGTAAAAGTATGCGTAAATGTATTAGTCCTTGTAAATGTATGAGTATTAGTATGGGTATTGGAAGGCGTGTCCGTGGGGCCGCCGGGTGTATATGTATTGCTTGCGGTGAATGTATTTGTAGGGGTGAAAGTTGCCGTATTTGTTGGTGTATATGTCATTGAATTGGTAAAGGTGGGTGTTATGGTCCTTGTAAAAGTGTTTGTCGCGGTAAAAGAATTTGTGTGCGTCAGGGTAAAGGTCGGCGTGTATACATTTGTTCTTGTATGTGTCAGCGTAAAAGTATTTGTAAATGTCCGCGTGTATGTATGCGTGAATGTGTTTGTCCTTGTAAAAGTTGCAGACGGCGTGTTTGTGGGTATGCATTCCATCTGAACGGTAACAGTATTTGACCTTGCCCAATCAACAGGAGAAGGCCATTTTACACCCGCCACATTATCCCTGTAATCACAGGATTCCTGCGACCTGTCAAAATAATAATCCTTAACCACCGCGGTTATAGTAACGCAGGTCTGCCCCGGAAAACCTCTTAACCAGCGGATTGAAAAAGAACTGCCGTCCCCTGTAAAACAAGGGCTTCCGTCACCATAAGCATCACAGCCGCCGCCATATGGCCCTGCAAAACCAAAACCCGGGTCAAAATCATCATAAACCTCTACTGTGCTTGTTGTGTAGTTTCCCGAATTACAGATTTCAAGAGTATACGAAACATCATTTGTTGTAATTCCACTTGTAGGGGTTACAGACTTGGCTATCGTAAAGGATGCCGGTGGTAAAGTAGGAATCGGCGTCATTATGAATTCCTGCCGCATGTATAGATGCTTGCAGTCATCCGTTTCAGCTCCGCTGTTTGCGTCGTATGACAAAGGCTGAAGCCGCTGCCCGGTGCACGGGTCATATATAATTTTTCCGTATATGGTTCCTGTTACCACTTCAGGATTTTGCCATGGAGCCACACCCGCATCCTGATACTCCCTTGCCCACCAGGTATTTCCCAACGAGTCATATGCAGGTTCCTGTGTACAATCCTCAATAAAGTTAAGCCTCATCTGCGAAGCGCCGGTGGCATCGCTGTTTATACAGCTGTGAGTGCCATCCGAACATGTAGCTTCAATTGACCAGCTGCCCCATACTTCGCAGCACCTTAAATTCTTAACTTTTATGGCTACAATATTCTGCGTTTCATCAAGTATATCAGGATTAAAAGTGACGCATTTGGGCTGAACCCCGGTTTCATCCCAGTTTACATAAGTAAAAGCGTCAATGTATTGCCCGTTTATCCACACATCGGCTATGTCATCAACAGCAACGCACAAAGTCGCGGCAGTGGGATTACACGCCGCGCTAACAGAAAAAGCAAATAAAAGAGATATGGATGCTGTAAGAAAAAACCTTTTAATATTCATAGGTCTCCTATAAAAACATCAGCAAATACTTGCCGCCCTGTATATATTTTACAGTTATGTTAGTTTTTTGTCAACTTATTATAGTTCTGCAATAAAAACGATTACATAATTTAAAATACAGAATCATCAATATGTTTTGACGCGGTCAAATAATAAAAAGATGGCACTCCCATTTATTTAAATCCGTCAATAGCCCCCCGGAAAATAAACAGAAAGAAAAAACAACTCTTCACATCAGCATTTCAGGCAATAATCTGATTACGCTTTACCGCGAAAACATAAAAAACATTTCCGCCGGTACGCTAAATTACATCTGTTTAAGAAACACCGCGGAATTCTGTATGTTCATAGAAGCTGAAATATCATCAACATCCAAAACCCCAAGCACAACCGTGGTATTTTTAGGAAAGACGCTTCCTTCCACGCTTCTGTTAATTATCATATTAAGAACATCATTCTTTACCTTGTCTGACGCAAAATGGAATTCCCTCATATACAAAAGGCATCCCTGTTCTTTGGAAGCTTCAAAAAAACCGGTAAGCCAATTTGGCAGTTTGTTTTCAAAAACAGAAGTTCCCACCTTTTCGGCCTCTATTGTGGTAAGGTCTTTTTCAAAAAACTTTTCCCCCGCTTTTTTCGCGGACTGCGAAAGGATTTCAAGGACGGCTTTACGCTGATTGTGATAAAGGACAATACTTTCATGCTCCTTTTTTTCAACTAATCCGTCAAAATAAGCCTGTGCTTCTTCTCTTGTTTTCAGTATTACCGACATGTCCGGCCTCCTATATTTTTTTTAACTTAAACGCATTTTTACCTGTCTTTTTCACACTATACATCAGTTTATCCGCAAGGCGAATAAGTTCTTCCGTGTTTAATATAATTTTTTTCTGAACCGTCAGAACGCCAAAACTGTAAGTAACGCCTTTCAGCGCGTGTTCTTCCGCGGCAAGATCGCCTTTTATCCCGTTTATAGTTTTCAAAGCTTCCGCCGGGCCGCTGCCCATAAGAAAAACCGCGAATTCATCCCCGCCAAGCCTGGATAAAAAACCTTTTTCACTTAACCTTTTTGTAATAATATCAGCGGTGTTTTTAAGAACCAGATCGCCAAAAGCGTGCCCTCTTGAATCATTCAGCATTTTAAAATTATCAATATCAAAATAAATTATTGAATATGGCATGCTCTTTTTTTTATTTTCCGCCAGCGCTTTCTGTATCAAAACAGAAAACGACCGCCTGTTAAGCGCTCCCGTAAGCGAATCGGTATCAGCCAGCTTTTTTTCCTTGTCATATTCCCCCTTAAGCTTTGACAGTACAATTACAGCCAAAAGAAAATATGCAAGCCTTAAAATTATATTGGCCCATACCAGCGCCGTGAACTCTGAATCCAGCTTAAAAAAAACCTCTTCAAACTCCCACACAGCAACAGCTATAAAAGAGACAGTAAACGCATATTTTCTGTCAGAAAACCATACCGTCAGGGCAACCGGAATCATATACAGCACGGAAACATCAACGCTTGACTCTGATATGTGGTCCATGTAGCCGATAAAAAAAACCAGAACCAAACCCGCGGTTAAAACAAGGCTGTTTTTCAGGGACAAATTATTAATCATGCATTTTTAACCTTTACGGCATATTTATTAACCAGTTTAAACACTTCCATGGTTATTATCATAGACAGTGACAATGCCGCCACCATAACCCAGCCTTTAAAATCAACGGGTTTTATCTTTAACAAGTCCTGCATAAACGGAATCTGCATACTGGCTATATGCAGCCCCTGCGCGGCTATAACACCGGCTACAAGCAGGTAGTTTTTGCTTATCTTTACCTTAAAAACAGAAACCGATTCCGACCTGCAGTTAAACACATGCGCGTTTTCCAAAAGCACCATTAAAAGCAGCGTCATGTTTCTGGCGGAATCCACGTCAAAACCCGCGGACAAAAAGTAATACCATACGCCGAAAGCAAGCACAGCCATAACAACACCCGACAATATGGTCTGCTGCATCATCAAAGGGTTAAATATCCCCTCTTTGGGGTTTCTTGGCTTTTTCTTCATAGCCCCTTCTTCACCGCCTTCAAATGCAAGCGCGGCTCCCTGTATTCCATTTGTCACAAGATTCAGCCACAACAGCTGTATGGCCAAAAGCGGCGGCTGAATACCTTCCGGGAAAAAATGCGCGGTAAATATAAGCGCCAGAATAAACAGCATTATTTCCGCCGCACCGGTTGAAATAAGAAGATAAATTACTTTGCGGACATTATCAAAAGCAAAACGCCCTTCTTCAACGCCTGCTACTATTGACGCAAAATTATCATCGGTAACTATCATAGAACCCGTATCCTTTGCCACATCTGTTCCGGACCCCATTGCCACGCCAATATTGGCTTTCTTTAAAGCCGGCGCGTCATTCACGCCGTCGCCGGTCACGGCAACATAATGCCCCGATTTAATAAGGGCGCTTACAATCTGCAGTTTCTGCATGGGCGCCACGCGGGCAAAGACATGTGATGAAAGCACAGCCTTCATAAAAGGTTCACTTTCCGGATCCCCAAGCGCTTCAAGCTGCGCTCCGGTCACAACTTCTTTTTCTTCTTCACAAATTCCAAGTTCTTTTGCAATCGCAAACGCGGTTACAGGATGGTCACCGGTTACCATTGCCACTTCTATACCCGCGTCCCGGCATTTATTAACAGCGGATTTTGCTTCGGGCCTTAAAGGGTCAATAAACCCTACAAGCCCGTATAGTGTAAGCCCTGACAGGTCTGATTCGCCTTTCCCTGACACTTCTCCGCCGGCAACCGCAAGGACCCTGTAACCTTTTGAAGCCAGTATAAGCGCTTTTGCTTCAATATCTTTTTTATCAACAGGTGATTTTTTACCATCCCTGTCATATACGTAAGAACAGAAATTCACAACAGTTTCAACAGCGCCTTTAACAGCCGCTTTTAAATTTGCTTCATCTTTGTAAAAAACCGCCGCGAATTTTTTTTCAGACTCATAGGGTATTTCACCCTCTACAGGGTGGTGTGCTTTCAGTTCATCATGGGAATAACCCGCTTTTAAACCCAGTGATATAAAAGCAATATCCATGGCATCGCCAAAGTTTATCCATTTATCGCCTTTTTTTACAAGGGAAGCTTCATTGCACAGCATACCGGAAATAATAAGCAGGCTTTCAGGGGAATCTTTTTCAAAAATAATTTTTTTACCATCCGGACCAGAAACGGAACCTTCGTCATTATAACCTTCGCCGGAAATACTGAAAGAATTACCCGAAGGAAATAAAAGTTCTTTTACGGTCTGCTGGTTTACGGTAAGTGTTCCTGTTTTATCGCTTGCTATGTAAGTACAGCTGCCAAGGCTTTCCACAGCCGTCAGTTTTCTTACTATAACATTTCTTTTTGACATCCTTTGCGTGGCAACAGAAAGCGCCACGGTTAAAGCAACCGGCAGGCCTTCAGGAATCGCGGAAACCGCAAGCGCCACGGCAAGAAAGAACACATCACGCGCCGGACTCCCGCCTGCCAGCAAAATACCGGCAACCGCTGCCGCGCTTATTAAAACTATTATACTTATCTGGGTGCTGAACTTTTCCATCCTTATAATAAGCGGCGGTTTTGACCCGGCTTCGCTTGTAACTGTTTTTGCTATTTTTCCCACCTCTGTATTTAATCCGGTTAAAATAACAACACCTGTGCCCCTGCCCTTTGTAACGGAAGCGCCGGCAAAAGCGCAGTTTGTCCTGTCGCTGACTTCTGTTTTTTCATCAAGGGGCTGAGTGTTTTTTTCCGCGGCCATTGACTCTCCCGTTAAAAACGCCTCGTCAATTTCCAGATTATTGGCCTCTAAAAGCCTTATATCCGCAGGAACCTTGCTTCCGGATTCAAGATATACAATATCTCCCGGAACAAGTTCAACGCTGTCAATTTCCTGTTTGGCGCCGTCCCGCTTTACAAATGCCTTTACCTTTATCATTCCCTGCAGCGCCGCGGCGCTCTTTTCCGCTTTATATTCCTGCTGCGTGCCTATTACGGCGTTAATAAGAATAACAAAGAGAATAAAAAAAGCATCTTTCAAATCCCCGACTGCGGCAGATACCACGGATGCCGCCAGAAGCACATAAATAAGCGGGCTTAAAAACTGTTTTAAAAAGACAATAATAAGAGGGGTGGATTTTTTAAGAGGAAGGTTGTTTGTCCCGTACTTTTCAACACGCTGCTTTACCTGTTCTGATGTAAGGCCGGATTCAGCGCATTCAAGTTTTTCTATTGCCTGTTTGCCGGTTAAAGCGTGCCAGTTAACCGCGGGAGAATCAGTGTCAAGCCGAATATTTTTTTTCATGATATGCTCCTTGTATAAAAATTTTCTATAATCAATATACCGTTTTAACAATTTCAGGTCAAGCAAATCAGGTTTGAAAACTTCCGGATTATATTTTCTTTCCGTCTTTTTTCATCCCTTTAATCATCGGTTCAAGAACAAAGGGCGGTATTATTGTTGTCAGCAGCACCATAAATATGGCAATACCATAAAACCTTTCATCAATTATGCCTTTGGCAAGTGCAAACGCCGCAATTATTATACCCACTTCTCCCCTTGGTACCATTGCCATCCCTATAAAAGAAGCCTTTTTAAAGCCCATATTCATAACAGGCAGCCAGCACCCTATAAGTTTGCCCGCAAACGCAATAACCGTAATTACAAGCCCGGTAATTATAATCACCGGTTCCGTGAAAGCCATAACATTAACCTTTGCGCCCATGATTATAAAAAAGAAAACCACCAGAACATCTTCAAAAATTTCAAGTTTCTGTTTAATTTCATATTCCGATTCCCGTTCAGCCATTACAACACCCGCCATAAAAGCGCCTACAATTGCCGCAAGCCCTATCTGAACAGCAACAACAGCATAAGTGAAACACACAACAGAACCGGCAATAAGCGGCGCGTTTCTGGCTTTAAAAGTCCCTATTGAATAACCGAATTTTTTGTTAAAGTGAACGCCGCCAAGTGTAAACAGCAGCAGAAAAATAATTATAACAAGGATTGTGGCAATTACGGCGGGCAGTGAAATACTGCCTTTTTCCGCAAGCCCGCTTACCACAGAAAGCACTATAAGCCCAAGTATATCGTCTATTACCGCCGCGCCAAGCACAACCCGGCTTACTTCTTCGGACATAAAATTTAAATCCTTTAATATTCTGGCGGTAATGCCCACGCTGGTAGCCACCATTATGGCGCCCATAAACATTGACTTGATATTACTGCTTCCGGTAAGCCTCATATAAATATACCCAAGTACAAATGGAAGAATAACACCGCCTACGGCAACCCAAAAAGCCTTAACACCCACTTTTGTAAGGTCGGACAGTTTTGTTTCCAGCCCTATTGAAAAAAGAAGCAGTATAACAGCCACTTCGGCTATAACTTCAAAGGTAAGATGCATGGAAGGGTCATTTAGCTGCAGCACATTAAGCACATACGGCCCAAGAATAATACCCGCAAGCAGTTCCCCTATTACAGCGGGCTGTTTCATTTTCTTAAAAATAAAACCCACGAACTTAGCCGCGACAAACGCGATTAAAAGCTGAAAAATTATTTTCGATACCATAGCATGGGTGTCGCCGCCTGATGATGCGGCATGGCTTACGGCGGCTATTGTGGCTGAAGCTGCATCAGTTACAGTTGTCATTCAATTACCCTATAACGGTTGTTATTACTTTTTTCAGCTGGGCTTCCGCTACCACTCCCACTATCTGATTTACCATTTCCCCGTTCTTAAAAAACAGTATGGTTGGAATGCTGCGTATCCCAAGTTCGGAAGGCGTCTGTGAATTTGAATCCACATCCATTTTTACCACTTTTATCTTTCCCGCAAATTCGGCTGCCATCTTATCAACAACGGGCGCTATCATCTTGCACGGATTGCACCACACCGCCCAAAAATCAATCATAACCGGAATGTCAGATTTTAAAACTTCCGCCGAAAATGTCGCGTCTGTCACATTTGCTGCTGTACTCATTTTATTGCCCCCTTTAATACTTTTTTTTACTGTTTTCTGTCAACCACAATTTCCCTGAAATCCGCAAAAAGTTTCATCCAGGAGCTTATTTCAGACAGCATATTTAACCTGTTTATGCTGGCTTTTTCGTTGTTTTTATCATTGACAAGCACCTTTTCAAAGTACGCGTCTATTTCCAGCTTTATAGAGGCAATGGTTTCATACGCGCCCCCAAAATCTTTTATGTCAAGCATCCTTGTCATCTTTTCTTTGACAGTATAAAATCTGGCGTAAAGTTTTTTCTCTTCTTCAGCATCAAATAAAGCTGTATCTGTTTCGCCCGGTTTAAACCCCTCGGGGATGATATTATTCACCCTGCTTAACGTGAAAATTATTTCATTAAATCTGGGCCTTTTTCTGGCGCCTGAAAGCACCAGCGCCTTTTCATAATCATCAAGCAAGTTTAATCCGTCTTCTTTGGGAAGGGCGTTTATGATGTCATAATCAATATTCCTGTCCTTAAAATAATTAAGCTCCCTCTGGCGGAAAAAATCCAGAAGTTCTTTTTCATCGCAGCTTTTTCCAAGTTTGGACCTGTATTCGTCCATCACCGCGGAAATCACCCTGCTTAGGTTTATATCAAGCGTCTTTTCAAGTATTATATAAATGGCGGTCAGCGCCTGGCGCCTTACCGCGTAAGGGTCTTTGCTGCCCGTAGGTTTAAACCCGGCAATAAAGAAACCGCAGATATTGTCAATTTTGTCCACAAGGCTCAACAAAAGCCCCTCTTTAGTGGAAGGCAATGCATCGCCTACAAAGTTGGGGTAATACTGTTCCGCCACTGCCTTGCATATTTTTTCCGGCTTTCCCTGTTTGTGAAAATACACGCCCCCCATAAAACCGCGAAGGCTTACGTATTCTTTTTCGCTTACCATGTCGGTGACAAGGTCTGCTTTTGAAAACCTTGCCGCCTGTGATAAAAGTTCCGGGTTGTCATATCCAAAAAGCGTGTCAGACATAGCTGCTATGGATGTTAACCTCTCCACCTTCTGAAACATGGTGCCAAGGCCGGTTATAAATATTGCTTCTTTTAACTTTGGAAGGTTGTCTTCTATGGGCTTCTTTAAATCTTCCTGGTAGAAGAACTCCGCGTCTTTTAACCTGGCAAAAAGCACTTTGCCGTGCCTTTGTGTTACAAAATCATTATTGCCGTCCCCGCCGTCGCGCACGTTAACAAAATAATTTGTAAACTCGCCGTTATCTTTTGTAACCGCAAAATAACGCTGGTGTTCCCTCATGGCGGTTATAATTACTTCTTTGGGCAGGAATAAAAACCTTTTGTCAAACTCTCCCGCCACCACTTTTACAGTTTCCACGGACTGGGCAAGTTTTTCAAGCAGCACTTTATCCGGAAGTATTATCATACCTTTTGATTTTAATATTTCACGCGCCTTGTCGGCAATCTCTTTTTCCCTTTCATCCTGCCGTATTATTATGCCGGCTTTTTTCATAACGTCAAAATACGCGTCCGCGGATGAAACTACTTCTTCTTTATTTGAATGTTCAAATTTATGAAGGCGCGTCTTATTGCCGGATTTTACATTACCCCACGTAAAGTTAATAACTTCGCTTCCAAAAAGAGCCGTAATCCACCTTACCGGACGCGCGAACGTTACTCCGGATGCGTCCCAGGTCATAGTTTTGGGAAATTTTACCGCGTTTATTATCTGCGGAAATATTTCGGCAAGCACCTCTTTTGAAGGCCTGCCTTTTTCAAACACGCTTATGTATATAAATTTCTTGCCGTTTTCTTCGGTTATTTTCGCGTCTTTTTCGCTTAATCCCGCTTTTTCAAAGAAATTTTTGCCCACATCGGTAAGCACGCCGTCTTTATACGCGATATCATATTTGGGGCCTTTCTTTTCAAAAGAAAGGTCTTCCTGCATTCCTGCAGTATCTTTGATAAAAAGCACAAACCTTCTTACGGTAAAATATGTTTCTATTGACGCGTATTTAATTCTTTTTTCAAGAAGAATTTTTTCCGCGTTTTCGCGTATGTTATTTATGGCAGGCGTAAGGTAATCTGCCGGTATCTCTTCTGTCCCTATTTCCAGAATTACGTTCATTATTTCTCCCGTTTCTTAATGTATTCTTCCGCGCATAACTTTGCAAGGTCCCTGATTTTTTTTATGTACGTGGGCCTTTCCGCAATAGAAATTGCTTTTCTGGCATCCAGAAGGTTAAACGCGTGTGAGATTTTAAGCACATAATCATACGCCGGAATAGGCAGCGATTTTTTAACCAGTTCTTCGCCTTCTTTATAGTATTTTTCCAGCACATCAAGAAGCATATCTATGTCAGCGTGTTCAAAATTATAAGCGGAGTACTGCTTTTCATTTTCCAGAAAGACATCGCCGTAAGTCACATTTTCATTCCATTTTATGTCAAAAGCGCTGTCCACACCCTGAATATACATTGCAATTCTTTCAAGCCCGTAAGTTAATTCAGCCGTGATCGGGTTCAACTGAATCCCCGCCATCTGCTGAAAATATGTGTACTGGGTAATTTCCATCCCGTCAAGCCACACCTGCCAGCCAAGCCCCGACGCGCCCAAAGTGGGTGATTCCCAGTCGTCTTCGTTAAACTTAATGTCGTGGTCTTTTATTTTTATCCCTATGGCTTCCAGCGAATCAAGGTACATGCGCTGAATGTTTTCCGGGGCCGGTTTCATTATCACCTGATACTGGTAGTAGTGCTGAAAACGGTTCGGGTTTTCGCCGTAACGTCCGTCTTTGGGCCTTCTGCACGGCTCTATAAAAGCGGCGTTCCACGGCTTATCGCCAAGGCACCTGAAAAAAGTGGCGGGATTAAATGTCGCCGCGCCTTTTTCCATGTCA
This sequence comes from Candidatus Goldiibacteriota bacterium HGW-Goldbacteria-1, assembly GCA_002839855.1. Taxonomy (NCBI): domain Bacteria; phylum Candidatus Goldiibacteriota; species Candidatus Goldiibacteriota bacterium HGW-Goldbacteria-1. The sequence continues at coordinate 15,675 of PGYV01000010.1, forward strand.
TAGGGCTGCACTACAATACAGCCTTTGTCTGTCCAGAATTTCTGTAAAGTAAATATCAGGTCCTGAAAATACATTTTAATACCGCCTATTTTTCAACAGCTATTTTTTCAATTACAATTATTATTACCGCACCCGCCGCCATAATTAAAAATGCTATGGCTGTTTCCGCGCTTAATTCAGGCATATTCCACTGATAGCCCGCCACAACTTCCTTGCCCTTGCGCATGATTACCTGCCCAAGCGAATCAAGTTTAGGTATGGCCGTTTTCCAGGGCCAGATAAGAAGCAGTGAACCCGCTATAAAACCGGTAAGGGTTGCAATAGTACCGTCTTTAAATTTTTTCATTATCCACGATATAATATGCGCAAAAGCGATAATACCCACAACACATCCCAGCGCAAAAGGTATTAATACCGCTAAATTCATTTCACTTATACCCTTAATTACAACAAGTTCATAATTACCCATAAGTATAAGGACAAACGAGCCTGAAATTCCGGGCAGTACCATACTGCATATTGCCACCACTCCGCATAGAAAAACATAAAGAAAATTAGCATTTTCAGAACCGGGAGAAATAAGCGAAATAACAACCGCAACAGCGGCGCCCACTACAAACATAATCCATATGGTTGCTTTCCATTTAGAAACTGTTTTACCCACATAATAAATTGAAGCCAGAATAAGCCCAAAGAAAAACGCCCATATATAAACAGGGTAATTGGCAAACAGATATTTAAAAAGTTTTGCCACGGAAATTATGGCAACAGCCATACCCGTGCCCATTGCGGCTAAAAACATAAAATCCACACGGGCGGCAAACCCTTTAAAATCGCCTTTAAGAAGCAGTTTTACGGCTTTTATATCAAAAGATTTTATAGCGTTTATAAGCCTTTCAAATACCCCCACTATTACAGCAAGCGTTCCGCCGGATACTCCCGGAATTACATTTGCAACGCCGATTGAAACGCCTTTTAAAGCGTTAACAATGAATTCATTAACTGCATTATTACCCTTCTTTTTTTCCGTTTCATTAATTTTTGTTTTTTTCTTCACAGATCCCCCGATTTTTCAGAACAGCTTCGTATTCTTAATTGAACATTTTTTATAACAAATAAAACAAATATTAATGGTGGAGCAGATCGGGATCGAACCGACGACCCTCAGACTGCCAGCCTGATGCTCTCCCAGCTGAGCTACTGCCCCACCTGATCCGGGATTTAAAAATTCAAACCTTTTCATTGTCAAATACCGATTTTTACAGGCATTTCTTTAAAAAAATAAGTTAAAGTATAGTATATTTTCACGGCATAAATGTCAAGCGCAATTTGGAGGCTTGGAAGCTTAGATGCTTGGAAGCTTGGAGGCTTGGAAGCTTGGAGGCTTGGAGGCTTAGAAGCTTGGAGGCTTGGCGGACAGGAAGAGCAGAGGGTCGGAGGGTCGGAGGGTCGGAAGCAAAGACAAAAACAAAACAAATACCGAAAATTCGAAATTGGAAAATTGGAAGGGCAAACACAAACATAAAACAGGGCTTGGGTGTGTTTTTTCAGTATGCGCCGCCCTAACCTGCTGTGTATCCGGCAGGAGCGGTTTAATGCATCGCC
>PGYV01000010.1:17322-84303 GCA_002839855.1 Candidatus Goldiibacteriota bacterium HGW-Goldbacteria-1
TTTCAGTATGCGCCGCCCTAACCTGCTGTGTATCCGGCAGGAGCGGTTTAATGCATCGCCGGCAAATCCGTATGTGCCGTGGGCTTACGATTGCCAATGAATTAACATACCTTTGGATTTCAGGTTTGTTTGGATGCAAGAACACCAATTTGCGGCGCGTACTGAAAAAACATACACAAACCCTGTAAAGCCGAGGGACGGATGCACGGAGGGACAGAGGGACAGAAGTAAAGACAAACATAAAACCAAACAACAATACAAAATCTGCGGGCTAAAGACCCGCGTCTACCAAACCTTTCAAACCGCCCGGCCGTTACCTTTCCGCTTATGCTTAATTGCCTATAGCTTAAATCGCTATCATTTCCGAGCCGCCGCATTTTACCCCTGTTTTTTCTGCTCGTTTATCCAGTTATTTACAAAAACATCCACCTGAGAACCGGACGCGAAAACTTCAAAAACCTCCACGTCTTTCTCTATCCCTTTAAGCGCCACACCCTGTTCCATTTTAGACATGCACACATACCTGTTAAGCGTTCCGTCATAGTAATAGTGAATGTCATATGACAGGTTAAGTTTTTCTTTTGGGATAATATCCACTTCCGATTCGCGCCTTAACGCGTTATAAATTTCATTGGTTATAACAATCCCCTGGTTAAAGAGTTTCCGCTCGTGAACATAAACCCTTCTTGGAACAGCTTTTGTTCCGTAAAGTTTTTCAAGGTATTTTTTCACATCGCCATTACTGCCTGACAGCCTTGCGGCCTGGGTAAGGCTTGGGGACAGTACAATATTAAACCTGACCTGTTCTTCGCCGATAACCGCGAAAAAAAGTTCGCCTTCTGTCACGCCTATTCCTATTTCCACCTTGGGCATTGAATACTCTTCCGCGATTCTGCCGATAAGCTCATCCACATTTATATTTATCACGTTCAAACCGGCAAGAGCTTCCTTTATTTCATCCGGCATCGACGGTTCTATTTTCACCAGTACCGCGGGTTTTTTTTCTTTGGACAGCGCGCCCAGCCGCATAAGTTCCCTGAATATTTCCTTGGATTTTTCCGCCGCTTTCATTTCCGCGTCTTTGCGCAGCTTTGTATATTCCCGGTGTATCACGCATGCCGCCCTTACACAGTCCGCAGCCTTGGCGTAATGCGCCGCGTATCCGTCGCCCGCAAAATATATTTCCGTGCCGGCGTTTTCTTTTGACAGTTTATAAACGGTATTCAGGTAAGGGGTTAAAAAAGAAGCTGTGTCCTTGGTAAGTTTCATTGTGGTTTCCGTAGAGTTTCTTAAATCCGCAAACATGAATATCTTCCTGCCGCGCGCGCTTCCCTGCCCTCCCGGATACGCCGCACCCTGTTCCCTGAAGTAAAAAAGCCCTGATTCTTCAAAATGATTTTCTATCCGTGTCTTTTCATCATCGGGTATAGATACACATGCCGCTTCGTCCATCCCTATTTCTTCAGAAGTAATCCGTTTTATCACGCTCTGCCGCAGTATCTTTATGCCCTGCATCTGTTCGCTGAAAGCTGATTTCTTTCCGTATTTTTTTCTGATGTCTTTAAAGTCAGACGCAGTCTTAAAATACAGCGACATTATTTCAAGCGAATGCCATGCAATTTTTTCCAGCTCTTTGCGTAAAAGGGTGCCAAAGACATTATTTCTGCTGCGTTTTATCCTGTCCTCGGCTTCATCAATATATGCCATAAGTTCCTTTGCTTTCTTTCCCCCATTATCTTTAAGCGCGGAAAAAAGGTACTTTTTTACCTTAGCCTCATGAAAAACATCAGCTGCGGCTTCCCGGTGCTTTATCATATTTAGCAGCCGCCCGCTGCCCGATGCCGAAATTATATCCATCACTTTTTTCCTGACACGGCCGGCTTCAAAAGACTCTGTAAGTTTCTGCTTTAAATCCCTGTCTTTTTTTATTATATTCAGAAACCGTTTAAAATCTTTTTTGTCATACAAAATTATCTTTACCATCGCAAAATCCCCGGCAGCATACTTGACACCGCCTTTGGACGATATGTTTTTCGAAGCCGCCGCAGTGTCTGAAAGCGCCTGCAAAAGCCCGTTTATCTCTGCCGCGCTTATGCCAATTCTTTCATCTTTTGAAATAAGGAATTTCTCCACATTGTTAAGCTCCGCTATATCATTATAGACAAGGACATACCTGTTAATCAGGGGCTGAATCTTTCTTTTTTCCGCGGCGGTCTTTTCGTTTCTCATTTTATCCGTATCTTTATCTTCAAGGATTTCGGACAGAATAGCTTCAACTGTTTTTCCTATATGATACTTAAGAGTACCCCTCATTATGCTTAATTTTTCAAAATGGGTATGAAAGTATTCTTCGGTTATGGATGCAAAAAGGGAAGCCAATGATACCCAACAGAAAAATTCCAGGTCTTTTATTTTCAGCGTATTTTCCTGGTTTATGGCGTTTATTATGACGTTATGCGTCTTTTCCAGCAGCCTTGACCTGTTGCCGTAATACCAGGAACTGTATCTGTCCCAGCCAAGGCTTTCAAAATCTGAAAGTATTCCAAAATACAGCCCCGTCATGTGCGGGTCAGACGGCAGCGCTCCAAAATCTTTCTGTTTGTCATCCGTTATTACAAGCGAGATAAAACTTTCAATAAAATCATATACCTCTTTTTCAAAAGAAAAATCAAAAGTAACCCTGTAAAACTTATTTGTCGGGTCATACGCGACTTCCGCATTCTTACAGTAAAATTCCAGGTCAATCTTTCTGGGTGCCAGCCCTGCGCCTTCGCTAATTTGTTTTTTCATGGATGCGGATTCCGACCCCCTTTTTTATCTTATTTTTTCTTATGAAACCAACCGGCGCTTCAAAAGTGTGCTTTGCCCCGGCAGTAATAAAAAACTTAAAAGGTTTCAGCGATTCGGCATAATTTAAAACAACAAAATCCTTATCCGTCATTATGATATCCAGGTTAAACCTCATAAAAAATGTGTGAATTGAACTGCAGTCAGGAAAGAATAAGACGCCGTATTCAGGCATAGTTTTTCTGAACATTAACCCCGCAAGCCTGTCAAAAAATGACTCTGCGGTTTTATACTTTCTGATTAATATTTGGCTGCTTTTTTTCTGCATAATCTGATTTTACATATAGTTGGCCCAATTGTAAACACATAACTGCTAAAGCCCGGTACATCCCCCACTTATAAATCCGCCGCGCTTTAAAACCCCGACATTAACTTAATAATAATAGGCCCAAAAAGCACCATAAAAATTACGGGAAAAATGAATACCATAAGTGGAAAAAGCAGCTTTACAGGCGCTTCGTGCGCTTTTTTCTTCATCTGCATGAACCTTTTTTTTCTGGCTTCATCCGCCTGCGCCCTGACAATTTCCCTGACGTTTCCACCGGATTTATCCGCCCTTATAAAGGCGCCTACGGCAGAACTTACCTCCGGGATACCTATCCGTTCTTCCATATCTGACATTACTTCCTGAAAACTTTTTCCAAGCCGCATTTTTTTTGCCGCAACCCCAATTTCACCGGCAAAACTGCCTTTTGTTTTTTCCGGATATCTGCATACGGCGCGCGATACTGAAAGCCCGCCTTCTATGAACGCGCAGATAATATCCAGCGCGTCGGGTAACTCTTTAAATATACTGTCATTTTTTTTACGCAGTTTTGAATTTAATATCATTGACGGTATAAAAAACGCGCATACCCCTGAAAAAACCGCGAATAAAACATCCCCAAAAGATGCCAGAATTACAGCAGACACGCACAGCGCTGTAATCTCTTCCGTGTAAATAAAAGTAGCCGTGGTGTATCTGCCGTCCAAATCAAGTTTTTGCAGCACGGTATTTATTCCGCGGTAACGCGAAGTATTCGTAAAATTTGAATTGAATTTTAGAATTCCCGATTTGACATAAGCCGCAAGTTCTTTAATACCGCCACCGGCAGAAAGCCTTCTGCCCGCGGTAATTTCCAGAACAGTGCTGCGCCTTTCCGTTATCATCCCCGCGGCATATGTAAAAGCAGCCGCGCACACCCCAGCAAAAATTGCTGCAAGTAAGTTCATCTCTACCCCTCTATGTTGTAATTTTTTTTACTCTATCCTTACAATCCTGCTTATGAAAAACGCGCCTGCAGCTTCCATCAATACCGCCGTGCATAAAATTAACATTCCTGCTTTTGTATTAAAAAGCGGTTCGGTAAAAGACGGGTCAATAAAAGTAATGGCGCCTATTAACAGCACCGGTAAAAGCCCCACTGTAATTCCCGACATAACACCCTGCGATGTCAGCGCTTTAATTTCACGGTCAGCTTCATCGCGTTTTCTTATGGTTTCAAGTATGCCGCCAAGAATTTCGCTGACATTTCCGCCTGTTTCAAGCGCCGTTTCCAAAGCGGTAAGCATGATAACGTTTTCCCTTACAGGTACCTTTAGCGCAAGGGCGCTTAAAGATTCCGCCATTGATATGCCAAGCTGAGTACCTGACAGAACCGCCTTTATTTCCCTTCCAACCGGGCTTTTATCGCGCGCTGCAAAAGCGGACATAGCAGAAGCCAGGCTTAAACCCGACTTCATTCCGGAAATCATACTTTCAAGAAAAGCCGGAAGGTTCTTTCTGTATTCAATACAGTATTTTTTATGTTTATACGAAACGTAATATTTGGGAAGAAAATACACGGCAGGAAGAAAAAGAATCAGGACAAAAACATTCTGCATAATTAAAGATAACGCCATAAATACCGCAAATAGGACAATTTGAATCTTTTTAATTTCATTACCTTTTATCTCTGCCACGCTTTTTCTTACAAGGGTATTAACACTTCCCCTATAAGTTTTAACGGCGTTTGAAATGACAGACGCGATTTTACCCTTGTGATACACGGCAAGCGCGGCTGCGGCAAACATAAATATGGATACAATTATTTTCATTATTTGAACTGCTTTAAGAACCTTACGTCATTTTCAAAAAGAAGGCGCATGTCGTCAATCTGATACTTCAGCATGGCTATCCTTTCAACACCCATTCCAAAAGCAAAACCTGTATATTTTTCCGGGTCAATCCCTACGTTAGAAAGTACATTTGGGTGTATCATTCCCGCCCCCATTATTTCAAGCCACCCTGAATGCTTGCAGGCGGGGCATCCTTTGCCCATGCAGTTAACGCACTGCACATCCACTTCCGCGGAAGGTTCCGTGAAAGGGAAAAAACTTGGCCTAAAGCGTGTCTTTAGCGTGTTGCCGAAAACCTCTCTTAAAAACAGATCCAGAACCCCTTTTAAATCCGTAAAATGAATATTTTCATCCACCATAAAACCTTCCACCTGATGAAAAACCGATGAATGCGAAGCGTCCACGGCATCGCGCCTGTAAACCCTTCCCGGCGCTATTATTTTAAGCGGCGGTTTATGTTTTTTCATCGCCCTTACCTGCACGGGCGAAGTATGCGTCCTTAAAAGGTATCCGTTTTCCATATAAAAAGTATCATGCATATCAAGCGCGGGATGGTCTGCCGGGAAATTAAGCGATGTAAAATTATTTTCTTCCGTCTCTATTTCAGGCCCTTCTTCTATGGAAAAACCCATCCTTAGAAAGATGGAATTAATCTCTTCCGTTACAAGCGTCAGCGGGTGAAGCGCGCCTTTTTCTATATTATAAGCCGGCAGAGTAACGTCCACATCTTTTAAGCCTTCGGCTTTTTTGGATGACAGCATCTGCTTTTCTTTTTCTTCGGCAAGCGCTTCGCACATTTTCTTAAGGTCATTTATTTCAAGCCCGGCTTTTTTCTTCTCTTCCTTGTCCGTAATATCTTTCATGCCGGAAAAAAGGTCGGTGACAATTCCCTTTTTACCGGTATATTTCGCTTTAAACGCGTTAAGGCCGGCAGCATCGCTGACAGTTAAAATATCCTGCTTCATTGAATTTTCAATTGACGGTTTGTCCATAATCTCCCCTGCTTTTTAGTATCTGACGTTAATAAAAAATCCGGACAATGTCCGGATTTTTTTTAATATACTCTATAAGTGCTTTGTTGTAAAGCCTTTTTTACCGCGTGCTTTTAACTTTTTAAATGGCTTTTATGCTGAATAACTGCGGCCTTATTTACTCTCTTCTTTTACCCTTTCAAACTCATCATCATCGTGCTCTTTCTTGTCGGCTTTTTTCGCTTCCATATAAAGCAGGTACGCACCTACAGAACCGGTCTTTTCAAAAACCTTCCATAATTCCTTGCGGCGGTTCAAGCCAGTCGTTTTTTCCATAGCGCTCCGCATCTCCTATTATTTTCTATGTTAACCTATCCCATTTTTATGTTATGAAACTTTGTTCCGTACTTTAACAATGATTTTTTCTTTTATGAAATTATAGCAGAATAAGTTTTAAAGTCAAGAAAACCTAAATATTTTTATGCTATTTTCAGCGTTTTACCCCTGTATATATCATGCTATCGCCTTTAATTATTGATGCTTCAGAAAAATCATACCCGGAGTACATTTTGATATCTTTTAACCCCGAATTTTCAAGGATTTCTTTCATCTCATCAAAACCAAAAATACGCAGAGATTCGCTGTGGTTAAGGTTATATGTTTTTTCCTGATATTTCGCTTTTACATCCAGCATTATAGTCAGCACGCCTGTCTTTTCATCAAAGGTATTTTTTTCATGGATATCCGCTCTGCGTTCCCCGTCTTTATTTATATACGCGTTTTCTCTGTTTAAGAGGCGGGCATTGGCAAAGATGTTCCACGTTTCCATTACAAACACGCCGCCTTTTTTAAGCGCTTGCGCCATTTTAGTACAACAGCCCTGAATTTTCTTCCTGTCAATCAGGTAACATAAAACAGAATCCACGCAGATAACCGCGTCAAATAATTCACGGGATTTTATTTCTTCCAGCCCCATTGATATTAAATCTGCCTGTAACCCTTCTCTTTTCAGTTTCTCTGCTGTCTGTTCAATCATGCGGGGGCTTTTATCAATTCCGGTCATTTGATACCCGCAGCGGGCCAGCGGCACTAAAAACCTGCCTGTACCGCACCCTGCGTCCAGTACGGTATTTACCCTTCTATCAGAACCGGCAAAAATTTCATCCATAAAAGCAATTTCCTGCCCGTCTGCTTCATGTGAATTTTCCCCGTAAAGCACAAGGTCATAAAAAGCCGCAAAATCCGTATTGTATCCGTCCATCCGTCAATTCTCCCGCTTATACTTATCTGCCTATAGCTTAATTTAAGATTATATAAAGTCAACTGCCGCACCCTAAAGGGTGCGCCTACCAAATCAAGCCGCCAAGCCGCCAAGCCGCCAAGCCGCCAAGCCGCCAAGCCGCCGAGCTACCGAGCTGCCGAGCTGCCGAGCTGCCGAGCTGCTGCCTATAGCTTAACCCTCTATGTTCAACTCAAGCCCGTCATACGCCATCTTCACATTTCCGGGAAGCTGCGCTTCGGTTTTATTGTGTTCAAGCGAGTGGGCTATATGCGTTAAATATACTTTTTTTGCGCCTATTATCTCGGCAGCTTTTAGCGCCTGACTAAGGCTAAAGTGTGTCGGATGGGGTTCGTGGCGCAGCGCGTCCAGCACTAATACATCAATTCCTTTTAACTCTTTTATAGTCGCGTCAGGCAGCGCGGATACATCGGTTACATAAGCAAACCTGCCCGTTTTAAACGCCGCTATCTGTATATCGCCGTGCATCACCGGCAGCATCTGCACCTGAATATCTTTTGCTGTAAATATTGAATAGGGCTCTGTTTCTATCAGGTCCACTTTCGGTTTGCCCCCGCCTTCCTGGGTATCTTCAAAAATGTAAGCAAACCTCTTTCTTACCTCCGCGGCTGTCTGCGCGTCGCAATAAGCGGGTATCGCGTTTAACTGCAGTTCGTTATAACGCCTTATATCATCAAGCCCGGCTATATGATCCGCATGCGCGTGGGTTAATAACAGCGCGTCTATCCTTTTAATTCCATATTCCAGCGTCCTTAATCTGAATTCCGCGGGCGTGTCTATTACTACAGTTGTGCCTTTATCCTGTATCATAACCGAAGTCCTGTAACGGTTATTTTTAGGGTCTAAAGATGTGCATGTGGGGCAGGAACACCCGGCTACCGGAACTCCGTGCGAAGTGCCTGTACCAAGAAATTTAATCTTCATCAGTTAATTCCGTTTAATAAAATAATGATTCCCGCGGCTATTGCCAGCCTGTAAATCATAAACGCCATAAACCCGCGTTTTTTAATGAACGCCAGAAGAAATTTAATGGCAAATAGACCCGCAGCAGCGGACGCAATAAAACCTGCCGCTATAACCGCAATGCCTGCATCCGGGCCCGCCTGAATAATATCCGGAAGTTCGTGTACAAAAGCGCCGGCAATGGCGGGAATGGAAAGAAGAAAGGAAAATTCAGCTGCATCCTCTTTTTTGAATCCCATAAACAATGCCGCGGTCATTGTGATGCCCGACCTTGATACACCCGGCATAAGCGCTATTGCCTGAGCGCAGCCGATTATTATAGCGTGCCAGATTGTAAGCGACCCATTTTCTTTATTCTTTTTTCCTGTTAAATCGGCAAGGTAAAGTATCACGCCAAAAACCGCAAGCATAAGGGCAATACGTGCAGGAGAGCGAAATATGCCTTCTATAGCGTCATTAAACGCAAGGGCAAAAACAACCGCCGGAATTGTGGCAATAATTATGTAGATTGAAAGTTTAAAATCTACGGAGTTTCTTTCGCCGGAATCACCCAGCCCTTTAAAGAAGGACTTCATCATCGCCCATATCTTCTTCCTGTAAAATATCAGAACGCCTAAAAGCGTTCCGCCGTGCAGAAAAGCGCCAAAAGAAAGAGAGCTTAATAATTCCGAAACATTCATAAATTTCGGCACAAGCGCCAGATGCGCGGACGAACTTACAGGCAAAAATTCCGTAAGCCCCTGAATAATACCAAGTATAATAGAATTTATAAGCTCCAATTTGTCCTCCGGTTTTTTAGGTGATTATAACATAAACTTAGGGAAAAACTTAAGCTATAAGCAGTTAAGCAATTAAGCATAAGCGAAAACTTACGCTATATCTTAAATACCTAAATTGTTTATGCTTATTTCTTCGCTATAGCTTAATTGCCTATAGCTTAATTCGCTATTATTTCTCGCCTGCCATCAGTACCCAGTGCTTATCGAAAAATAAAATTTCCATATATCATCTGTCTTATCTATCCTCTTTGCCACTTCAAACTTCATAGGCATAAACTGACGCTGCAGGACAAAAGTATCTATGGTCACGCCTACGCCGGCGCCGCTTAAAATTTCTTTTTCATTTATGGCTTCCAAAACCCCTGTTTTCACCAATCCGGAATCAATAAATGCCTGTGTTTTAATATTTTTTACCATCCACCATTCAAGCGGCCAAAGCTTAAAATTAAGGTTCTTGGCAACTGTCTGGCGCAGTTCCGCTGAAACAAACCCTATCTTATCACCTGTAAATTCGCCATAGCCGGCGCCGCGCAGGGTGTTTATGCCGCCAAAAACAAAATATGGCTTATCGTCGCCGTCTGTCATCGCGGCCACGGCGCGCGATGCAAAGACAGTATTCATGCCGCTTATAAAATTAAGGTCAAAATACTTTCTGAATTCCGCCTGATACACACCATAACTTCTTGTCCCGCCAAACATTTTTTCGGCGGCCTGCACATATAAAGAGAAGTAATTGCCCGAAACCGGCCACATGTCGCGCCACGATACCGTATCGTGTTCATAATACAGCGCCGCCACATTTATAATATCAAACCTGTCGCCGTCAAATTCATAGCCGCTGCTGTAATTTATTTCGGTATATCTGTCAGAGACCCGCTGGGATGAAAAATTTATTCCCACACTGTCATAAAGGGTAAGCGGGTATTTCATATCAACAGTTGCACCTGCCTGCGTGCTGTCAAGCCGCGAGAAAAAATCACCCGTTTCAAAATCGTATAATTTATACGTGTTCTGATTGTAAAAGAAATATAAGGATAAATCAAACGGAAGCGCCATGTAAAGGTACTGCGTTTCAAACTGCGTGTAATACCCGGGCACGGCGTTTAACAGGACAGCAATATTGTGGTCACCCAGCATATCGGATAACTGCAGATATCCGGCGCCTATTATACCCGTATCCGTGCCGGCGCCAAGTATGGCAAATATCATATCCGGCGAAAAAGCGGTGGTGTACTTTTTATTTTCAGAGATAAGCTCCGCCGCCCCGCTTTCAATTTCTTCCCTGAATTCAAGGTCGTCCTGCCCTGTTGTTTTGGGTTCCTGTACCGCCGCTGTTATTCCCGCAGTATCAGAAGAGTTTTCTTTTTTTAAACCCGCTTCCCCGTAATAGGACAAAGGCAGGCCGGAAAAATCACTTTTAGCATTCCTTAAATATTTATAGATGTTATAACAGCCGTCTTCATAATATGAATACGCTATAAAATCGCCGGAAACAGAAGGCGAAAAAACACCGCCCGAAACATTGGTCAGCTGGCGGATTTCTTTGGTATCAATAATCATACTGTACAGGTTAAATATTCCGTTTTTATCAGAGACAAATATTATTTCTTTTTCCGCCGAAAATACCGGCGTTTCACAGTTACCCGCTTCTGCCGTGGTTAATAGCTGTTTTACCCCGCTTTTCAATTCATAATGACAAAGCCTGTTTACTCCTTCGTGTTCTTCGGAAAAAACAAGCGCCGTTGCGTCCTGCGACCATGACACGCCGCTGTTTTCATAGACATTATCAGTTATTCTTAACAGCTTTCCTGTTGCAGGCTCATACAGATAAACATCCGAGAAACCGGACACCGTACCGCACAGCGCTATGTATCGCCCGTCCGGTGATAAAGCGGGCGAACTTATTATATCAAGCCCCTCTATTTCATACTCTTTAAGCGCGCCGTTTTCAACATTGCCTTCAAACAACGCCATTTTGCCGCGTTTTTTCCCGGCAAAATATAACAGTTTTCCGTCTTTTGACCATGATATCGCATTACCGTTGGTATCAACACCTTCAAACTCCGCCAGAAAAGGCCGCACTATACCCGTACCGTCGTTTTTCATTATGAAGATTGTCTTTATTCCGTCTTTAGTGGAAACATACGCAATTCTGCTTCCGTCCGGCGAGAATGACGGCGCAAGGTTATACACAAGGTTCCTGTGGTCATTCTGTGTAAGCGCAGGGCCATATTTTACCGCTTCATCACGGCCCTGTATCTGCGCCCAATATTTTTTCTTAAGATAAAAAGCCCACTCTTTTTCAAACTGACTGAAATCTTTTTTTAATATCTGCCTAAACACAGCCTCTGTGCTTAATTCATCCGTATAAAATTTAAGGAATTTCTGTATGTTTTCCGCGCCGTATTTTGAAGCTATGTAATCAATGGCGCTCTGCGCCTCTTTATAAGCAAGATACACCTCTTCAAGGTGGGAAAACCCTTCCGCCTTATTCAGCGGCACCAGCCTGTCATTTATAACCGCGTCCCTTAAAACCATCTCTCCGCGCGTGTCAAAATCATCCGCGCAGTGTTCGGCCAACCCCTCCATTACCCACAAAGGCATAAACAAATCCTTATAAAGAGTCGCGTAAGAACGCATGCCTTCGCCGTATAATATATCAAATGATATTGCGTGCGTAATCTCGTGGGTTAATACCTCTTTGAACGCTTTAAGCGAACCGTTTGCCGGCAATACCACCCTGTTTTTATAAGCTTCTGTAAACCCGCCTGTTCCCTCACCAAGGTATGAAAGCGTTATATTTGTTGTGCCAAAATCAACCGGGTTTTCATAAATAAAAAGCGGAATTTTTTCTTTTGGCGTGTACCCAAGAATCTTGGTAATCTTTTCAAAAGCCTCTTCGGCGTAAATAACGCCAAATTTCGCAAGCAGTTCTTCGGATTTATAATAATAGATTTTAAAGTGCGGGGTTTCAAAGATATGCCAGTCCATATCCTTTGTGCGTATTTTGTTATACGCGAAAACGGACGACACAGTAAAAAGCAATATGAAACACACAGCGGCAATTTTTTTCATTCCTGCCCCTTAAACATAATTTTAACATATATGTAATTTTAGCATAAAATTGTGCGTTAGTAGAAGAACTATAAAGAGCCAAGAGACGGAGGGACAGAAGTAAAGACAAAAACAAAACAAATATCGAAAATTCGAAATTCGAAAATTAGATTAACACATACAGGGGTTGGGTGTATTTTTTTAGTATGCGCCGCCCTAACATACTATGTATCCGGCAAAAGCGGTTTAATGCATCGCCGGCAAATCCGTATCTGCCGCGGGCTCACGGTTGCCAACGGATGAACATACATTTGATTTCAAGTTTGTTTGGATGCAAACACACCGGTTTGCGGCGCGTACTGAAAAAATATACCCAAGCCCTGTAAAACTGGATGCTTGGATGCTTAGAGGCTTGGACTTTTGGTAAAAACAATTATAAAAAGCAAATACAACTACCGCAGACTAAAGACGCGGGACTGCCAAATCTAACCCGGTCCGCCGACCTTCCGATTTTCCAAGCATCTAAGCATCCAAGCATTCTAAGCCTCTGCCTTATATTTCCTTGCTCTTCCAATGCCCTTTTTTATAAAATATCCAGCCCACGATTCCCTGGAAGACAAACACGGACGCGATGCTTATGAATATTGCTTTATGCCCAATGGCGGGGTTACGCGACAGAAAAAATGCCAGCGGTATCTGCAGCGCAAAGAACGCCACTATGTTTATGGACATCGGGGTTTTTGTGGAACCCGCGCCGTTAAACGCGGCGCCGGCAAGCAGGCCAACGCCCATTAAAAGATAAAATGGAGAGACAATTCTTAGATACTGCACGCCATACTGAATGACTGTGTAATCGGGATTGAAAAACTTAATTATCATCGGCGCAAAATTATAAGCAATAAGCCAGCAGGTAAACGTAAATAAGCTGTACATTTTCAGCCCCGTTATAACGCTGTCTTCCGCCCGTTTAATCTGCCCTGCGCCCATATTATGCCCCACCATAACAGCAACAGACGAACCAATAGCCCATCCCAGCATCATTACAAAAACATCTATCCTGCTGCCTATTCCCATTGTGGCCAAAAGCGCGTCGCCGTGAGGCGCGGCAATTTTAAGCATTACCAACGCCGCAATATTGGAAGCAACTCCCTGAAGCATAGCGGGCGTTGATATACCGACATAATTGGCCAGGAATTTCCTGTCCAGTTTTATATCTTTTCTCTGAATCTTTAAAATACCTTCCTTCTGGGTAAGGATATAAATCATAATAAAAGTCGTCACAAAATATGAAATAAGCCTTGCAAGCGGCGCACCCATTATTCCAAGCTGAGGGAAACCCACCCATCCATAAATAAAAACCGGTTCCAGTATTGTATTAAGCGCGATAGAGACAAACAGCAGGTAAAAGTGTTTTCTTATCCCGCCCGCGGCCCTTAAAACGCCAAAGAAAACAAACAGCCCGCTGTCGTTTATCAGCGAGATAAGCGATAAAAGATATATGGATTTGGCAAGGGCAAACGTTTCGCCTTTGGCGCCGAAATATATAAGTATTTTATCCATAAATATAATATTTACCGCTGCAAAAATAAGCCCCATTACATATCCGGCAAATATCACATTAACTACGGCTTTTTTTAAGCCGTCATAATCCTTTCTTCCGGCATAGCGCGAAATAACCGCTGCCGCGCCCGTCATAAGCCCGCCTTCCATTGACCAGAAAACCCCAAAAATGAATCCTGTAATAGATATGGCAGCCTGCGCGGACACACCTATCTTTCCAAGCAGAAACATATCAAATACAGAAAAGAAATTCTGCATAAGGTTCGTTATTAAAAGCGGAACGCTTAAGTATAATAAATTCTGTAAAATACTGCCTTTTTCAAGTTCTCTCATTTATGCTCCGTTATATTTTAAATATAGATGCTTGGATGCTTGGAAGGTCTGATGCTCGGCAAAACCATTTTTATCCGTTCTTCCGCTTTTGCTTATTTTCTTTCTTTTAATATTTCGCTTCTGCTTAATTGCCTATAGCTTAATTATCTTTTTAAATTAACTACCGCACCTTTTTCGGTTTTCGCCTTGGTAGCCGCACCTTTTAAGGTGCGTTGTTTAGATTTCTCTCTTTTAAAAAACAATACCAACTTCAACTGCCGCACCCTAAAGGGTGCGCCTACCACTTCCAAACCAAAATACCACACGTCCGGCTTTCCAAGCATCCAAGCATCTAATCTTCCAAGCGTCCGGCTCAAAACTCCCTGTTCATCCAGTTTTTCCTTCCATAATAGAACAAGTAAATAAAAGCAAAAAATATAAGAGACAGGCTCATCGCCCAGAATATTCCGTATTCTTTAAAGGCTGTCATCGGAAGAATTAAAGCCATAACTATGCGCACCGGCCAGTAAACTATGAAACTTAAAACAAGTGAGAATCCAATCGCCCCCGCGGCGTTAAACGCGCTCTGCGCCATAAGCCCGGCGCCCATAAGAGGAAGAGCAAAAGCAATTGCTTTCATAAAATACCGGCCGTAATTTAAAGTCGCCGGGTCAGATGTAAACAGGCCAAGCACAAATTCAGGGAAGAAAAAATACACTAAAGCAGCCGGTATTGTAAAAACGGAAAAAACAGCCGCCGCGTCTTTCACAGCCTGCATTGCCCTGTCCTTATACCCGGCACCCAGGTTGTGCCCCACCACCACGCCGCCGGAATTGCCTATAGGCCACCCTATCATCATCACAAAATACCCTATTCTTAAAACTATTCCATACGCGGCAATAAACGCGTTGCCGTATCCGGATATAAGTTTAAGCATCAGCATTGAACTGGCATCAAAGACAAAACCCTGCAGTATTGCCTTGGCTGAAAACTGCGCGTAAGTTTTAAACAGAATCCTGTCCGGCTTAAAATATTCCGCCTTAAGCTTAAAAAAATGCCTGCCTTTTACAAAAACAAAACCGTAAACAAGCGCCATTAAAGTGTTAGTGCACAAAGCTGTAAGAGCCACGCCTTTTAAACCAAGGTTAAGTTTAAATATAAAAATAGGATTCAATATCACCCAAAACACGGACATCAGGGCCACTACTTTTAAAGGCGTTATGGAATCACCCGCACCCCTTAAAACACCAAGAAAAACCGAGAACACAGCAAAGGGCAGAAAACTTAATAACATTATGGATGTGTATTCTTTTGCCATCGTGAAAACTTCGCCTTTAGCGCCAAAAAATACAAGCATGGGATCCATAAAAATATATGCGGCCAGGCTGAATAAACCAAAAGCCAGAACAGCAAAGATAAGCATCTGCGCCACAGCGCGGTTAAGTTCCGCGTGGTTTCCCCTTCCGGTATAACGCGACGTCATAGTAATGGCCGCGTTAATAAGCCCGCCGTGCAGGGAAAGATACAACCCGTAAAAACTTGACATAACGATGGCAAAAGCCGCCAGCGCTTCCAGATTTATTCTTCCTATAAGATACATTTCAAATCCCGCGGCAAGATTCTGCAGCACATTTGCCGTAATCATAGGCCAGGACAGATGTATTATATGTGATTTTAAATTGCCGGTATGAAGTTCTCTCATTTTTTCCTTACTTCCTGCGCAGGCTTTTCATCAGTTTTATGTTTTTTATGTCCATATCATCTTCGTCCGGCGTTTCCATTATGACGGGTGTGTCTTTAAACCTTTTATCGTTAATAAGTTTTCTGAAGAACTCAATTCCAATCTCACCCTGACCAAGGTGCTGGTGCCTGTCTTTTTTGGAGCCAAGGGGGACCATTGAATCATTGGCGTGAAAACAAAGCAGTCTTTCAAGCCCTATTATTGAATCAAATCTTTTGAATATTTTCTCGTATTCGTTTTTAAGGTCATATCCCGCGCCAAAAGCGTGCGCGGTATCAAAACACACGCCTGTTTTGTCTTTATCTTTTACTTTTTTTAAAATATAGGCAATTTCCTCAAAATTACCGCCAATGGTATTGCCTGTGCCTGCAGTTATTTCTAATAATAACTTAGAGCCAAACTTTTTCATGCGCGACAGCGCCAGATTCATGCTTTCCGCCACAGTATCAAGCCCCTGTTCTAAAGTGCCGCCGCGGTAGCTGCCGGGATGAAAAACCAACCCGTCAAGTTTTAACACCTGCACCCTTTCCATCTCTTCATAAAAAGCATTTCTGGACTGTGCCAGTTTTGCGCTGTCCGTACTTGCAAGGTTAATTAAATAGGAGTCATGCGCGACAACTTTTTTCAATCCGCTATTCTTAAAGTCTTCAATAAATTTTTTAACATCAGCTGCGGGCGGAGTCTTAACATCCCACGTCCTTTGGTTGGCGGTAAATATCTGAATGGCTTCACAGCCCGTCCTTAACCCTTCTGACACGGCATTATATATTCCGCCTGCTATGGATACATGTACCCCTATTAATCCCATTTGTTTACACGCTGCCCGATTTACTTTTTTATCTTGGCGATAGTTATCTTTTTCTGCGCCTGATACTTGCCTTTTTTGTCAGCGTAAGATACCTCGCACGGTTCTTCTGCCTTTAAAAACAATACCTGTGCTATGCCTTCATTAGCGTAAAGTTTGGCAGGTAATGGAGTCAGGTTTGAAATGGAAATAGTGACAAACCCTTCCCATTCAGGTTCAAACGGCGTTATATTCATAAATATACCGCTTCTGGCATAAGTGGACTTGCCAAAAGTAATTGTCACAATATCGCGCGGTATGCGGAAATATTCCACGCTTTTTGCCAGCACGTAAGAGTTCGGCGGAATAATACATTCTTTTCCTTTATAATCAATGAAGTGCGATATATCAAAGTTCTTGGGGTCAACTATCGTTTTGGAAGCGGGGTTAAAAATTTTAAACTCATCAGATATTCTCATATCATAACCGTACGAAGATACGCCGGAAGATATAACGCCTTTTGCCACCTGCTTTGCCTGAAAGGGTTCTATCATCCCCTTTTTCGCCATCATCTTTATCCATTTATCATTCATCACGCCCATTATTATCTCCTTTTAAAACTTTTTTTAATTTTCGGCATTATATCATAATGCAAAACAAAATCAATAAATCCTTTTAATCTCTTATTTTGAACGTTAAAATGAGTGTTGACATTACCTGCTAATGTATTAAAATGGTCAGGTAAAATATTAAATTATCGGAGGTACTAAAAATGGACGTTAAAGGAAAAACAGCAATAATAACAGGCGCCAACCGCGGGCTTGGTTTTGCAATGTCAGAGAAACTTGCTTCAATGGGCGCGACAGTTATAATGGCGTGCAGGGATGCAAAAAAAGGAAAAGAAGCCGCGGCAAAGCTGACAGCAAAAGGTTATAAGGCAGTTGCAATGCAGGTAAAAGTGGATGATACCAATTCAATAAATAAATTTGCCAAAGAAGTCGCCAAAAAGTTCCCTGTGGTGGATATCCTGATAAACAACGCGGGAGTTAATTCCGAACCCGGCGAAACAGGAATAGAGAACCTTAACCTTGAAATGTTCCAGAAGATAATGAAGATTAACCTTGTAGGGCCTGTTTGGATATGCAAAAACATAGTGCCGTTAATGAAGAAATCTGATGACGCAAGGATTGTTAATTTTTCATCCGGCTTGGGCCAGCTTTCAGTTCCAAGAATGGGGCCATATCCGTCATACAGCATTTCAAAAACAGCTATAAACCAGCTGACAAAGTTTTTAGGCGAAGAATTGAAAAATACAAAGGTTAAAGTTTTTTCCGTTGACCCGGGCTGGGTTAAGACAGATTTAGGCGGCCCGCAGGCTCCCCTTTCAATTGAAGAAGGAATTGTAACCCCTATATGGTTAGCCACCGCAGACACAAAAGACCTTGTAAGCGGAGAGTTTTACAAGGAAAAACAGATTCTGGGCTGGTAATAATAATATAAATCAAAAGGCGGCACATACGTGCCGCCTTTTTTTATTTGCAGTGGTTTCATTAAGTGCTTTTACACCTTAGCTTTTCGTTGCCTGCCATTCACAAAAAACTTATCTTTTAATCCGTACTTTTCAGCAACTTCCATAAAATCCATAGTTCCGTTTATTTTATCTCTGCTGCCTTTATTCGGAATTTTTTTTGATTGTTTTTGAGATTTAACCGGAATTTTACCGCCCAAATTCTTCATGGCAGACCCCCTTCACATATATTTACTTTTCTCTTATCCCACTATTTAAAATTAAACTATAATATACTTCTCCAGTTTTTCTTTCCTTGTCTTCCAGTCAAGAGTTGCCTTTGTAAGCAAATCATAATACTTTTTATCACACCCTCTCCTCCTTATCAACTCATCATTTCCAACACAGAACAATACCCCGTGCATGACTACAACATCCACCTTTCTTTAGCTGGACTGAAACCAGCACAAAATCAAAGGCTCATTTTTGCCTCATTTGAACCATAAAAGTTATTGACTCGTTATTGGCTCATTTGAGCCAATAACCCGTATCACGCTTTTCTGTACCGCGAACCTTTAATAAACAATTCTAAATCAATTCTGAACGCAGTGCGTTCACTTTTATATATACTTTGAACACCAATTCTATTCTTCTGTGTTTAACTCTATCTAACTTCCCAGTACACGCCTCTTCTCCGCCTTTTCTGACTATAACACCTTTTTCTTTTAATATTTCCATCTGCTTCTGGACCGCAGATAGATTTATACAAAGTCTGCGCACAAGTTCATTTCTTGTTATCCTGGTATTTTTTTGTATTTCGGTGATTATTACAGCTTTCTTTTGAGTCAGATTCTGACCACCTAATCTATCAGCCCGGCATACTGGAGGCAAACCCTGCAATAATATATTTTAGCCCCAGCCTGCGGCTATAAAAGACTTAAAATATAAATGTCGGCTTTGTCTTGTTTGTGTCGGGTTACTGTACTATTTTTTGTCGGCTTTGTCGGGTTTATGTCGGTTTAAAAAATACTCTATATTCCTACCCGTTTTACCCTTTTTACCAAACACATGCTTTTTGCAAAGATCCGTTAAATCCCTAAGAGCCGTTCTGTCTGTTACATGACATATTTCTCTATATTCAGCATTTGTTATTTTCCCTTTTATTTTAACAAATTTTACCGCTTCAATCTGTCTTTCATTCAAATCTGCCTTTTTCATCATTTCATCTGTATATATGTCCCGCCCTATAGTTATTAAAACATCACTTGTCATTAACTTAAACTCCGGCTCGGGCAGCCCTTTTTCTTTGCACTTTCTCATCATTTCCGCTATACCAGTACCCTGCTTTTGTATATACCCCGCGCGGAACATTACTTCCGCTATTTTCGGATTCCTTGGCCTTGACGAATGAACCTGCTTTAACATGTCAGGACTCATTCCCTTCATAAGTGTTCCCGGATTCCATATATCCAGTCTGTCAGCAAAAAGGCCCAGCTGAACACTTCCTAATAACGCATAGTTTCTGTGAACTATGGCATTTGTTATAGCTTCTTCCACTACAAACTCCGGTATTTCAAATGGGCGGTCAAAATCCGCCCTACCCGGTTTTTGTATTACAGCCCTGCTTATAGCTCCCAGAACAAAAGCCGCGCCATTGTCCACCTGATCAAAAAGCGTGCCTTCATATACGTGTTGGGATATCATGGGCTTTACATTTTCCACTCCCGGATAATGCGCACAGTTTATCTCTGATATTCTGAAGTATTTTTGCGGTTTCTTACCAAAAAGTAATATAGCCGCTATCGTGGGCTTGCCGTTATTAAGTAATTCAAAATGCTTAAGTACATCAAACGGTTTAGAACCGGCAGGCAACTTCAACCTTTTAACTGCAGTCCCCGTCTTTATGAACCATTCAATTTTTTCATCATCAATATCTGCAAGCGTAGCATCTTTTACAGGTCTATCCTCAAAATTACCTTTAAATATATCACCCTGAGTTTTAAGATAATCCACGAGGCTGTGCCTTACAATCTCCAGCAGTTCTTCCGTGGTCTCAAACCGTTTATAACAATGTCCACGTTCCTCATCCTTAATCCTTTTTAAAAACTTAACCGTTTCCTTTTCCCTCGCATCATCTTTTTTGCCTTTTATAAATATATAAACGCATTTGTCTTTCGCTTCATTGTATTCCCTTTCCACCGGCGATAAACCGTCTTTTCCCTTCTCCCCATACTCATTTCCCACTATTCCTATATATACATCGCATTCTGCGGCATTTTCCATGTACTCTTTTTTTGCAGAGTGTGATTTTGCAGCTTTCCGCCCTTCAAATATATATGGCGTGAAATATTCATTAAACAGGGCGTCGCCCTCTATCATGTTTTTCACAGTTTTGCGTTCAACCTGTAGTTCTTTTTGCACACTGCTTATGAAAACTTTATACATGTTTTTCACCTTCGACATATATTCTGCATAAATTCGTGACGCAATGCGTCACAAAACCAAAAAATTTCAACTTGTGTTTACAACAATTTAAACTCATATACAGTCATATAGAAACTGGTTTAAAACCACTTAGTATCCGTCTTTTCCGGTTTGTAGTTGTCAAAGAAATAAAAAATATCATCCACCGTCTCTGCCATGTGAAACAGCTTGAAAAAATCGGGTTTAATGAATTTCTCGTCCTGCATCTTGCGGAAGAGGAAAACCAGGCTGTTATAAAACCCGTTTGTGTTTAGAAATACCAGCGGACGGTCGTGATAATGAAGCTGTTTTAAGGTTATAAGTTCCATTGCCTCTTCTAAAGTACCGGAGCCGCCCGGCAAAAATACAAAAGCTTCTGACCGCTCATCCATAAGCGCTTTTCTTTCCCTTAGCCCTTCCGCTATTATCACTTCATCAAGGTCTTCTTTTCCAACACCCATATCCTTTATGGCCCTTGGAATAATTCCGATAACTTTCCCGCCGTTTTTCTGTACGGTATTGGCAATTGCGCCCATTAATCCTCTATTGCTTCCCCCATACACAAGAGTGCTTCCCCTTTTTGCCATCTTTTCCCCTAACAAAACCGCGTCATTAAAATACACTTTATCTACAGCATCAGAAGAAGCACAGAACACGCAAATATTCATCTTTGCCTCCTGTTTTATTTTTTAAAGAAAAATAAGACTGCCGAAAGCACAATCCCCACAAGGACAATCATCGTTGTATCTTTTACCAGCATCGGATATGCCATAAGCAGTATCCCGTCAACAATGTAAACCGCATTTGCTTTTCTTTTTCCATAAAGAAATGCAAATACCCCTACACCGCTGAAAATAACAGTCCATAACAGCCCTGCGGCGGAAAATCCCATAATCATATCTGCCGTGGGCGGGCCTGCCTTCTGCTGCGCGTCTGATAACTGCGCTAATTTTTCCACCGCGTCTTCCGAAAGCATATCTTCCACCCTGAACCCGTGAAGTAATCCATTAATTAACTTAATCATATTTCCTCCATTTTTTAAAAACTGCACCAGCCAGTCATTTCCTGCAGTTTGTATTTTAACCTTAATAACTTCCTTGTGTCTCTATATTTTTCAAAATCAGCAGTATATGTATTGCCGTCATCATTGGACCATATCCGGTTAAAGTACCCTTCGGCCTTATCAAAAAACTTCGTTTTTTTACCTGATTCAACCATTATATCAGCTTCCAGATTAAGATTGTCCATGTTCCTTCTGGTCATATTGCAGGAGCCCTGTATCATGCTGTAACTTCCGCTGTTTTCAAATATAAACATCTTGCCGTGGCACTGTTCCCCGTTTGTGTTATACCATCTTATCTTTGCCAGCTTATCCGATAATTCATAAATTTCATTTGCCGCAGGCCTGTTTGGAGTGCCGTCACGCTGCCTGCCAAAAGAGTCTTTATTAGGGTCAAGAATAATTCTTACATCCACCCCTCTTTTGGCGGCCTTTGCAAGTTCCTTTACAATATCCTGCTCGCTTAAATAAAACATTACAACTTTAATTGAGGAGCCTTTTTTTGACGCTTTTATCTTTTTTACAAGTTCCCTCTTTATAGCTTTTTCACTGATAAAAGAGGCTTGTGTTGTGCCGGTCTTATCCTTTACTTCACCAGGTTTATAATCAAGCTTTGTCCCGGAAAATTCCGCTATGCCTGTCTCGCTTTTTATCGCATCTTTCCAGACAGAATCATCAATACGCACAGCCGTGTTGCCGTGCGCGCTTGACGCATCGCTTGCGTTATTTGATGTAATAAGAACAGACATCTTATTGGACGGCGCATCGGTAATTACAAGTTTTCTGTGGTTAGCTTTTAAATTTAACAAACGCAAAATAGACCGCACGGTTATTTTTTTGTCATCAGCGGCAAGCAGGTTTGGCAGTAACCCACCCTTATCCGAATTACCCATCCACTGAAAGAAAAGCCTCCAGAACGCTGAATACAAAAACACGCTGTCACGCAGTTTTTCAAGGGCGGTAATTGTAACAACAATGCCGGCATTTTTCATTGCTTCAAAATTCTCTGACTTCACACCGCCATACTGGGTATTGATGGGGTCAGTGGTAACAGAGATAAAGATATCAGGATTATCTGTTTTCTTTTTAATAAGAGTATTACAGAATTCAGAACTTAACTTTCTGAAGTTTTCAGGCTTCGAACCCTGAAAACCATTTATCAGAAATATATCGCTTATTATTACTTTTTCGGCCGCTTTTATCATACTGAATATTTCATCAAATATTTCCTGTTCTACTACCCTTTTTCCCTTGGAATCAACATATGTGACATCGCACAGGAATTTTACAGAATCATCCGGTATGTTATACGCTGACCCGGTTATATCGGTCCCTTTAGGCATTGGTTTAACTGCGTTAATTATCATGGTTATGACCAAAAGACCACAAAGGATTAACAGCGCCATCCCGATTTTATTTAACTTTGTTTTCAATGATATCCTCCGGTATTTAAACATGATGGTTGGACGCTTGGATGCTTGGATGCTTAGTAAAACCAACCAAACCGCCGCTCTCCGCTTCTGCCTTTTCACTCATAGCTTATTAGCAGATTAAGCAATTAAGCTATAACGTGAACATACACCTCTATTTTTCGCTTACGCTTCTGCTTATATGCTTAATGCTTATCTTTTTATTTTTCTCCGCTTCTGCTTATCTGCCTATAGCTTAATTCGCTCTTATTTACAATCAACTACCGCGGGCTAAAGACCCGCGTCTACCAAACCTTTACCAAACCTTTTTTCGGATTTCGCTTTGGTAGCCGCACCCTTTAGGGTGCGTTGTTTAGATTTATATCTTTCAAAACCAAAATCAATACCAATTTCAACTACCGCACCCTAAAGGGTGCGCCTACCAGATCCAAACCATCCCGCAATCCCGCCGAGCCGCTGCCTTCAAAACATTTCTTCTATCCCATACTCCGACACCGCAAGGCCTATCTGTGACCTGCCCGGACCGTACTCTTTATCATGTGATTCCGGGCCGCCGCCCCATCCTTCATACCACATATACGTTTTCCCTTTATGTTCATATAACTGTCCGTACCAAATACCGCCGTCATCAAATGCCCCTTTGGCAGAACGGGAGAATATAGGGTTCTGCGTTCCGCGGTGCCAGTTAACAAGGTCATAGGAATACGCCAGCCCAAAAAATGGCGGGTAATCAATGTATTTATTATCCCCGCAATAAAGCATGTAATAAATGCCGTTTTTCTCTGTTATCCTGGGGGTGGTCACACTTTTTCCATCCCATGTATTAACATCCGGCGCAGGTTCAAATATCGGTTTATCAGAGTACTTTATGAAATTATAACCGTCATCAGAGGTGGCAAGGTAAATGGAGTATCCTGTTTTGGCGTTTGGCAGTACATAATACAGATAAATTACGCCTTCCTTTAATACCGCTTCCGGCGCCCTGCCTTTAATTACCGGTTTTTTAAATTTTTTAAAATCGTAAAAATCTTTTGATACCGCAAGGCCTATACTGTCATCCCCTTCACCAAGGCCGCTGTAATAAAGAAATACTTTTCCGTTAAAATGTATTGCGGCCGGGTCAAGCGCGGCGTTATCATCAAAAGTTCCTTTTTTACCAACCCCTACTATGGGATTTTTTACATAATCAATAAAATGCACCGCGTCAAAATTTTCCATGGAAGATGTGGCAAGGCATATTTTGTCATGCCCGTCGCCGCCCCTGTAATAAAAATACATTGTATTATTATTTATAAGAATATCCGGATTTGCCGTGTGCCAGCTTTTATAGGAGTTTTGTACAATAGGCATTATAGGATTATTTTCATATTTTACCCAGTACGGGTTTTTGGAGATTACCCTGTCTTTAAAATCGTATTTAATGACATTTTTTGAATTAATTAAATTCATTGCCCGCAATGCCGCCGCAGATATATCCGTATTATTTTTAAGCGCGGCTAAGAACGGCAGCGCCTGCCTGTATTTCGTTTCACCTGCCAAAAGGCATATTTCATTTAAACTGACCGCATCCAATTTTTCAGCACCATCAAAGGTTAATACAGAAGCCTTGCCGCTTCTAAAAAGCACCGCGTCGGCAAGCGTCTTTTCCTGACTGTTTAAATCTTTATAGTTTACTTCTATGAACGTTAAAACATCTGCCGGTGCTTTTCTATTTTTAGAAGATATAAGAAAATATAAAAGGTGTCCTTTTTTATTTTTTGCCCCTGCCATTCTCCCCACAACTATCATGTCTGCCATGGGGGAGTCCATTAAAGCAAGCGCTTTTGCCGCATAAGGGTACAGTTTTTCATCTTCAAGGAATTTTAAGGAATCCACCATGTAACTGCTGTCATTTAACCGCCACATGTCGGTAAGGGCGGATTTTATGGATGTAATATCACCTGAATCAAAGCGTTCTTTAATACCGGGCTTTTTTTCAGCACAGGAAATTAAAAAAAATGTCAGCAGAATGCCTGCTGTCAGCGC
This sequence comes from Candidatus Goldiibacteriota bacterium HGW-Goldbacteria-1, assembly GCA_002839855.1. Lineage (NCBI taxonomy): Bacteria > Candidatus Goldiibacteriota > Candidatus Goldiibacteriota bacterium HGW-Goldbacteria-1. The sequence continues at coordinate 42,216 of PGYV01000010.1, forward strand.
TTTCCAAACTCCATCGCGCATTTGGCGTCTATCCCCCCTCTTGTATTATAAATTGTTTCAACAAGAAGATATTTTGGATTTAATATTTTTTTAATGTCACTAAAAATACGGTCCGTGGCTTTTTCCTGATAAATGCCCACATTACGGAAACTGACAAAGTAATATTTAAGAGCTTTTAATTCCAGTATTTTAGCTGAAGGGATGTAGGTAATAACCACTTCCGCCACATCCGGAAGCCCGGAAAATGGGCACACAGCGGAAAATTCCCGCGTTTTGTATTCTATAAGCTGATTTCCGCCGTCGTATTTTATGGTTTCCAGCGCTTTTGTATCTATTTTAGATTCAGGTAAAAAGTTGTACGACCTTCCTTCAGCTTTTGCCATTTAAACCTCCTGTGATAATAAAATTATTATAACATATTTAAAAACCGGATGCTTGGACGCTTAGATGGTTAGAGGCTCGGTAAAGACAATTACAAAAACCAAATCAACTGCCCCAGCCCTGTCACCTCCACCATCGCAGCTTTATTGCCGCGGCGGCGTGAAAAGTGCGCACTTACCAATCATCTAAGCCTCCAAGCATCCAAACCTCTGCCTTATAACGTACTCGCCGGATCAACAATTACCGTTACGTCCGCGCCTTTTACTTTTTTTCTTGCGGCGCGGGCTATAAAATTCAGGTCTTTGCGTGACTTTCCTTTAATAAGGATGCTTATCCTGTATTTATTTCTTATCCGCGAAAGCGGGGCGTCGCACGGCCCAAGCACTTCTATTCCGCTTATCTTGTTTATTTCAATCTGTTCATCAATTGCAGCGCGCAGCTTGTCCCCTGCTTTTTCAGCTTTATCGTGGTCCTCGTCCTTACACACAAACTGAATTATCCCGGTGTAAGGTGGATAGTTCATTTCTTTTCTTATGCTTAACTGTTCCTGATAGAATTTCTCTATCTCATATTTTTTTACGTATTTAATGCCCACCGCGTCAGGGTTGTATGTCTGTATTGCCACTGTCCCGTTTTTTCCGCCGCGTCCCGTCCTTCCTGCCACCTGTGTTAACAGTTGAAAGACCCTTTCTTCAGCCCGGAAGTCCGGCAGGTTTAAAACAGAATCTATCCCCACAACGCCCACAAATGTCACTTCGGGAAAATCAAAACCCTTTGCTATCATCTGTGTGCCTATTAATATATCTATCTCTTTTTCTTTTATCTGCCTGTACACTTCAAAATACTCGTTTTTCCCGCCCATGGTATCCATATCCACGCGCTTTATCCTTTTATCGGGGAAAAATTTAGTAATCACTTCTTCTATCTTCTGCGTGCCGGTGCCCGAAAAACTAAGTCTGTTTTTGCATTTAGGGCAATAGACCGTCGGCTTTACGCTTAAATCACAGTAATGGCACCGCATGTCATTGCCTTCTTTATGAAAAACAAGCGGTATGTCGCAGTTATCGCATTTTTCTATATGTCCGCATTTTTTGCAGAAAATGAAACTTGAAAAACCCCTGCGGTTCATAAACAGTATTGCCTGTTCCCCCGCCTTTAACGTCTCTTTCATCGGGTCCATAAGAAGGTCTGACAGAAATAATTCCTGCCCGTGCTGCCAGTCCGCTTTCATGTCCACCACTTTAATATCCGGCATCGGCCTTCCGTGCACCCTTTTTTCAAGTTTTATCATTTCGTATTTTCCGGTGACGGCATTGTGATAAGATTCCGCGGAAGGCGTGGCGCTTCCCAGTATAACCACCGCGTTATTCATTTTGGCGCGGTATACTGCAACATCGCGGCCGTTATATCGCGGCTCGCTTTCCTGTTTATATGAACTGTCAAATTCTTCGTCTACTATTATAAGCCCTATGTTATCAAACGGCGCAAAAACAGATGACCGTGTCCCCACCACCACATCAGCGCCGTTGTTCTTTATTTTAAGCCATTCATGCAGCCGTTCCCCTTCTTCAAGGCCGCTGTGATATACAGCCACACGTTCCCCAAACGCCCTTTTAAAACGCTCCATTATCTGCGGCGTTAAGAATATTTCCGGCACAAGCACAATTACCTTTTTCCCCTGCTTTACCGCATGCTCCGCCGCTTTTATGTAAACTTCTGTCTTGCCGGAACCTGTCACCCCGAATACAAGAAATGGCGCAAACCTATTTGCGTCTATAGCGGAATTAATTCTGGTTAGGGCGTGTTTCTGCTCCGCTGTTAGTTCTTTGTGGGTTTCAATTTCAGCATCCCCGCTGTCCGGCGCTTTGGACGGCTGCCGTTTTTCTTTTACCTTAGCGGAAAATTCGGAACGCAGCGCGCCTTTTTCTTCAAGTGATTCTGTAATTTTATAAATATTTTTTAAGTTAAGTATGCTCTGGGCATCCCTGATATCGGCTTTTTTTCCTCTTCTTTTATAAAGAAAATCATACAAAAGTTTTTCATGCCCCTCAAGCTTTGCCGCGCCGGTAAAATCCGCCCTTAAGCGTATCATCTTTTTTGATTTCACCTTTAACAAAGCGGCAAGCATCGCGGAGAATACAATTCCGGGCGGTGAAATGTAATATTGCGCAAGCCACAGCCCCAGTTTCATCAACTCATCGCTTATGACAGACTGTTCATCAACAACCCTTTCAATTGGTTTGATTCGGTTTGTGTCTATGCCCGCGTTTTTAAGATTAGTATCTATTACTATTCCGGTTGCAAGTTTCTGCCCTAACGGTACCATTACCCTGCACCCTTTTATGATATTCAGGTTTTCCGGGACAGCATAAGTTAGAAGGGCGTCAATACCTGAGAAAACCGCCACACTTGCGTATTTCACTTTTTACCCGCCTTAAACTTAACCGTGCCTTCTGATTTTATGTTTATACCCCGCTGTGCGGCTCGTTTATTGTATTCTGCCGCTATGTCATACACTTTCATACCGGCAGGGATATCAAATAATTCCGGTTTTAATTTTGTTTTTACAAGTTTTTTCATTTTATATCTTTCAACAAGAGGGCCTGCTGTAATTTTGCTTCCCGCAAAATCAAGTTCGTGCTTCGGCGCTTTAATCTGCATCTCTTTCACAAAACCGCTTTTCGCATAACGCCATTCCGTTAATTTAGCCTTTAAATACATTGAAGAAGACTGCCTTAAAACAGCGTAATTTATCTTTTCGCACACTGTGATTCCCAGAAGCGCGCTTTTAGATTCGCCTTCCTTTTTTTTCGCGTTTACCACAAAAGGAAGCAGTTTTCCAAGATACCTTGTGTACTCCGCGGCAGAATCCGCAAATACGGTATTTGATGAATAGTTGGGGATGTAAATTTTACCGTCCTTAATAATGTAAACTTTATTGACTCCGCCGCTGTTTTCTTCCACCCTGTATTTTCCGCACATATAATAGAAAACCGCGTCTATTACCTGTTTTTGACCGTCTTCTTCACGTTCTATTTTAGCTGTCCACCGGCACTGCTCGTAAGGCGGCGTAAGCCCTATTATATCAAAGCAGTTTTCAGCCTTTATGCTGTTAGCAGATGATATATACAACACAACCATTAAAAGAAATATTATTATGCTTTTTATTTTGGCCATTGCTCGCCCTCAAACGCATTAGTGCTGTCAAATGCCCCGCCCGTTATTTTATTAACATAGTTCTGCGCGGAAATTATGATATTATCGCCGTACATTACCGCCATATAAAAATATAAAGGCATCATAAGCCCGCAGGCAAGGGAAAAGGCCCAGATAAATTCAGCATAAAAGACATCAAACCTTTTCAAAATAAGAAGCGTGGTTAACGCCATGAAAAAAAGCCATAACACCCTCATCACTTTAAATACTTTATTGCCCCACAACAGCCCCGGCGCCCTTGCCAGAAAGAAAAATGTAATAAAGGGAAAGTAAAACATAAAACTTATCGGTTCGGCAAAAAAAAATTTTATGATGTCGTTAAAAGGCTGATTTTTGGAAAACAGATATACCTTATCATCTATATTTATAATGCCGTCTTTTTGTTTTCTTAAGTCCTCTTTGGAAAGGGTGGTTTTTTCAAGCCTGTAAATAAAAGCCCCAAGTACTTTGCCCAGTATTTTCGCGTCAGAGGTATACCAGCGCCACATCATGCGCGCTATAAGGTCATCTTCCATGTATTCCAGATATTGCACCGGCATAATATCATTCAGGTTTTCCGAAACTGCTATGGCGCCGCGGCGCATGTATTTATTCAGATATACCGCTATCACCTTATCATCTTCTGTTTTTATGCCCAAAGCCAGATATTCCTGTGCTTTAGCCTTAAGGTCAGTTTCTTCCTTATTAAGTTCATTAAATACAATAACCTTGATTTCATGAACCTTTTCAAGGCGCCAGGCGTGCCAGGAAAGATAATTTTTGCCTCCCAGATCGCCGTATGGCTGATAATAATTTCCGGGAAGATTCATAAGCTGCAGCCCATAGGCAAAAGCAGCAGTTAAAAGCATTAATAACAACATGATTATTTTTTTCATGGATGCATTATACCATAAACGAAGGGACGGAGGAATGGCAGCTCAGCAGCTCAGAAAAATAACGGGATGGTTTGGATCTGGTAGGCGCACCTTTTAATACTGAGCCTATAATAAAATTGCTCGGCATTATGTGCGGCAGTTAAAGTTGTTTTTTTTTTGAAAAATATAAATCTAAACAACGCGCCCTAAAGGGACGCAGCTACCATTACCAAACCAGGTTGCCAAGCCGCTTAGCTGCTGAGCCGCCAAGCCGCAGCAGTTTCGGCGCGTACTGAAAAAACATACCCAAACCCGATAAAGCCGAGGGACGGATGCACAGAGGATTGGAAGTAAAAACAAATCTAAAATCTACTGCCGCACCCTGAAGGGTGCGCCTACCAGATCTAAACCCAGCTGCCATTATTCCGGCATTCCCGGATAATAAAATTTAAGTATATCCTGATAACTAAACCCCTTTAAAGCAAGCGCATACGCACCGGCCAGGCATAACCCGCAGCCGTGGCCCGCGCCCTGCCCTTTAAGGATAAAATCACTTCCCTTTTTTGTAACTGTAAACTTTCTTGACGGTATATTTGCCCAGCCATATTTTTTTCCATAAGCAGAGATAAACCGGTCAGCAGCCATTTCAATTATGCCCTTTTTATGTTTTATCTTAATTACCCTGACATTACCGCCCGGGCTTGTGTCCCCTGTCATAAAATCAATACTCCCTGAAATTCGCTCCCCCATACTGCCTTTTACCACGCTTCTTATTTCAGATGCTTTTATCTTTTTTTCCCACCTGTAAAATATATGTTTTTCACAGAAATCGCCGCTTGCGCTGCCGCATCTGACCACACTTTTAATATTATTTTCACCCCGCCAGACATTGCCTGCGGATTCGCTTTTTCCGCCGCAGCACCCTGAAAAATAAATATCCGCAGGTTTCCCCTGCTTATCTTTCAATATAATTCCACGTGTTTCAAAAGCAGCTTTTATGTTACTTTGCTTTTTAAGTTCCGGCCTGCCGTTTAACCGCTGGCAGTGTGTAAGGTCACAAAGGTCGTAATAGCCGTGCCTTTGCCTGTTTTTTTCCGCGTAAGTCCTTATCGCAACAGCCAATGCTTTATCAGATTCAGGGTGTGAATATACCCCTTCAAGTTCACCGTCCAGGCTGGCTGCCACATAATCTTCCATATCCATTTCAACAATAACACCCGCTTCTTTTTCAGCGGGCGGCACAAAAAACATCACCTTTCCTTTATAAATATAGCCTTTACCGTTCAGACGTATTTCATATTCACCATAACTGCCGCTATTTAATAAATATTGTTTTGTTATTATCTTCTCGTTATTACTTATAATTTCAATATTATCACCCTTCACGTACCGCACTTTTATTTTTTCCGCGGTGTTTAACTGCAGCGCTTCCAGTGATTTCGGATGATATATATTCAGCACCCTGATTTTTATAGATTCTGCAGATACCGGAATACTTAACAACAAAAAAAATACCGCGCTTAGAAGCACCCTCACCTTTTCACCATAACTTTAAAACTTATGGAATCCGACGCCCCTGTGTCATCCTGTACGGTAAGCGAATACTTGCCCGGCTTGGGGCTGATATACAACACTTCATCCGTCGCGCTTTTATTTACCGGATTGCCGTTTAAAAGCCATATTCCGCCCGTAACTCCTGACGCAAAAGACGCCTTAAGGGTTATCTTCTGAAAATCTTCAGGCAGGCTCTCTGTAATGAAATACACGCCGCCGTTTTCAGGGCTTGTTATTTTGGGTTTTAACATTATATTCTGCGATACTTCCTGCGGGTCATAAGCAGGCACAGCTTCCAGATGCTGCCCTCTTTCCTTTAAATACGCTGCAATATCGGCGGGCCATATTTCCGCCACATATGAACGGTATGCAGAATCAGGATTCTTAAAAGAACCGGGATCCGCCCTTAACCCTGTCTTTTTATTCACATATATTTTTTTATGCACCCTGCATGCCGGCTCTGTGTTGATTCCCTTAATATATATATCTTCATCCGTCTTTTTACAGTACGGCCCGGCCGGCTGCCCGGAGACAGAGCAGATTTTTCTTGTTCCTATATCCGCGGGCGGGTCAAACCACACATCCCTGCTGCGCGTAAGATAATTAAAAATTTCAATTACCACCGGCGCCGCTGCTTTAATGCCCACAAGTTTAAATGACGGCGAGGCGTCCGCATTTCCAAGCCATACGCCCACGGTATAATCGGGGTTATAACCCACGCACCACGCGTTGCCGTATCCAAAAGATGTCCCTGTTTTAAAAGCCACTTTGCCCCTTGAATGGGTGAATTCCCACGCCTGCGGAAGGTCAGGCCTTACCGCTTCTGCCAGCATCTGCGTTATCATGTAGGCGGTGCCCGCGGAAAAAACCCTTACCGGTTCCTCCTGCGCTTTAATATCTTTATGTATAAAATTTAGTTTTCTTAAAAGGCCGTAATTCGCGATGGCGGAATACATTGTCACAAGTTCTTCCAGGCTTACGGGATACGCGCCAAGCGCCGCCGCAAGGCCCGGATTTGTGTCCCTTCTTTTCATATCGTAATACCCATTTTTTCTTAGAAATCCCAGCAGGCCGTTGGCGCCAAGGCTGTATTCAAGATATACTGCCGTGCTGTTATAAGAACGTGACAGCGCGTCAAAAGCCGTTACCAGCCCGGAAAACTTGCGGTCGGAATTAACAGGCGAGTACCCGTCATAGTCCCTTGGAATATCGTACAGGATTTTTTTTGGCGTTATCATGCCGTGCTCCGCCGCCATGGCATAAACAAAAGGTTTTAACGCCGAACCCGGCGAACGCACTATGGAAACACCGTCAATCTCGCCGCAGTGTTCTTTATCCTGAAAATCAGGCGAACCCACATAAGCCACAACATTCATCGTGCGGTTATCCGCCACAATTACAGCGCCGTTAAAAACGCCGTAATCTTTAAGCTCTCGGGACGCAAATTTAAGCCGGTATTCACACATAGCCTGAAGCGCTTCATCAATAAAGTATTTTCTTACGTATCCGCTGTTATGTATCCTTTTATTTACAAGGTGCTGCAGCCTGTATGGATTGCTGTATCTTCTGTCAGACACAGGTTCTTGTGCGGCGGTATTTATACCTTCCCCAAAAATTCCGCCTATCCTTTTTATCACTTCATCCCTTGCTTTACGCGCCCTCTGCGGGCTGCGGTCAGGCCTTAGCGAATTCGGTGATTTTGGCAGGGCTATTAAAAGCGCGGCTTCGGGAAAAGTTAAATTAATTGGGGCTTTATTAAAATATAGATATGACGCCGCAGCCACTCCTTCTATGTTTCCGCCCATCGGAATATTATTCAGGTACATTTCAAGAATCTGTTTCTTTGAAAAATTCACTTCCAGCTGCGACGCCCTGAAAGCTTCTATTATTTTTGCGCCCATAGTCCTTTTTCTTGGCTCTATAAGTTTGGCAAGCTGCATTGTAATGGTGGAACCGCCGGATACCACGCGCATACTGGTCACATTAAGAAAAGCGGCGCGCGCCACGGCAAAAGGGTTTATACCCGGGTGAAAATAAAACATACGGTCTTCATATTCCACAATACCGCGCTTTATGAATTCGGGCATATCTGAAAGCGGGGTTTTTATACGGTACATTCCGGACGGGGACAGACCCAGCCTTAACAGCCGGTTTTCCTGCGTGATGTGAAGGACAGAGTAATCTTCCTGCAGCCTGTAAAGCGGCAAAGGGAAAAAAACGTTAAGCAAAAACCATACGGCCGCGGGCAAAAGCACCGCGGCCGCTGTTATCAATACCGGTTTATTTGCCGGCTTTAGAAGGTATTGCTTCAGGCGAAACAACAAGGTATTCTTTTTCATGCGTCTCCGCTTTGATATCCGGATCATACATAGCTTCCGCGAATATGTTGGGTATGGTGTACTTGCCCGGTGTAACCGCCCTTACCGCATAAGAGAAGGTTGTCTTACCCGAGAAAGCGCCGGTAAACAGAAGTATTCTGTCGTCGCGAATGTCCTGATATTCAAGCGCCATGTCGGACGCCGGAGTGAATTTTAGGAATCCGCTTGTCCTTAACCTTGGGTTTTCAATTTCAAACCCTGCCGGCAGCATATCCACAACTATTACGTTATCAAGGGACCTGCCGTTTAAGGCTTCAAGTTCAACAGATACAACTATAAGTTTCCCCTGCACGACATTAGTAAGGTTAATCTCTTTGCCGTTTTCATCAAAATACTTTCTTGATACTTTAAGCCCGTTAGAATAACTTTTAGGCCTTTTTTCAAGCGGGGTTCCTTCCGTGTAAAAATTGTAGTATAAAGGCGTTTCACCGCTGTTTTTTACCGTGTACTCTTTCCACACGTTTTTTGTATCAGAATAAAAACCTTTGCCTTCATCTTTAATGGTGCTGTGTTTCGCGCCGTTCACATACAGGTCCGCGCTCATTTCGCCGTTACGTCCGGGAAGGTTGTTTAATTCCGCAAGCCCCATTAACGCCCACGCTGTTTCCTGCGTGCTGCCGAAAGAGCCGTCATCCCTGACCCTTTCTATAAGCAGGTTTTCCGTTATTTTTGTGCGCGCTGTCTCTTTTGCCTCTGCCTGCGCGGCCGCTTTTAAGTACATTCCAAGGTTACGCGTATATGAATTAAACGATTCGCTTAATTCCCTAAGCATATATTTGGACTTGAAATCCTCGTACAGTACCATTTTTGCGGCATCCCTGTTATCGGCATAAGAATACGACATGGAAAGCAGCATTTTATCGGACTCATCGGTACCTTCAATAAACCTTTTGGCATCCTTGTAAATAAGCCCGCCTTTTACCATTATGTCGCGCTGTTCCGTGCCCGGCAGATATTTTGTCTTTTCCAGCTGTTTCGCGAACTCTTTCATTGCCGCGCTTACCTTTTTGTCTTTCTTAAGATAAAGCATGTACAAACTTTCAATGTAATTCATCTTTTTTGTATCCGGCCTTCCCACAAGCGCCTGTATGTACATTTTGTAAATGTTGTTTGACGTTTCATACTCGCTTATTTCCTGGTTGTATGCACGCCTGTCAAGCCGCCCCTGCTGCTGCGCGGGTTCATCCGGATTTTCTTTTATACCCAGCCTGTCAAGCACGCGCCGGTAAAGGTCTTCCGGCACATTGTAACCCTGCCTTTTTGCCTCTACAAGGAAATGCGCGGTATAAAGCGACAGATATCTTGATGCTGCGCCGTTTCCGCCCGGCCAGTATGTTAATGTCCCGTCACCCATGACAAACTTGTTCAGTTTCTTAATTCCTTCTTCTATGTACGCGTCCACATTCGCGGCATAATCCTTTATCATCCATTGCGCCACTCCAAGGTCTTTTAAATAAAGCATCGGGAACACTGAAGATACAGTCTGTTCAAGGCAGCCGTAAGGATAACGTACAAGATATTCAAGCGCCGGCGCGTATTCCGCCAGCCTGCTTTTGGATACAAAGAGCCTTACTTTTTTTCCAAATTTTATATACTCCTGCGGAATTTTGCCGGTTATTTCTTTTCCAGGTTCCAGCTTGCCCCTTACCACTTTTGTTTCAAGGTGGGCCGCAGGCCTTATGCTTAATTCGCGCTTAACCGACATTTTTTGCCCGTTGCCGGTTACATTTATGTCAAGCTTCGCGGCGCCGGCTTCTTTTAACGCTTTTCCGGAGAAAGTTAACTTCTTTTCTTTTTTGTTCTCAAGGTAAATTTCTGTCCCTTCCCCTTTTGAAACTGTAATGGGCCCCTGCGTATCTATCCTTGCCGTAAACGTGCCGGAAAAACCGGTATTATTATAAATTCTGACCGGCATTTCAAACTCATCAAGCAGCGCTAAAAATCTTGGCAGGTTAGGGGTTATAACAATAGGGTCCACTATATTTACAAATTTATCCGCGGAACCAAACTGGCCGCCGTCCACCGCAAGTACCATTATCCTTGCCTTGCCGTTAAACCTGGCGGATTCAAACTTGTAGCTTACTTCACCGTTTTCATCCGTATAAAGTATGCCGGAGAACCTGGCAAAAGATTCCACCCGTTTCGCGATTACCGGGTTTAAATGTTTCTGAAGCGGTTCATAATAGTCGCCGCCTATCGCCCGTTTTGTGGCATTTACATCTGTCAGTACTTTATTCATTATGGAATAACTTTGAGTTTCAAGCGCTTTTTTCCTGTAATAGTATTCAAGCGGATCCGGCGTTTCAAACCTTATTATTTGAAGGATGCCTTCATCCACCGCGGCCAGCACCACAGCCGCATTTGCTTTTGCCTTGCCAAGCCTTACTTTTACATTAATGCCGTCAGTGGACATCACCTCTTCGCCGCAGATTATTTTTGGCGCAAGGTCCTTTGCCGACCGGTTTATTGAAACCGTGGCAATACCCGCGGACATAAACGGAAGAGAAGTATATTTTTCTTCAGGTTTTCTTACCGCCATTACATTCAAATAAACATTGGGCAGATATTCATCTTTTATATCAAAATAAACCACAGCGCTGCCGTTTTCCAGTTCTATGTATTTTTCCGCGAATACTTTTTCACGCTCCAGCGTCACATAAGCGCGGCCCGAAAAAGGCGCGTTGATGACCGCCTTCATTTTATCGCCGGGCAGGTATTTGTCTTTATCAAGAACTATTTCCACCCTGTCCGCTTTTGTCATGTCATAAGTGGTATAGCCCGGGCCGCTTACGTTTAATTTTATCCCGGTCCTCATGCCCTGCTCGCTTCCCGCGTAAATTGTATATTCGCCTTCTGTATCCGCGTCAATTTCCAGCGTGGCTTTTCCATTGATATCCATGGCTTTATTAATTACCACTTCGCTGTAATTGGAAGAGGCGTAATAATCCCTGTTCCAGCGGTTTCTGCGGAACATGGAATACCACACAGTGCGTTTTACAAGCACCTGAACATCTTTGATATTTTCTTCAACGCCTTCACCGTTTACCGCGGCAAGGTCTATTATTACTTTATCGCCTTTTTTGTAAACTTTGCGTTCATCATGCACTTTGACGCCAAGATAGTATTTATAAACATGCACCGGAATCCTTTTCATGGTGCCTACAGCCCTTCCGCCGTCGTCAAAAACTTCCGCGTAAACCTCCGCCATTAAAGCGGAAGGCGGAAGCACCGCGCCCGGTATGCGGACTTCATAATCAAAGTTACCAATTTCGTTTAATTTTTCAGTTCCAAGCCTTTCCGTCCTTGCATCATATGACCTTTCCGGATCGCTGAACACATACCCTTTAAATGAAGGGTGCGTAAAGGCGTGCTGCACAAATTCCACCTGCGCGTTTACTTTATTGCCCGCAGCAGGCGGCCCAAACATCTGATTTGCTTTTACCCTGAACCTTAACGGATCGCCGGGAATAAGAGTTTCTTTATCAGTTGTTATTGCCACGTTTATTTTATCCGGAATGAACTCTTCTATTTTTATTGAGGTGCTGCCGATACTGCGCCTCTGCGAATCAGGCACTATAAGCTGCACGGAATATTCGCCTGTCTGCGCGCCAAGCGCTATGGGCACTTCAAAAACCGCCATGCCTTTTGTATTTGTCTGAACTTTTTTAATGTAGAAGTTTCCGCCCTGCGGATTTTGTATCACGCATTCCACAAACAAAGCGGGCGGCGTCGTGTTATTATCACCCCTGACTATGGCGGTAATAAATGCCTTTTCTCCCGGCCTGTACAGACCCCTTTCAGAGGTTAAGAAACCCTTTAACCCGTACTCGCCGTTTCTTTCGCCGCCGGTATCAAACAGGTAATTATTTGTCATATCCGCCCCAAGGGTCAGGTATGAAAAATCCTCCCCGTTTTCGGCCAGAATTAAAAACGGGTTGAATTCGTAAAAGTTTTTGTTGTAATTGTCAAACTGCACCCTGCCTTCCGCGTCTGTTGTCATCTGCTTAATCACCTGATTATCAGTGGACATAAGTTTTACCGTCACACCGGACATAGGGTTAAGTTTGGTTACAGACACGGCTTTTACAAGCAGTGTGTTGTCATAAACCTTTGCCATAAGCCCGATATCGGTGCAGCGGACCGTCTTTCTTTTTGTTTCATACGTGCGCTGGTCGCGCAGTTCCACAAAAAAGACACCCTTAAAAGGCTGGTCATTCAGGCTTTTCATATTAATAAATTCGGTCTGTTCCTGATTTATCTGCCCGCCGTAAATTTCGTGCACCGTATCAAATACGCGCTTGCCGGTATTGTAGTAGCTTCCGCTGCTGAGGTAATAGACCAGATTATTTTTAAAAACTTTATTTACATATACGTTAAACCGGTCAAGGTTCATTGTTTTAACCGCAATATTCATGTTTCCGTCAGGGGATAAAATTTCACCCTGTTCCGCAAAATCGCACATTGACGGCATATCTTTAAGCGTCACCCTGTTGGAATAGTCGTTTGGCATGGGCTCGCCGGTTTTTGCAACTATCCCTTTTGACACATTAACTTCGTATGTTATATTGGGCTGGAAATCCGCTTCAAGCATGGCAAACCTGTATTCGGTGGAAACTTTGAAAGGCAGAACTTCCGGTTCTTTGCCAAAAGAAGCGGGCTTAATAATCATGATGTGTTTTTTTACCTGCTCTTCAGAAATCGGCATGTTAAAACCGACCGCCACAGAACTGCTTCCTTCCGTGTGCCATGGTATTACTTCGGTAACGCTTAAATATTCTTTCGAAGGAATCCCGATTTCTTTTGCATATTCAGTACCCATTTCACTTTTACATTCCGCGCACATCAAATCTTTCTGAATTAAAACTTTAATATACTGCCTGTCATAGATTCTGTTGAAATCCTTTATTTTTATGTAGTATCTTGTGGGCTGGTCGGATTTTTCAAGCCTGTATTCCAGGGGCGATTCACTTGTCCCTTTTGAGGTCACTACTTTTTTAAACGCGCGAAGGCTGTTTTTTAAAGCCTGCTCTTCCACGGGATAATTAAAGTTTATTTCGCCTATCAGTTCTTTTTCCGTATCTGTAATGACATCCCTGTCAAAGAAATACCTGTGGTCAACTATTTTTAACAGCGGAGTATTGAAAGAAACTTTTTTCCCGCCCACTATTTTCTTTCCCAGCGCTGCAAAATTTTCTGTATTTACCTTTACCGTGTATGATGCAGCCGGCGGAAGAGGCGCGTCCGGTTTAAAGACTATCGTTTTTTCATTCTGGAATTCATATACGCCAGTAATATCAGGAGAAATATCCAGTAATTTCGCTGGTGTGGTTTCATTTTTAAGCTTGACCGGCGCGGTAAATTCCGCCCTTATTGTTACGCTTGTATCCACTTCGCCTTTAGGCGATATGTCGGCAACAGTAACAAGAAATTTCCCGGAAATCGCGCTTAATACAACCTTTAAAAGTATAAGCCCAAGTATAACCGCAGCAGCGATTGAAAGTTTTTTTCTTTTGTCCTTTATACCCTTAACCTTGCCAAAAGCCGCGGGGGCAAATTTATTCTTAATAACCGAAAAAAGGCTTTTAAGCTTAGCCCATACAAACTTTGAAATTTTTACAAAAAACCCCGATACTTTTTCCCATATAAACTTTAAAAACGCGCCAATCTCTTCCATATACCTGTATATATAATAGGAAAGCAGCGGGAGGATGTAAAACATGTTGAAGCTTGTGATATATGAGTTTAAACCTCTGAAATACAGATTCCTTAACCACCCTGTCACAAAAAACGCGCCGATAAAAATAAGGGCGCCTTTTGTAAGTTCCCTTTCTTTACCCCACTTCTTTTTCCTGAAATAAGCCAATAACAACAAAAGCAGGCCAAGAAGCACAAATTTTGGCGCTCCGGTTAAGAAATTACGAATTGTACTGATAAAGCTCTGAAATTCCCTGACCACCTGATAATTTAATTTTGGTATTAACAGATACGCAAGAAACGGAAGAATAACAAAAAAAAGAATTAATTTCCCTGTAAACAAAGCGCCTTTCATAAAACCTTTTTTGGGTATTTTAGCCATATTACCCTCCCCTGATTTTTTTTAGATTATAACACAAACCGTTATAAGGCGTAAATAAATATACATATAACCGCAGATATTTGACCGGTAAATACGGTTAAAGGTTTGGAGGTTTTAAGATATTTTAAGGAGAAACTTGATTGTGTTTTCAAGGGCTTCTGTGTCAATTGCTGTATCTTTGCACGGCCCGAAAGGGCGCTTGTTTGGGATGCCTACCACAGTTATAGAACCCGGGGTATCTGACATTCCGGCTATAAGGTCGCGTTCACACGCCACCCCTATTATGGCATCCGGCTTAACTTTTTTTATCATCTGCCTTGCGGAAGAACCGCCTGTCGCGGTAAAAGAAGTAACTTTATATTTCTCCGTCAGCTCCGCGGCTTTAAGGCGCGTCTCTTTATCAAGGCAGCGCGGAAGCAGAACAAGCAGATTCTGGCTTTTAAATTTTTTACGCGTTGCATATACAAGCGCGTTATTTACTTCAACAAGGGAGTGCCCTATTCTGTCTTTTGATATTTTAAAAAAAGCTCCGATTTTGTAAACTACAGGGTAAATCCATTCAATGTGAAGCCCGTTTTTACGGGCAAATGGCAGCACCGCAAAATTGAAACTTACCGAAACTAAAAGTAAAAAAGACCATATATATAGCGCTGCAAGTATTACTATTAATATCTTCATCACAAGAAGGTCAACAATAGGATTCCACTGATTCAGCCTTGGCGCTATCATATAATAGGCAAACATGGCCGCTGACGTTAAAAAAAGAAGCGCCGCAAAGTAAAAGGATAAAAACAGCTCCTTTCCCTCTTTTATCTCTTTTTCATATCCTGATAAATCGCCAACCCACCCAGCCCATTCATCGCCAAGCCTGCGGTCTATTACCTGCGGGTTTTTTGTCGTTTCCTGCAGGCTCTGTTTTTCTTGGTCTGCCATCATTACCTCTGTTTATTGTTTTTTACTTTTATTAATTATACCAGACAGGCAGAAAATATGTTTTGTCTTTTATTTAATACCTATCAGATACATCATTCTGCCGGTTTCTTTGCCGTCACGCCGGTAGCTGTAAAACATCTTACTGTGCGTGAAAGTATCCATTTCATTTATGAATATATTTTCTTCTTTTACCCCGCACGATAACAGCAGGTTTTTGTTTCCCTGCCACATGTTCATTGTTGTTCCTATCTTTTTTTCTTTGAATATTTTGCTGAATAACGGGTCTTTCTGCAGATTTTCATAGACTTCCGGGCCCACTGCAAAAGACTTGGGCGCTATTGCCGGCGACATGGAAACAAGCATGTGCTCCGGCGAGCATTTAAATTCATTTATCATTATCATGGCAGTTTTTAAAATCAGTTTGTTTGCCACCCCGCGCCAGCCTGTGTGTACAGCCGCTATCACTTTTTTATCAGGGCACGCGATGACGCTTGTCACGCAGTCAGCGGCACGCACCGCGATGGCATAACCCTTTTCATCGGTAATCAAAGCGTCACATTCAGTATCCGTTACATAAGTCCTGTTTTCCGGCGTTATGACGCAGACATTATCACCATGCACCTGTACAGGCGCGTAAATTTTATCAATATGAAGCGCGCGTTTAACCTTATCAATATTTTTTACAACTCTTTTATGGCTGTCCAGCGAATTAAAACCCGTATTCAGGCTTGCATACACGCCTTCACTTTCACCGCCGGTTCTTGTGGTAAACGCTTCATAAAACAAACCCGTCTTATTGATTACTTTATTTCTTATAAAAAGCATCTGGTTCTTGGGATATAATTCAAAATTTTTGTTCATAGCACCCTTTCCAGGTAATCAAGCACGCCTGTATAAATTCCTAAAGCCACGGAACTTCTGAATTGTTCGTCCGCAAGCTTTTTTTCCTCTTCTTTATTTGATATAAAAGCGCATTCCACCAGAACGGAAGGCATAGCTGTTTTAGCCAGCACATAAAAAGGCGCGCGTTCCGTGGGCAGCCATTTTAATTTAAGTTTTTTCACCAGGCTGCTTTGAATATAACCCGCCGATTCTATACTTAAATATTCAAAGGCGCCTTTTTTTAGATCGCTTAACAGCATGTCAAAAGAACCGCCCCTGCTGTTTTCAAATTTCGCGGCTTCCGCGGCTTCCCGTGAAGACGCAGTCCTGCTGTATATATAGCTTCTTGTGCCCTGCACTCCGCGGTTGCGCGCCGCGTTACAATGAATACTGATAAAAAGATCGGCTTTATTTTTGTTGGCAAATTCCGCCCTGTCTTTAAGCGGAATGAAAATATCTTTTTCGCGTGTCATCAGAATCTTCAGGTCTTTATTCTTTTTAAGCTGTTCTCTTAGCTTTAACCCGACATCCAAAACGACATCTTTTTCATATAATCCCGCGGGGCCGATGGCACCGGGGTCATTGCCGCCGTGGCCGGGGTCAATTATTATGATGAAAGGCCCTTCTTTCTTTTTCTTACCGGATTTTTTTACAGTCTCTTCCACTATCCTTATTTCATCAGCCGCAGCTGTATTTACGGCAGCAGTAGCCGTAGCCGCGGATACAGGTATTGATACAGCCTTTGAAGAAGTTGGAACAGCTGTGGGTAATAATGCAGTTTCAGCAGGCCTTTGTTTTACTTCACCCAATACCTTAGTTATTTCATCAAAAGTCCTCTGGCTTAAAAAAACATTTGCCCCGTTCACAAAAGGAGGAGTATCAACGCGGATTAACTTATTCCCGGATTTTATGTAAGGGTAATTTAAAACAATTTTTACTTCTTTATTGCCGCCGCCCACGGTTATAAAGCCGCGGTCCCAGTCAGCGGTGTAATCAGTATTTGTCTCTCTTAAAAGGTATTTTAAACTTACAAGTTCTTCCGCAAAACATACCCCTGCCGTTAAAAAGAGCAGTACCGGCAGGAGTATTTTTTTTAACATATTTTACTGAAGCCTTTTTTCATACATGCGTGTTTCCATCATTCTCTGATAGGTGGGCCTGTCCACATCTTCATAAGACCCTTCATACGCTTTTCTTGACCACGCCGCCACATTGCGCGAACTGTTCCTTGATTCATGTTCCTGCCTCATTTCGGGCTGTTCCTGAACTTTAGGCGCCTGTGCACATTCTTTAACCTCTTCCATTTCTTTGATTCCCGTTACAAGCACAATTACCTCTATTTCATCTCCCAGTTCCTCGTCATTTACCATACCATATTTCACAAACGCGTTTTCACCCGTCATTTTGTTAAGGTTGTCTATTTCCTGCAGTTCATTTAAATTAATGCACCCCGCAAAATTAACAAGTATATTCTTGGCTCCGTTTAACAGCGCGTTGCCCGTGAACGGGTCGTTCATTGCTTTTTCAAACGCTTTTTTAATTTTATCCGTGCCGCCCGCCCTGCCGATACCAAGAAAAACATCTCCGTCTGATTTTAAAGCTGTCTTTACATCTTCAAAATCAATATTTTGATATCCGGTTTTGGATATCATGTAAACCATCCCGTTTATAATATTTACAAGGGCGCGGTTAACTTCCATGTACGCTGTGGTGACCGGCATCTGTTTGTCGCACGCCTGAAATATCCTGTCATTTGGAATAGCAATTATATTATTTACTTTTTCTTTAAGCCTTTTCATTGACGTTTCAACTATATGCTGCTTGCCGGCGTTTTTCATTTCCATCTTAAACGGAGTAATTACAACAGCCACGGTCATTATGTCCAGTTCACGCGCTATTTCCGCAATTACCGGCGCTGCTCCGCTTCCGGTGCCGCCGCCCAGCCCCGCTGCTATAAAAAGCAGGTCTGTTCCGCGCAGCATATTTGCAATGTATTCCCTGTCTTCTTCCGCGGCGCGTTCTCCCTGTTCAGGATTGCTTCCGGCGCCCCTGCCTCCCGTTAACATCCTTCCAATCTGAACTTTGTCCGCCACATTGACACGCCTTAACGACTGAATGTCGGTGTTGACAGCGATTAAGTCCGCGTCACGCACGCCCATTTCCGACATTGCGTTAACAATGTTACATCCGCATCCTCCGACACCCACCACCTTTATTATTGCCCCCACCCTTTCTCCGGCTGTTTCTTCATCCCCTACAAGTTCAAATTTCAGTGCATCCATGCTGCGCCTCCTTATATATATTCGCTTATCAGATTTTTAATTATTTGCCATATGCTGTCGCCGCTTTTTTTCTTTAAAAAGTGGTTGTTTAATCCGCTTTCGTTTACGTAATAACCCACAAGCCCTACTGCCGTGGAATATTCCGGCTGGCTGACAATGTCATAAAGGCCCACTATCTTTTCTTTAATGGGCACTCCCACGCGCGCCCTTACATTCATCTGTTCCCTGAACATGCGTTCTATGCCGTTTAACTGCGCTGTGCCGCCTGTTATTACAACACCGCCGCTATACTGCCCTTTTTCAATACCCTCTTTTTCAAGTTCTATCTGCACAAATTCCACAAGTTCCTTTACGCGCGCCTGAATATAGCTTGCAAGCTGCCTGCGGGAAACCTGTGTCACTTTATTGCTTCCCATATCCGGCACATCAACCATTTCATCTTCTGCCGCGTCTTCGGGATAAACCAGCCCGTGTTTTTTCTTAATTTCTTCCGCGTTTGTCTTTGTGGTCTGAAGAAGCGTCACAAGGTCAGATGTTATAAGGTTACCGCCCACGGGAATAACCTTTACAAATTTCAGCGCGTCTTTCTGATATATAGCCAAATCGGTGGTGCCTCCGCCTATATCCACAAGCAGGACTCCGATATCTTTTTCATCAGCGTAAAGCACTGCTTCTGAAGAGGCTATTGACTGAAGTACTACATCTTCCGTGCTGTAGCCGGCCTTGCTTATAACTTTTCTTACGTTATCTATAGCGGTCACCGACCCTGTAATTATGTACGCATCCACTTCAAGCTTAAGCCCGGTCATTCCTATCGGGTTCTTTATTTCATCCTGCGAATCAACAATATACTGCGTTGGAATTACGTGCAGCACTTCCATGTCATGCGACATAGGCACGCTTGTAGCGCCTTCAATTGCCCTGTCCTTGTCAGCTTCAGTAATCTCTTTCTGTTTGCTGTGGGAAAGCGACGTCATGCCGTGACCTTTTATTCCTGCAATATTTTTCCCGGAAACAGACGCGACCACAGAATTAACTTTCACGCTTGCCATCTGTTCAGCTTTCATCAGGGACTTTCTTATGGCGTCGGAAGTGTCGGCGATATTTACAACGTTGCCTTTGGAAACGCCTTTATTTTCCTCCCAGCCTGTGCCTATTACATTTATTTCGTTCTCCCTGATTTCCGCGACAACCGTACACACCTTTGTGGTTCCGATGTCAACCGCGGCTACAATATGCCCGTCATTTGATGATCCCATTTATTCACGCCCCTTCATCTGATTATCACCCTGTCTTTGTAACGCATATCTATGACAGAGTATTTTTTATTCATCCCGCCCGCTTTTTTTATCACAAGGGCAAGGTTGCTTAACTTCGCGTTATCCAGGTCATTGCCCGCGATAACTTTTTTTCCGTCCATTGTTATCATTACTATCATTTCCGGATTTTTAATATTTATTTCTGATATACCTTCAAGCCCTGATGATGACAGCCTTAATACCGACTTTAAAGCTTTTTTATATGCCGTATTTTTAGTATCCGCCGAAATTCCAGTAAGCACGGGAAGGTCATGCCTTTCTTCGGCATCATCAACAGGTTTAAGGCTGCCCGTTGAATTTAAAACAAAAAGCCCTCCGGACGTCATTACAAGATACTTCTGCTGCGCAAAAGGAGACGTAATCTGCGGCATTTCCGGAAGCCTGAAATTTTTTGCCGCATAACCTATTATCCTGGTGCCGGCAAATAACAGCATTACTATAAGCACGCCGCCCAAAACAGCATTCTTAAAGCCGTTTTTAAGCGCAACAGCGCCCGCTGTGTTAACCCTTCTGGCCATAAATTGTTTTCTTTTATACATTCTTCTTTTTTAACGCTCCTTCTATTAATATCAAAAGCAGCTGATAAAAACTTATGCCCGCAGCTTTGGCGGATTCCGGAAAAAGGCTTGTGGGTGTCATTCCGGGAAGCGTATTTGCTTCAAGTACGTATGGCACGCCTTTGCTTACTATTATATCCACCCTTACGTATTCCTCGCACATCAGGGCGGACGCGACTTTTAAAGCGGTTTGTTTCGCGTTTTCCATGTCTTTTTTCGAAAGCCTTGCCGGTATTATATGCGTGGATTTGCCTGCCGTGTATTTTGCGTCATAATCGTAAAATTCATTCTGCGGCACTATTTCTATTACCGGCAGCACTTTCCCGTTTAAAACCGGAAGCGATATTTCCACGCCCTTTATATATTCTTCCACTAAAACTGCCCTTCCTATTTTCAGGACAGACTTTATTGCGGCCTGCGCCTCTTTACTATTTTTCACCAAAAAAACTCCGACCGAAGAACCGTTATCCACGGGTTTAAAATAAAGCGGATATTTCAGTTTCAAGCTTCCCGGCCCATTTTTTTTATCCAGTACCTGAAACGCGGGGGTCGGGATATTATTGCTTAACATTATCTCTTTTGATTTAACCTTATCCATCACAAGCGCGGAAGCAAGCACGCCGCACCCTGTATAGGGTATTTTGTAAAATTCAAGAATGCCCTGTACTATCCCGTCTTCACCGTAAGTCCCGTGCAGGCCGTTAACAACCACATCAGGTTTCGCGTTTATAACAGACGAAAAATCCCTTTTATTAATATCTATCTCTGTTACGTTATGCCCGTTTGCCCTTAACGCAGCGGCAATGCCCGCGCCTGTTAAAAGCGAAACTTTGCGTTCTTTTGAAAGCCCGCCTTTTAAAACCACAATCTTAAGCTTTTTTAAATCTGCCTTTTTCATAATATCTCCATAAATATTTTAACTTGATGCTATCTTATGTACCTGACTTCCTCTTCAAGGCGGATTCCTTTTTTCTTAAGCACTGTCTTTTTTACATAATCCGCAAGTTTTACCACATCATTAAATCTGGCATTGCCTTTATTTATTATAAAGTTAGCGTGCTTTTCTGATACTGCCGCGCCGCCTATCTGTTTGCCTTTAAGCCCGCATTCTTCAATCACGCGCCCTGCCACATATTCCGGAAACTTATTCTTAAAATAACTTCCGGCGCTTGGTTCCTGCGGATGTTTCGCTTTCCGCAGTTCTATTATGCGGCTTACCTCTTTTTTCACCTTCGCAGGCGTGCTTTTTTTCAGTTTCAATTCCACACCTGTTATCACGCACTCTTTTTTCATGAATATGCTTTTTCTGTATGAAAACACCTTTTTACAGGATTTAACCTTTGTCAAAGCGCTGCCCGCGCCCGCAACATGAACCACATCTATCACTTCCGCGAACGATTTTCCAAAAGCCCCCGCGTTCATATACGCGGCGCCGCCCACAGAACCGGGGATACCGGACATGAATTCCATTCCCGACAGGCCGTTCTTCGCGGCAAATTCCATAAGTTCTTCAATAGTAGCGCCGGCACCCGCAAAAATACCGGATGCGCCTTTTTTTTCAATGTGTGAAAAGCCGTTTTTCAGCGATATAAAAACCTTATTAATTCTGCCGTCCTTTATAACCATATTTGACATACAGCCGACAGCCATAAATGGCATACCGTGAGATTTGCACGCCTTAATCACGGCGCTTACTTCTTTTTCAGAACGCGGAATTACAAACAAAGCGGCTTTGCCGCCTATTTTAAAATATGAAAGCTCTTTCACGGCAAAGTCCGCAAAAAGCTCAATTCCCGCCTCTGATAACTGCCTGCGCAGAGAATTCATTAAGCCTCCCTTTCAAGGAGTTTTTGTATCTGATTCACGTTTCCGGCTCCCATTAACATCACATAGTCGCCTTTTTTTACAATGCCCATTACCCTGTTAACTATTGCTTCCCAGTTTTTTTCATAATAAACATTTTTATAACCCGACTCTGCCATTGCGTCCAGTATAAGCTGGCTGGTAACACCGGGTACCGGCGCTTCCCTTGACGGATAAATTGAATCCAGCACCACCACGTCCGCCAGAGATAATGACTTTGCAAAATCAAGATAATGAAACTGAGTGCGCGAAAAGAGATGCGGCTGAAAAACCGCTATCACTTTTTTCTTTCCTGCCACAACCCTGGCTGTTTCCAGCGTCTTTGCTATTTCCGCAGGATGGTGAGCGTAATCATCCACCACAGTAAAAAGTTTATTCAGATAAACATTAAACCTTCTCTGCACGTTCTGGAATCCGGCAAGGGCTTTTTTAATGACCGCCGGCTTTATTCCCTGCCCGTAAGCGATAGAGATACACAGCGCCGCATTCATAACATTATGGCTTCCGGGTATGTTCAGTGTAAACACACCCAGTTTTTTCTTTTCAAAAGTTATTTCAAAAGTCTGTGAAAAACCTTTTACCTTTATATTGCTTATAACCACATCATTATCGCGTTTTGTGCCGAAAAACACTTTTTTCACGTATATTTCACTTTCAATATCCCTTACATTTTTGTCATCGCCGTTAAGATAAGCCGCGCCAAAAAAAGGCGTCTTATTTATAAACTGCACGAAAGCCTGTTTTAAGTTATCCATTCTTTTATAGTAATCCATATGGTCATTATCTATGTTTGTAACTCCGCATATCACGGGGTTCAGGTGAAGGAACGATCCGAACGCCTCACACGCTTCCGCAATTACATACTCGCCTTTTCCCGCTTTGGCATGCGCGCCTTTTGATTTTACAAGCCCGCCCACTACAAAAGTGGGGTCAAGTCCGGCTTCTTCAAATATTCCGGCAAGCATGGAAGTGGTGGTGGTTTTGCCGTGCGACCCTGCTATTGCCACGCCTTTTTTAAGCCTCATTACTTCGTTAAGCATTACCGCGCGCGGAATAACCGGAATTTTCATCCTTCTGGCTTCGGTTATTTCCGGATTTGTTTCCGGCACCGCATTGCTGTACACAAGCACCTGCGCGTTTTTAACATTCTTTTTATCATGGCCTAAAAATACTTTCCCGCCCATGGATTTAATACGCATTGTGGTGTCAGACTCTTTGGCGTCCGAACCGCTGACCGAATAGCCCATATTAATGAATATTTCCGCCAGGCCGTTCATCCCTGACCCGCCGACGCCTACAAAATGTATCCTTTTTACTGTTTCAGCCATGTAACTCTCCTGTTATCTTCAATATAATCCGCGTTATATTTTCCGCGCCGTTGCCCGCGTAAGAACTTAAAAGTTTTTCACGCATTGATGCCGCAAATTTCACATCCAAAACCTTTTTTAAATTTTCCATAAGCGTTATTACATTCAGCGCGCTGTCTTTTATCACAAGCGCCGCCTGCCTTTGCGCAAAAGATACGGCGTTCTTTTCCTGATGATTGCCTGTCGCGTGCGGGTAAGGCACAAGCACCGAAGGCAGGCCGCACGCCGTTATCTCTGTCAGTGTTCCCGCGCCGGCCCTTAACACACCCGCGTCCGCTGCCGCGTACGCAAGCTCCGCTTTATTTATAAATTTTAAGAGCTTTATTTTTATTTTGTATTTCTTAACAGTTTCTTCAAGCCTTACATAATCTTCATCGCCGCACATCCACAGAAGCTGTAAATCCGCGAGCTGTTTTTCAATTTCCGGCAAAGCCTCTTCAATAACCCTGTTAATTTTCTTTGCCGCCCTGCTGCCCGGCATGATAAGAAGCACTTTTTTCGCCGGGTCAAGTTCAAATTCCGTGTAGCCTTCTGCTTTATCCGCTTTTATTATCCCTTCCCTGACAGGGTTGCCTGTCACAGAAGCCTTTTTTGCCGGAAAATATTTTTTTGTTTCCATAAAACCAACCGTCACGGCAGACGCGGCCGCGGCAAGCATTCTGTTTGCCAGCCCCGGATATACATTCGGTTCGTGTATAAGCGTCTTCCTGCCGGTTAAGGCCGCTGACAGCACAAAAGGAAAAGAAGCAAAGCCTCCTGTTCCCACCACCATATCCGGCCTGAATTGATTCACTATTTTTAACGCGTCAAAGAGCGACTTTATTACAAGAACCCCGTTTACAATATTCTTAAAAGTAAACTTTCTTATCAGGGGCCTTGCTTCTATTCCCTTAAAATCATAACCTCTCTGCGGGATTATTGAAGCTTCCATTCCGCTTTTATTGCCCGCAAAAAGCACTTCTGCGTTTTGCACTTGCTTTATCAAATCTTCGGCAACCGCCAGCGCCGGATATATGTGCCCGCCCGTACCGCCGCAGGCAAAAATTATCTTCATTTACCCTCACCAAAAACTTTACGGGATACGCCAAGCAGTATTCCCGCTGCCATAAGAGAAACAAGAAGCGATGAGCCTCCCGCGCTGAAAAATGGCAGCGTAGTGCCTTTCGGAGGCAGTATGCCTGTTGCCACGCCCATATTGGTAAAAGCCTGGACGCCTATCATAAAAGTCACGGCGCACGCAAGAAGTTTTAAAAACCTGTCTTTGGCATTTATTGCAATGGCGCTTCCCCTCCATAGAAATATGAAAAACATTACAGCTACAAGTGCCGCGCCTATGAATCCGGTCTCTTCACCTACTATTGAATATATATAGTCCGTATGCGGAGTGGGCAGATATAGAAACTTCTGCTGCCCCTGCGAAAGTCCCATTCCAAATATGCCTCCGGTGCCTATAGCTATAAGCGACTGCGCTGTCTGCCAGCCGGCTCCAAAATAATCTTTCCACGGGTCAAGATATACAAACATCCTTTTTACCCTGTATGGTTCCACAACAATCATCGCCACAACCACAAACACCGCGGCAGGAATAGTAACCGCGAAAATCTTCAAAGGCGCCCCTGAAATAAGCGTCATAATTATAAAAAGCGCCATTATTATGAACGTACCGCCAAGGTCGCGCTGCAGTATAAGGCCAAAACATACGGCCGCGGTAACCACAATTGATTTTATGAAAATCTTTTTAAACGGCGTCTTTACATCACTGAATAAAAACGCCAGATACATGGCGTAAAACAGCTTAACAAATTCAAAAGGCTGTATCTGCGGAAGCCCGGGCAGTTTAAGCCATCGCACCGCACCGCCTGCTTTTTTTCCAAATCCCGGTACGTGCACCATAAAAAGCATAATCACAAATACAAACAGCAGAAACGGAATAAACTTTTTCATTTTTTCAGGCTCATATACCATAAAAAAACCGGCCGCTATTATGCCTAAAAACGCCCACACAAGCTGTTTTTTAAAAAAATATGCTGAATCGCCGTAGTCTTCATAACTTACAACAGAACTTGCGCTGTAAACCATGATAAGCCCCAGCAATGTAAGTACCAGCACATCTATTAAAAGGACCGGGTCAACCCTGTCCAGCGCTTTTGCTTTGGCATTAACCTTTGCCATTATCAGCCGCCTTTAAAACATATTTTTTAAACTCATCGCCCCTGTGCCCATAGCTTTTGAAAAGGTCAAAACTTGCGCACGCGGGGGATAATAACACCACTTCCACATCAAGCGCATAGCCGGCGTTAACCGCTTCTTCCATAGAGGCGCACTTTGTAACGGGTAATAAGCCGCCAAATATACCTTCTATTTTGTCCCTGTTTTCACCCAAAGCAATTATTGCTTTAACATTACCCGGCAGTACTTTTTTTAACTGTTCAAAATCCGTATTCTTTTCCCTGCCGCCCAGTATAAGCGCCAGCGGTTGTTTAAAAGTTTCAAGCGCGCGTATTACAGCGTCCACATTGGTTCCTTTTGAATCATCATAAAACTTCTTCCCGTTTACCTCTGCCACGAATTCAATCCTGTGCGGAAGCCCTTTAAAGTTTTTAATGGTTTCCGCCGCTTTATTCATATCAAGGCCGCAAACTTCCGCCAAAGCCAGGCACGCCAGAATATTTTCAACGTTATGTTTACCCAATAGTTTCACGCCTTCAGCATCAAACAGTTTTTCTTTCCTGCCGTTTATCTTTTTAAAATAAGCGTTTTCACCGAAAAAATAACAATCATCAGACTCCGCGTAAGCTGAAAAATATACCTTACGCGACTTTGACATGGACGCCATAATTTCCGTAAACCTGTCATGCCTGTTTAATACCAGGACGTCCTGCGCGGTATGATTTAAAAAAATTCTTGCCTTGGACTCCGCGTACGCCTGCATGGAATCATACCTGTCCATGTGGTCATCAGTTATATTAAGTATCACGGCCGCATCAGTTTTAAATTCCTTTATTGTATCCAGCTGAAAACTGCTTATCTCCATTACCACGTGCGTATATCCCGTCTTAGAACACACCACATCACAGAAGGGAATTCCTATATTTCCTGCCAGCGCGGCTTTGTCTCCCAGCTGCGCCTTGAATATTTCATCAGTAAGCGTTGTAACTGTTGTTTTGCCGTTTGTTCCGGTAATACCAATTATCTTTGTCCCCTTTTCCATAAAACGGTACGCAAATTCTATTTCACCGGTTACCTCTTTATTATGCCTTTTGGCCATTTCAAACCATTCACCCGCAAGCGGCACTCCGGGGCTTACCACTATTATATCGGCGTTTAAAACGGTTTCATTGCCATGGCCGCCCGCCTCTATCTCTATTCCCAAAGTTTCCAGGTTTAACACATCCTGTTCCATCTTAGCCTTTGGTTTAACATCGCTTAAAACCACTTTTGCGGCGCCTTTCTTTTTTGCAAGCACAGCCGCTGAAATACCGCTTTTGCCCGCGCCAAGCACAACAATATTTTTTCCGTCAATGTTCATAACGTCACCTTATCTTCAGCGTGCTTAACGTGAACAGCAGCACAATTACCGCCGCTATCCAGAAACGCACTATGATTTTCGGTTCAGATATCCCTTTAAGCTGAAAATGGTGGTGCAATGGCGCCATTCTAAATATTCTCTTTTTGGTAAGTTTAAAAGATGTCACCTGAAGAATCACAGACAGCACCTCTGCCACAAAAACAAGGCCAAGTATCAGAAGCAGTATTTCCTGTTTTATAAGCATTGCTATCGTGCCTATTACACCGCCCAGCATAAGGGCGCCGACATCACCCATAAAAACTTCAGCCGGATAAGAGTTAAACCACAAAAAACCAAGCAAAGCGCCGGCAAAAGCCGCTCCAAAGACCGCAAGTTCGCCGGCTTTCGGAACATGGGTAAGGATAAGGTAAGAGGAGAAATTCATGTTTCCTATTATATACGCAAGCACCACAAGCGCTGCGAATACAAACAATGCCAGCCCGCTTGCCAGCCCGTCAAGGCCGTCCGTAAGGTTAACCGCGTTAGACCAGCCGGAGATAAGAATTCCTCCAAAGATGAAATACGCCCAGAATGGCAGAACCAGAACCTGCTTTATAAATGGAAGCGCCACCTGCGCGGCGTAAACTTTATCCCCTTCCAGATGAAGATAAAACGCGGTGATGGCAAACGCCCCTGCAAACTGCAGCACAAGTTTCCACTGCCCGCTTAATCCTTTAGTTCCTATTTTAAGTTTTAACATATCATCAAGAAGCCCTATCCCGCCGAACCACAGTGCGGCAAAAAGGGTCATATATACATATTCATTGTCAAACCTGCCCCAAAGAAGCATGGAAACAAGCACGGAAAAAAGAATCATAATGCCGCCCATAGTCGGCGTACCCTGTTTTTCAAGGTGTTTTTTAGGACCGTCCTGCCTGACTACCTGGCCAATCTTCATTTGGCGCAGCATCCTGATTACGAATTTGCCTATAATCACGGTAATAAGAAAAGCCGTGATAGCGGCGAAAGCCGACCTTACCGTAATATACCTGAAAACATTAAGCGCGGAAAACTGCGCGCTAAGCGGGTATATCAAATGATAAAACATGTGCGGCACTTCCTTTTCTTAAAGTTATTTTATTTAATTATCTCTTCAAGTTTATTTCCCCTTGAACCTTTAAGGAAAACTGTATTTCCCTTTTTAAGGTACGGTACAAGGGCTTTCTTTAATTCCTGCCTGTCAGTAAAACACACAGCCTTCTTTTTTTTATTGCCTTTAACATAACCTTTCTCCACGTCACGGGCAAAACGCCCGTATATAAGAAGCGCCGAAGGCTTAATCCGCGCTATCTTTGCTCCTATTTCCCTGTGCATTGCAGGTGAATTTTTCCCAAGTTCCAGCATATCCCCTGACACTATCACAAGGTTCTTTCTTTTCATCTGTTTTAAAGACATAAGCGAAGCCGCGTAAGAGTCCGGATTGGCGTTATAACTGTCATTTATCACGCTTGCGCCTTTTAACTTTATCTCTTCAAACCTCATTAACCCTTTCATGGAAAAAACTGCCAGCGCTTTTTTTACTTTCTTTAAATCCACGCCAAGTACTCCTGCTGCCGCAGCAGCTGCAGCTATATTATAAATATTATGAATGCCTTTAAGTTTCGTACTCATCTGAACCTTATTAAGCGAAAATTTCGTTCCCGTCACTGACTCTTTTACCGCCGATATTGCGTAATCTGTTTTCGCGTTCATACCAAAACTTATCACCTTATTTCCTGCTTTTCCGCTTAAAAACTTATAGTACCGGTCATCGCCGTTTAATACAGCAGTTCCGCCTTTTCTTAAACCTTCAAATATTTCCGCCTTCGCCTCTGCTATCTTATCCTGACTTCCCATATTGCCGATGTGAGCGCGGCCGATGTTTGTTATTATCACCGCGTCTAAAGGCGTCAGCTGAGCAAGTTTACTAATCTCGCCTTTGTGATTCATTCCCATTTCAAGTACCAGCGCCCGGGTTTCATTTTCCAGCCCAAACAGCGTAAGCGGCACTCCAAGGTAATTATTAAAACTTTTCTCGCTTTTCTTTGTAACGTATTCTTCCTGTAAAAACGCACCAAGCAGTTCTTTCGTGGTGGTCTTACCGTTGCTGCCTGTTACCGCCGCTGTCTTTAAATTATTGAACTTGGCCGCGTAATACCTGCCAAGGTTCATTATTGCCTCTTTGGTGTCATCAACAACAATACACGGCACGCCTTTTATCTTTTTTTCCGTAATACATGCAATCGCGCCTTTTTTTACAGCTTCAGCTGCAAAATCGTGGCCGTCATTTTTTTCGCCTTTTATCGCCACAAACACATAATGTTTTTTAATATTTCTTGTATCCGCGGTAATTCCCGCTATTTTTTTATCATCGCCTTTAAACGACGCGTTAAAAAGCGAATATATCTCGCTTAGATTCATTCTCATCTTATTTCTTACCTCTTTTTTTCAAAGCGGCACGCGCCTCTTCCTGATCTGAAAAATGCGTCTTTTTCCCCATAACATCCTGATATGTTTCATGCCCTTTGCCTGCCAGTATTACAATATCTTCTTTTTGTGCCATATTAACAGCAAGCCTTATGGCTTTTTTTCTGTCAGGTTCAAGATAAATGTTGTCTTTGCGCTTTATTCCCTCTGCTATGTCTTTTATTATCTCGCCGGGATCTTCCATCCTGGGATTGTCTGATGTCACCACAACAACATCCGCCAATTTTGCGGCGGCAGCTCCCATCATTGGCCTTTTACCGCGGTCTTTATTTCCGCCCGCGCCGAAAAGCATAATTACCCGCCCTGTCTTTATTTCATTTGCCACTTCCAGCACTTTTTCTATGGAATCAGCGGTATGCGCAAAATCCACTATAACCGTTATCTCTTTCGCGTATACTATTTCCATCCTGCCTGCCACGCCTTTAAACTTCTTTACGGCTTTTATAACCGCGTTTATTCCGGCAAACTTTATTACAGCGCTTATGGCACACATAATATTGCTTATGTTGTGCTCTCCCGTCATCGTGCAGCTTAAGCTTACAGGCCTGTTTTTTAATAATAATTTTACATCCATACCGCTGCGGGACAGTGAATATTCAACAGCACTGATATCCGCATCTTTCTTTAACGAACATGTGGCTGTTTTTATTCCGGCTTTCTTTGCCGCGCTGATAAATTTCATGGCGCCCGGGTCATCCGTATTAACGATAAGAACACCGCTTTTTTCAATGCACTTTACTATCTTTAACTTTGCAGCCAGGTAATTTTCATAATTTCCGTGATAATCAAAGTGATCCCTGGTGACATTAGTAATTACCGCTGAGGCCAGTTTTATATTCTTTATTCTGTCCTGGTCAAGGCCATGGCTTGAAACTTCCATCACCAGGTATTTAATCTTTTTAATCGCCGACTGCTTTATTATCCTGTGAATTGCCAGGTTGGAAGGCGTGGTATTATTCGATGTTACCGCCTTTTTTCCCACCCTGTATTCCACAGTCCCTATCATCGACTGTTCCTTGCCCTCTGCCTCTTTTAACATGGCGGCCGCAAGATAAGCCGTGGTGGTCTTGCCTTTAGTACCGGTAATGCCTATTACCCGGACTTTTTTTCTGTATTCACCGTAAAAATAATCCACGGTTTTGTACAGCGCTTCTCTTACATCGTTCACCTTTATCACACACGCGGCTTTTAAGCCCGGTATTTCCCTGCTTACCACAATACAGGACGCCCCGCGCGCGGCGGCATCGGATGCGTATTTGTGCCCGTCTGTTGTTCTTCCAATAACGCAGAAGAAAGCCAAACCCTTTTTTACAAGGGCTGAATTTTCTTCAGCGTCGCTTATTTTCACAGAGCCGCGCCCGAATATAATTTTTCCGCCCAGCATTGCCGCAAGTTTTTCGCAGGTTATCATTTTCATACGCCGTCCCTCATATCAAAACTTACCGTACAGACAGCGCCTTTTTTCATAGCCACTCCCGGCTTTGGATCCTGGCTTACGGCAAAACCGCTTCCCGAACATTTCGCATTCAAACCGTAGAGCCTTAACACTTCCATCGCACGCCTTACAGTCATGCCCTTTACATTCGGCATATATGTTTTTTCTTTATTATCATTATTTTCATCACCAAGAAAAATCTGCGCGTATTTTCCGGATACCATTTTTTCACCGGGTTCCGGTTCCTGCGCTATGACCACTTTTCCAAAACCATGCCTCTGATATTTTATTTTTTCTTCCGCAAGCAATAATTTTGCCTCGTTAAAAGTTTTATCTTTTATGCGCGGCATCTTTGCTGTTTGAAAATTATCGCCGCTTTCTGTTACCTGTGCCGTAACAGTCTCATCCGGCAGCACCTTAAAATATGAAGCCATCATGGTGTTTAAGTTTCTGAATATCGGCCCTGCCAGGTCGCCTCCATAATATATAAACCCTTCCGGTTCATCTATTGTCACCAGCGTAACCGTCTTAGGATTATCCGCAGGCATAAATCCTATAAATGACGCCACATACTTATTTGCCGCATACCCTTTGCCGTCCGTTTTGTGTTTCTGCGCGGTACCTGTCTTTCCCGCCACGCGATATCCCGCCACAGCAGCTTTCTTTCCGGACCCGTCTTTTTCCATAACAGCTTCCAGCATTGATACAAGTTTCTCCCGCCTGCTGCCGGTGGCAGGGCCGTCCTGTTTTTTTATTTTATGCCTGTATACCGTGCGCCCGTTCTTCTGTATCTTTTCAATAAGGTAAGGAGTCACAAGTTTGCCGCCGTTTGCAATAGCCGCATACGCGCGGACAAGCTGAAGCGATGATACCGCAACTTCCTGCCCGTAAGGCACAGAAGTTATTGACACTTTGTCCCATTTGTTGGCGTTCCTAAGAAGCCCTGTAACTTCACCGGGAAGGTCAATTCCTGTCTTTGAACCAAAACCATAAGCCAGGTATTCCTGATACAAATCAGCCGGCTTTAGTTTCATTGCCAGTTTTACCGTACCGATGTTGGATGAAACCTTTATTATTTCAGTGGCGGTCAAATCACCGTGTTTTTCGTGGTCATGAATAGTCCTGTTATATTTCCCTATTTTAAAAACCTCTTTACCCATTCCGCAGTAAGTCTTTTCGTCATCAGAATTGGGAAACTTTTCCAGATAAGCGGCCATTGTAAATATTTTAAAAGTGGAACCCGGCTCATACATATCGGTTATAATCCGGTTTCTTTTTTTATCAGCATTGGCCGTGGATGGGGTGTTAGGGTCATAAGAGGGATAATTTACAGCCGCGTAAATCGCGCCTGTCTCCGGATTCATAACAATTATGCTGCCGGATTTAGCCCTGCTTTTATTCACAGTCTCTTCCAGCTGTCGGTATGCAGCGTACTGTATATTGCCGTCTATTGTGGTATAAATATCCGCGCCGCGTTCGCCTTTTTTTATTTTCTTATTGCCGATTAAAATCGGCCTTCTTTTTGCATCCACCCGGATTTCTTCCCTTCCAAGTTTCCCTTTCATATATTTTTCATAAGCCATTTCAATGCCTTCAAGCCCTTTATTATCTGTTCCTGCAAAGCCTGTAATGTGCGCGGTTATTTCGCCGTAAGGGTAATACCTTTTTTCTTCCGTCCTTGAAAATACCCCGGGAATCTTTTTATCAAGAATTTCATCCGCGGTTGCAGAAGGCACTTTTCTTTTTATATATTCAAAACCGCTGCGGCTTTTAAGTTTGGACAGCACAAACTGCCTGCTTAAACCCAGTTTTTTGCTTAAAAAGTCCGCTGCCCGGTCTTTGTGTTTTACGTTTCTTGGGGTGACGCAGATAGTCTCTGTTTTTATACTCATGGCAAGCTGCCTGCCGGTGCTGTCATATATTGCGCCCCTGCCTATCTGCTTTTTCACAGTGGACATCTGCCCTTTATCAGCACGGTCTTTTAAAGCTGAATGCATTATTACCTGAAGAAAGAGAAGGCGGACAAAAAGCACGCCAAGCACAAAAACAAACACTGCCAGTACCAGCTCTATTCTCTTTTCTTCCGAAAAAACGCCCTGCTTCAAACTTCTGCCCCTTTAGCCGCTTTAAAAGAAACCAAGCGTGCTGTATTCTTTTTTTATCACGTGTACATCCCCGGGTTTAGCCGGCCTGAAACCATAACGTTCCCTGGCAACTTTTTCAATTCCGCTGCCGGACATAGCCACCTGCACTTTCATTTCAAGCATTTTATTCTGCGATTTAAGGGAGTCGCGCTCCCTGATAAGTTCATTTACGTCATAGTTTAACTTTGCGCTCTGCGTGTAAAACCAGACTACAAGCAGAAAAGGAAGCGCTAATAAAAATATAAGGCCGACGATTTTATTCGCTCCGCCTCTGGTGGGCCTTACGCTTCCGGCATTTAAGCCCCTTAAAAACCTGTTTGAAAACTCCGCCACTGTATTCTCCTGATACTTATAATGTTAAATTTTTTCCGCGCACCTTAATTTCGCGCTTCTTGCGCGGGGATTCTGCCTTGTCTCCTCAAAAGATGCTGTTACGGGCTTCTTTGTCACTGCTTCAAGTTCTTTTATCTTATGGCATATACACGGCCTGTAACTACAGTCACAGCCGTGCGATTTTTCCCTGATAAAGTTCTTAACTATCCTGTCTTCAAGCGAGTGGAATGAAATTACGCACATTCTTCCGCCCGGCACCAAAAGCGAAGCCGCGCTCTTAATACTTTTTTCAAGCGCGCCCAGTTCGTTATTTACCTCTATTCTTATCGCCTGAAATACTTTTGTAGCCGGGTGTATTTTTTCTTTGCCAAACTTTGCTTTCTTGATTATCTCCGCAAGTTCCAAAGTGCCCTTCACCGGCCTGCTTTTCATTATGAAATCAGCTATTTTCGCGTAATACCCTTCTTCTCCGTACTCTTTTATCACACGTTCCAAATCCGCCCTGTTGTACCTGTTCACCACATCATCAGCGGACAAGGGCGACGTTTTATCCATTCTCATGTCAAGCGGCGCGTCTTTCATGAAAGAAAATCCGCGGGTGCCGTCATCAAGCTGCATGCTTGAAACTCCAAGGTCGTAAACTATCCCGCTTATTGACTGCGAACCCTGTTCGCTTACTATCTTTTCAAGGTCTTTAAAATTGCCTTTTATCGCCTTAAAATTTGAATATCCTTTAAGCCTGTCAGTTGCGTACGCAAGAGCCCTGTCGTCCTGGTCTATACCTATTAAAAAGGCCTCAGGTGACATATCTTTTAATATCCTTTCGCTATGTCCTCCGAAGCCCAGCGTTGCGTCCACCCACAGCCCTTTTTTCCCGGCCAACCGCAGAAATTCCGCGGTTTCTTCAAGAAGTACGGTCTTGTGGGAAAATGTCATATAAGGCAGTTAAAGGCTCTGACCGCTTCTTCTTCGTTCGCAAAGAAATCAAATTCGCCCCAGTAGCCGGCGTAAACAAAGAGGTTGCGGACGTAATCATTGGCGCCTATTATCTTTATATCGCCGCCAAGAGTGCGGACCCTTTCCTTTCTTTCGTTTAAATATTCTATGCCGCTGACATTAATATGCGTCACTCCGGCAAAATCAATTATGAATAAAAACTGTTCCATCTCTATAAAACTGTTTATTATCTCTTTTAAAGCGATTATATCTTCAAGCGCAATCTCGCCCTTCATGATAAGCATTACGAATTTTTTGGATGTTGTCTGTACGCTCATTTACTTCCTCCCTATTTGTTGTTATCGTCAAAAGTATTTTTATCCCAGATTTCGAACCTGTCACCTATGCCCGCAAATACCACATTCTTGCCGATTTTAGCGTATTCCTTAAGAAATGGAGGTATTATTATCCTTCCGGCTTTGTCAATATTTACGTATTCCGTGTTTGCAAGTTTTGTCCTCATGTACTTTAAATCGCGTTCCGGATCATCCAGTTTTGTGCCCTCTTCATACTGCCCCATCATTTTTTCCCACTTCTCCGGCGCAAAAACCTCTATGCACTTGTCTTTGCTTTTTGAAAGCACAACAGTTGTGCGTTTATCCGGGTCAGAAGTTATCTCTTCAATGTATTTTTTATACCGGGACGGAATACTTACACGGCCTTTTTCATCAAGGCTGTGCTCGTGCTGCCCTATAAATCCTGTTTTTATCACTATAGTGCTCCTTTTACAAATATCTTTCCCACTTTTTCCCACTATTTGCCTAAATTATACCCCAAAACACTGTTTTGTCAATACATATATCCCACCAGAGGCATGATTTCAGAGCCTATTATTGCCTTATTTTTAAGGCGTTTTATGACTTATCCCCAAAATAATGAAAATAGTTACAGTAGGAATACTTTATTTTTTGTTTTTTTATATTATTTTATAAAAGATTTAAACGGCATGAATTTA
This sequence comes from Candidatus Goldiibacteriota bacterium HGW-Goldbacteria-1, assembly GCA_002839855.1. Classification (NCBI taxonomy): domain Bacteria; phylum Candidatus Goldiibacteriota; species Candidatus Goldiibacteriota bacterium HGW-Goldbacteria-1. The sequence continues at coordinate 77,775 of PGYV01000010.1, forward strand.
TTTATACAGCAATATATTGATTTGAGTATTTGAATTTTAAGACAAATCCGGATAATTATTAACAATTAAACTTCTATTCTGCTTGCCGGATTATTTTTTCACTTCTGTTTGCCATTATTCTTCAGTCTAACCAGCACGCGGTTTGATTGGTTTTACCCATATAACTTCCACTTGCCCGGCTGTCACTTCACTATAATTAAAGTTTTAATAAAGCTGACGTACAAATAATACGGATTTTTTTCCGGCCGTCGCGGCGGCAATTCATCATTTCAGGTTTTCACAGATACTATGTAATAACGCTTTTTGTATTGGCAGATACCGGTCTTTAGCCCGCGGTAATTCATCTTTGTTTTAAAACCAACTGCCGCACCCTGAAGGGTGCGCCTACCGGTTCTAAATACATACTTTCACAGTGGCAGCCTTTGACTATTTCGAGGAGAATTCATAGAAAATTACAGCCGCAGCCGCTGCCACGTTAAGCGATTCCACATCGCCGGGATAGTGTATCTTTATTTTATTCTTTGATATTTGTCTTATCTCTTCACTGACGCCCATACCTTCACTGCCAAATACCAAAACTGTTTTGCCTTCTGTTTTTACCTTTTTAATATCAATACCGTCATTTACGTCTGTTACAAAAAACCTGTATTCACGGGCAAAATCAGCAATTTCTTCAGCACTTATTATTTTTGCATTCACTTTAAAAACCGCGCCTGCTGACGCGCGTATGGTTTTTTCTGTATAAAGGCCGGCACAGCCGTCAGTTAAAATATACGTATTAAACCCAAAAGCCGCGCCGCTTCTTATAATCGCGCCAAGGTTAGACGGATCCTGAATGCCGTCCAGCAGAATAATATTCTGCGCCGATTTAAAATCGTTAAATGTTTTTTGCGGCGCCCTGCACAACGCCAGAAAACCGGCGGGAGTTTTAACAGACGCAAAACGGCTTATATCATTAGGTTTAACTTTCTCTGCCGCAGGTATAAGCGTGCTGAATTTTTCCAGCACCTGTTTATTATCATAAAAAAAACGTTCCACCTTTATGCCCGCATCCAGCACTTCTTCAAGTATTTTTTCGGTATCAACAATAAAATACCCTTCATCTTTCATTGCCTTTTTATCTTTTAAAAGAAGCTGTATCGTTTTATCCATAATTACCCGCTTTTTATTTGTATTCTTTTATTCTTATTGCCGCGTCTTTATCAAACGCAGGCAGGTCAAGCCTTAAATCCTCTTCATGTTTTATAACCTGTTTTTTACCTGCCACATCGCCGGTATAAGTATCATAATATTCAATCACGTAACGGCCGGGCCTTAAATCCGGAACATCTATATATGCGCCTTCAACTTTATCTGTCTGCGTGTTTTCCCATGTATAGTCCCTGTGTTTGTACCAGATATATGCAGAAGCTTCACTCTGGACTCCCGCAATAAACACAGGCGCAATTGAAGGGTCGGTAAAATCGGTTATTTCCACGTAATCAAGTTTAATCCAGTCCGCGCCTGTATTTTTTATTGTAACTTCATTATCACCCGCGTGCAGGTCAACGGTATATGTAAGTTTGCAGTCCGCCTGATAAATATTCCGCTCTTTCTGAAGAACAGCTCCCGGCTGGTCTTTCGCGTTTATTTCACTTTTAAAAACACGCTCGCCGTTTATTTCCACCACCAGCGTATTGTTATCCGACACCCTGTCAATTCCTAATATCAGTTTCGCGGGAAACCTGTTGGTCATTACAAGCACAGGGTCATTTTTCATTTCCGGTTTTGATTCGCCGTAAAGAAACGCCATAAACTGATCCGTGTTTAAAGCATCCCCCGCAGGAGTGATTATAAACCTGTTCTTTTTCGCCTTCGTTTGCCTGTCTTCGGGGTAAATTTTTACGCTTCCCGGTTTTTTATTTTCGTAATCATAGTAATACGCTTTTTCCGCGCGCAGCTGAAAATAATCGCCCCTTGCCCAGTTTATCCCGCGCAGAAAATCAGACAGGGGTTTATAAATATCCCACAGCCCGAACTTATCAACATATACGTCCCACTGCCATATCATGGGCCAGCCGGCGGAAAGCGAAAGCGCGCCCCCCCAGATACCCGTATGCAGCTGAATGCCTTTTTCATCGTTCACACTGCCTGTCATGCCTTCTAAAACCGCCGCCGCGCCAAACCCGCCTACAATATGCGGCTTGTTATACTTTTCCGTTTTTATCCTTGACGCGTCAAATATTTCCACCGCTGCGTCTTTAAGGGTGTATAAATGAGTCTGAATAAAATCCACGTTATCGGCTTTCCATATATCCTCACCCCTTGCCGGGTCAGAAAATGATGTTGTCATTAAATGTTTATTCACATCGTATTTTTTAATAAATGAAAAAATATCACTGTGCCATTCGGTAACGGCGGCAGCATTAAATTTGTCAGTCAAATCCGCTTCATTAAACGGCTCCCACGCAAAAAGATTTCGGGAATACCCCCACCTTGCGATAATATAACGCAGGCGGTTTTTAAACATCTGCCGCGCCACTTTGGATGTAAAAAATTCCTTCGGTTCATCAAGCACGCCGTCATTTTTGGAATTATAAGGGTTACCATCCCACGCGGGGTTGGTGTTTATGGAGAATTCCCCGTGCGGCACAAGGCACAGCTGAATGTAAACATCATGCTCCCTGCAAAGTTCAAAAACCTGATCCAGCATTGTTCCCTGTTTCTGGCGCGAAGAATAGTCGCCAAGTTTGTCCGTTTCAAGGCCAAAACTCCACGGAGCCATCCAAATCTTTATAAGATTACCGCCGTTTGCGGAAAACTTTTCTATCCAGTATTTATAATCTTCGTACATGCGTTCCTGGTTTGCCCACGCCATGTTAATACCCTTTGCAAAAAAAGGTTCTTTATTTTCAAATTCAAAAAACAGCGTGTCTGCAGGGCTTATTCTTACAAAACCCCGGGAATCAGAACTTCTTTTGCACGTGAATGTTTCCCACGCGGTTGTTGTCACAGGCTTGCCGCCTATGTTTAATTCCATTCTATATGTCCATTCACCGGCTTCTCTTGGGATAATACGCGCCTTAAATGAACCGCCTGCAGGTAAGTATTCCGCTTTGCCGTCAAATTCAAAATCATCAGAATAAAAACCTTCTATTTCAGTGCGTTTGGAAGAAGGCGATTTAAAAGTGGTTTTAAACTGCACCTTTGAAAAGTCATAAGGATTAATCCCGGTAATATCATAATTCATGGAAGCTTCAAACATTTCCATCTGCTTAACCACGGCCTTTACCGGCTGTATAGGCGTATCCTGTGCCTTAATTAATATATGCGATGAAATACCTAAAATTACCGCAATTAGCAGTACCTTTACGGTTCTCATAATGCCTCCAAAACAAGAATTTGGGACATTATATACCTAATAAAGCATTTTTAAAACCAATAAAAAAAGGGCGGCCCCGCCGCCCCTTTTTATTTAATATATAATGTTACTTTTCTCCCCACACTGTTTCTGATTTTGATTTTTTTAGCTTAATCGGAGTATACGAACAACCTGTTTGATTCGGCCAATTTCCACATTTATATAAACTTGAAGCATACGTCCAACAAATTTGACTGAATTCCCCACATAACTCACCAAAACCCGAATCAACAACAAAGGTTCTTCTCACATCTAATACATTGCTATCTGTAAATCTGATAGTTATGCTGCCATAAACGCCATCGTGGTCTTTGCAATATGCATAACCGCCATTACTTGCATTTATTTTGACAATATTTTTATAATTACCTTCTCCTTCTGGTAAATTTCCTTCAAAATATTCACTATTTCCAATACCGGGCAAATCGCCCCAGATATTATGACCCGATACACTTGAACTAATAACACCTACTGCAGAATCAGTACATGTGTAATTATAATTGTTAACGGCCAAATAATAATCAACATCTCCACTTAAAATCCACAACTTAAGCATTTTAATATCCGCCTTAACATTAAAACACCAGACTTTTGTTATATTATTAATATTAGACTGAATAACTGAATTTCCTTCTGCAGCACTGCCTCTTATTGACAAGTCAAAAGAGTCATCAAACCCCTCAAAACTATTTGGATAATATAATGTAAAAAACACTTTATCCCCGTCATTTTTCACCTGTGTGGATGTGGCGCTAACACTTACCCCCTGCGGAACTCCCAATATTTCCAGATTGTATAACTTACTTACAGCGGTATGATATGTAATCATAAATACCTGCTCATTTGCCTGAATAGGCAATGATAAGCTGCCGCTTACAAGCACCATTTCAAGGGTCTGCGCTCCCCTGTCAATGGCAAGCACTGTGTTTGACATCGGCTCCACCGAATAATACATGTTTTCAAAGCCATCATTTGATGGAATTATTACGTCCCAATTTCCTCCGCTATGGACCTCAAATTCCGCTTTTCCCGTCTCATCAGTAAAACAAGCAGCCTGCGTTGTTACACCCTGCGGCGCCATTTTAACCTGCACACTTGCCACAGGTGTGGCTTCCTGCATTAAAAACACTGAAAACTTAACATCCGGTGTTGCGGTATTGGTGGGCGTGGGTTTTAAGACATTTACCGACAGCGGGCTGAAAGGCGCGCTGTTTTTATTGCACCCTATTACCAATACAATTACAAAAACAAATAACATAAAACAAAAAAATCCCTTTTTCATGTTCCCCTCCATGTTTATCGCTTGTTAAGCGTGGTTGTTTTATTTTTCTCTTTTTCTTCAATTGCTGATATTAACTTTATTGCCTGACTGTCTTTTGCGTCTATTCTTAACACATACTGCGCTTTAGCTTTAGCTTCTTCCATTAAACCCCGGTCAAAAAGTTCAAGCGCTTCTTTAATCGCTTCCTGCGCGCTTTGCGCCGCCTTGGCGCTTTCCCCTAAATACTTTTCCTTTGCCATTGTAATATTCTTTTTAACTTCAATATCATCAGGGTAAATCTCTAAAACTTTTTCCCATGATACTATCGCTTTATCATAATAACCTTTCTGGTAATTAAGGACGCCTTCGTTATACAGGGCGTCAGCTTTCTTTTTGTCTTTCTTCATCCCCTGCAGTTCTTTGACAAAATCTTTAATTTCATTATCTTCAGGTGAATACTCTGCCGCCTCTTTTGCAAGCTTAAGCGCGGGCGCGATTTTTCCCTGCGAATTTAACTCTCTGGCGTCGCCGTATCTGGCAAGCGCGTTTTCCCTGAAGTATTTTAAGTAAAAAGCCGCGGTTTCATTTTTTGCATCAATTTTACTGACTTCTGTATATCTGTTATATGCTTCTTCATATTTATTTTTACCCCTTAATTCATCGGCTTCCGCAAGAAGTTTTTTAATGTTCTCTTCTCTTTTATCACCTTCAAGTTTTACCGCTATTTCATCAAGGTATTTTTTTACGTCAGAATTACCCGGGCTTATCTGATTTACTTCCAGAAATTTAATCTCTGACTGCTTATACAACCCCGCTTCAAAAAGAGTAACCCCGTCGCTGTATATTTTTTTACCAATCTCCGGAAACTGCTCTGCCCCTGCGGCTAATGTTTTAACAGCCGCTGTTTGTTCCGTATTGCCAAACCCAATCAATAACCCCGCACCAAAATAAAATCCGGAGTAATCCACCTGTGACTGCCCCTGCGATTCTCCTGTCCAGCCATAAACATTTTCTGTCTTTACCATTACAGTACCCCTTGAATATCTGTAACCGGCTTTAAAATTAAGGCCCGCGCTTTCCGAAAACATCCAGTTGGCTCCGGCTTCCGCGCTTATCCCGGCAAATGCCGTATCCCAGGACTTTTTTATCCTGTAAGAATACGTCCCGTCTTCAAGGGCAGACTCTTCATCCATAGTGTTATTAAATGAATACGTTAATCCGGCGTCCAGGCCTATATAGGGGTTAAAAGCAGATTCATCAAAGGCGTATTTTTTAAGCCCTATCCCCGTATAGATTGCGCTGAAATCACCGGAAATTTTCTGCGCGGTTTTTCCGTTTGGCCAAAGCGCGATGCTTTGAGTATCCTTAATTATGCTTACTTCGTTCTTAAGGTACACGGCAGCCAACCCGGCAGGCGCGTTAAAATTGTAGCCGATTTCTAATGACGGCAACATACCAAACGCAAGCGGTTTTAGTGATGAATTTATGCCAATAGAAGTATTATACGTATTGGCATCTTTTATTGCCTGATTATACTCCCCCATTAAAACCGAATTTAATCCCCCTGTTAAAGACATGTACCAGTCTGACCCGCAAAAAGACGGCGGAACAATTAAAGCTGTTACAAATAAAATAAATAAAAATTTACTGAAAACTTTTTTTACCATTTCCATACCCTCCAAATGAAAATAAGTAAAATAAGCAATTGTGGGATTGCTCGTTTTACCCTCTATGTGAAAGATATTATATACAATTTCATTTTGAATGCAAGGATTTTTTTAAAGGCAAGTGGGAATAAGGATAGACATCGTATACACCTTAAAAAGCTTAAAATATTAGGACATGATCGGTATTTAAGATTACTTAAG
>PGYV01000011.1:0-55798 GCA_002839855.1 Candidatus Goldiibacteriota bacterium HGW-Goldbacteria-1
GTTAAGCATTAGCGGAAAGGCAGCAGATAGGAAGCTTGTAAGGTTTGGTAGACGCGGGTCTTTAGCCCGCGGTAGTGGAACTTAAACTCACGTCTTAAAATCCCGGTTTTTCAACAACAATACAATCTGATCAAAAAAAATAAGATATCCACACCTGTTTTTTCTTTATTTTCCTTTTAAATAAATGGAACTTTTTTTCCGCTTATTCTGTCATACTGCACAAGGGAATAATAAATACAAAGCGGAGGAAATTGCATGAAGGTGTCAAAGGCCACGGTAAATGTTGTTCTGTGCATGCTGTTTATTTTCTTTATTTCAGCGTCATTTGCTTTTGTAAAATAGATAATTAACAGGGGCGGGGAGTGGTACAAAGGGCAGGGAAAGCCAAGGCTTTCTCTGTCCTTTTTGTATTTAATCTTGTAATGGTACTGTAAATTTATACGCTTTACACATGGTTAATTATGTGGTAAATCTTTATATCACACTAATATTTGTGCGGATGTGGCGGAATGGCAGACGCGCTAGTTTCAGGTACTAGTACCCGCAAGGGTGTGGGGGTTCAACTCCCCCCATCCGCACCAAGATATTAAGGGCAGAGGGTCGGATGGTCAGATGCACGGAGGGACGGAAGTAAAATCTGCGGCACGGCACAAAAACCCGAGGGACGGATGCACAGAGGGACAGAGGGACGGAAGTAAACCCTAAAATATCAAAAACAAATCTAAAAACATAAAACAAGCGCAATGTATTGCGTCTCGTTTTTTTATATTTAATATTTAAAGGTTTAGCCTTGGTAGCCGCATCCTTCAGGGTGCGTGTTTTACAAATTAAAAAACACAAATTCAACTGCCGCACCTTAAAAGGTGCGCCTACCAGATCTAAACCAAGACGTCAAACCACCGATCTTACTTCCGACCTTCCGACCTTCCGACCTTCCGACCTTCCGACCCTCCGACCCTCCGACCCTCCGACCTTCCGTCCTTCCGTCCCTCCGTCCCTCCGTCCCTCCGGATTCTGTCAAGAATAGTGTGTAAATTAAATTAAGCATAATAGGGTTTCTCGCCATTTTCGTTGTAGTTTAACTCCAAAATCTGTAGAAATATAATTCTCTCGGCAGACCGTATGTTAGGAAATACTCCTACATCATAAAGTTTTCTCCCGATTTCTTTAAATGACCTTTCGATGTAATTGGTGGTTTTGAAAGCTTCGTGCCAGTTTCTATCATATTCAAGATAGGTCAGGGTTTTCAAATAATGCTTATTTATATATCCGGCGATTCTCATATTAATTTTCCAATAACTTTTAATAATAGTTTCCAGTGCGTTTTTTACATCTTTTTGTTTTAGGTATGTTTTGTAGACGAAGGATAGTTCTTTTTGTATTTTGGTAGCTTCTTTTTTGCTTTCGGCATATTCAGCCACGCCTTTTATGAAGTGGAATACACAAAGTTGTTGAGGGTTGTAAGGAAAAACTTCATTTGCAGCAGAGGCAAAGCCTTCCGCTCCATCTATGATAACAGGGGCGCCGGAGGGTAAACGGAGGCCTTTGTTATATAAATCGTTAAGTAATCCATAACAAGCTTCTTTAGATTCTCCGGATGCTGTTTTAAAACCCAGTATCTCTTTGCTGCCGTCTTCTCGTATGCCCATAGCCGTAATTACCACTCCTGATGTTGTTTTTTTGCCTGTTCTTATTGACTTTAAACCAACTCTTAAGTTTATATGTACGCCGTCAATAACCAATGCGACATAATTTTTGGTTATTTTTCTATTACGCCACTCATCAAGTTTGTCCTGCGCTGACTGCAAGACTGCAGAAACTGAGGCGGCTGACAAATCAACACCGAATATCTTTTTAATTGTTCTTTTAACTCTTCTGCAACTCTGTCCATTTATATACATAGTTAATAATGCATGTTCAAATTCGCGTGTCTTTCTGCAATAGCGTTCGAGAATTTTAGACTTAAACATGGCATTTCTTAGTCTTGGAACTTCGAAATCCGTTATCTCTCCGCAAAAGTGAGTTAACAAGGACTTTCTTTTTCTATTGCCGTTTCTGTATATTTTTTTACCGTTTTTAACTCTCTCGTGCCAACCGCGGTCTATAAACTCGGCGGCTTCATAAAATAGAGATTGTTCCAAGAAGTATTTTATATACTCCTTCATTTTTAGTTCTGCGTCTGACCAAAAATTTTCTGAAATTTCTTCTGGCATAAGGTCCAATGCTTTTGCTATACTTGTCTTGTTTAAATACAAAGTCTTCATAAAGAGGGTTCCTCCTGTGTTTGGTCTTTTTCCGTGGTAGGAAAGCAACCATTATACAGCGAGAAAACCCTCTTTTTTTTAATTTACACACTTTAGTTTACAATAACGTCCCTCCGTCTTTTATTGACTAAACAATATAAATTGAATATAATATGTAAGGGAGTTTGTTTATAAGCAAATGCAATTCCTGACAAGATATTTATATTTGACGGGGAGAAGATTAATGATTAAAAAGAATTTTACAGGGAAAATTTTATCTTTATTTATATTTATTCTTTTTTCTGCAGCTGCATACGCTGACAATCCCAAAATATTAAGTTATTCTATGGTGCCAACCAATCCCGGATTTGACGAGCCATTTACCGTAACGGTTGAAGTATGCCTTGGTGATAATACGGATAATGACATTCTAATTGCCGTTCACGATCAGAGTACAAGAAAACCGCCTTCAACATTCGGGCAGTGGTTTCTGGTAAGTACTGCCGGAATAGGCGTTCAGACATTAGGGCCTGCATCGTCATCGGGCGACAGGTTTGGCGATAATACAACAATGGGAGACGGCCCTGTTTACGGCGATACAATGGATTGTACTGACTGTGAAGGCGGCGAAGGGCAGAAAAAGACAGTTGTTTACAATCTTGTTATGCCGTCTGCCGATGATTTTTCGGGATGCGGGGCTACAAGTTTATATTTAAGTATTGTTGTGGAAAAAGCGCCTCTTAACAAAGACCATTGGGTAACGCCCACGGCACCCGCGTGCGGGGCAAGAATGATTCCGTTTAACATACCTGTTCCGCCGCCTTATCTTGATATTCATAAAGCCGCGGAAGGTGTTGTTACAAAAGACGGAGACCAGCTTGTTTACACCATCAATTACAAATACGCCAACGGAGGGCCTGTTACCATAACAGACCCTGTACCGTCAGGAAATCACCTTAGGTTTGTAAAAGCAGGGCCTGCGTTAAGGCTTACAGGTGCACCTGCTGTAGGGGCCACAACGGGAACCGTGACATGGACGCTGCCTTCAAAGGTGGGCGCGCCCGGATATACAGAAGGCACTTTGTGGATTGTTTATGAATTAAACGGCGATCACGATGTTACACCGGCAACTATTGATAACACGGTAAATGCATCTATGGGTGCTCTTACCGATTCTTCAACGGTTTCCATTAAAACAGGGCAGGCAACGCTGAACCTTGAAAAATCACAAAGTTCCGATGTGTTGAATCAGGGAGACACAATAACTTATTTTCTTGAATGGGAAGTAAACGGGATGTCCGTAAAGAATTACCACAACTTTGATGAGTTCACTAACGGGACGGAATATTATGCAACGGCGCCTACCGGGTGGAGGCACATTCCCGAGGATGGATATAATGGAAGGTGGCACATACACGATGACTGCGGCACAGGCGACAACTATCTGCAGGGTAACAGGTACAGCCCCACTGCGGCCGGCCATTATCCTTCGCTTGTTTTGGATGATGGAAGCGGCACTGATACAAGCGACCAGTTCTGTCAGGGTATGATAGTTAGTGATGTAATTATTCAGGATGAAGGGTACAGCGGCGCAGACGCAATGATAATTATAAGGACAAACGGACAGACAGGCACCGCCGCAAGGTCAATAGGCGTTGGTATTTCAATTGATACCACACCGGGAAACTTTTTTGTCCAGAAAGTTTATCCTGATATCCCCGCAAAAGTAAACCCGCCAAGGATGGGGTCTGTTTATGCAAGGCAGTGGTACAGGGTAAGAATTAACGTTATAAATGAAGCCACAGGCCAGAGAATTCAGGCAAAGGTGTGGCCAAGGGGCGACGCGGAACCGACAGGGTGGGATATTAATTACCTTGACACATCAATGTACACTGCGGACTGGGACTGCAGGGGAACCGGAACTTATAATGACTGGCGCCCGGGAGTGGGCAATCAGGGCGGTGATGATACCGCATATCCGGTAAGCGACGGGTATGATAATTTTGCGGTATATGTTCCAAAAAGTGTTTCAGACGGAAAGGTTATAGATGATATACCGGTGGGAATAAACAGCCCCGCATGTACGGGCTGTCTTGGCGGAACGCCGTTTACCTGGAATCTTCCGGCCGGTATTTCAAATGATGCGGGTTCTTTTACCTGGCGCGGCATTGTTGGGACATGTAATAACATCACTAACGTGGCAAGGATGGAAAGTACCAATAATCAGCCTATTGTATCCAATGAAACAGTATTACGCATAGGCTGTATTGAAGCTTTGTCTGTCACAAAAACGGCAAATCCTAATGTAATAAAAGCGGGCGAAACTGTTGCTTTTACAATATGCTGGGAAAATACAGGCGAACTTCCGTCAAATATAGTTATCAGAGACCCAATTCCGCCAAGGACGACAGTTATTAATAACGGCGGCGGAACTGTAAGCAGCGGAACTATCAGATGGACCGTGAATAATTCATTGCCCGGAAGCGACGGGTGTTTTACCTGGACAGGAAGAATAGATTAAAGCAGGGGAGATTGAAGTGTTTAAAAAGAGCGGAATAAAAGCGCGCAGAGTGTTTTTGCTTGCCACGGCATTTATTGCGTTTTTTTCCGCGTACGCGTCAGCCGGACTTAATATGCAGATTGCGGTATCAAATAATCCGGCAACAAATGACAGGATGAATATAGAAATATTTATTTACAATACAGGCACAACACCGGTAGATATAACCGGATTATATGTCAGGGCGTGGTTTAACGGCACATTTACCCCTGCGGCTTCATGGTACAACCGCGACCTTCAGAATCCAAATCAAAGCAACGTGATAACCGTTAATTCAACGACGGCAACAATTCCAACCTGCACGGAGGCTGCTGACAGGATTGCAAACAGGTATATACAGCTTAACTTAAGTTACGGATCCCAGCTTCAGCCCGGGCAGAATATACGGTTAAACGGCGCGATAAGCGGGGCAAATCCTTTTGATCCGGTTAATGATGATTATTCAGGCCACGGAGTACTTGTAAAAGATGATTATAAATGGTTTGTCTTATATGACACGCTTGGCGTGGTTCAGGAAGAAACAGCGCCGGGAGTGACTGACCCTGACACAGGCGCGGAGCCGTGTTCTATTCCTACCGCCACACCCACTAATACATGGCAGTCTGTGACCAATGTGGTTTGGATTGAAAACTCGCTTGGCACGCCTTTTATGACGTCTGTTGCCACAGTGCAGATTCAGCCGCCAACGCCGACCTTTACCAGAACATCTACAAATTCAGCCACGCCTACAAGGACAAATACACAGACTGTTACATACACTCCGACCAGGTCAAGCACGATGACTGTTACCGCGTCTCCGACTGCCACTGTGACTTTTACAGCTACGGGGACGGTGACTTTTACGGCAACTGCCACTGCAACCAGAACTTCAACGGTAACCGCCACGCGCACGGTCACATCCACAAATACTGCAACTCCTTTTAATACGCTGACAAGTACTGCCACTTCAACACCCACAAGTACTGTCACCATAACCGCAACGCCTTCGGCAACGGTTACTGTAACGCGCACATCCACGGCTACGGCCACCACATCCATAACTTATACGGCTACTCCCACTGTCACGTTTACTGCTACTGTGACCGTTACAAGGACCAACACTTCAACAAGAACCGCGACGCCGACCGCAACAAATACATTCTTTGATACAATGACCAACACAAGGACAGTCACACCTACCGCGACAATAACTGTTACTGCAACGGCAACTTCCACAGTCACGTTCACGCGTACAGCCACGGACACAAATACAAATACCAGCACGCCCACCGATACAAATACCGCTACATTTACCAATACGCCCACGGATACATATACAAGTACATATACAAGGACGTTTACAGATACGCCCACGGACACCAGCACGCCCACCAATACAAATACATTCACCCACACCAGCACTGTTCCGCCGTCTTCCACCGCCACAAATACATTCACACAGACGTTTACAAGGACTTATACCAATACCCCCACAGAGACGTTTACTTTTACAAACACCTATACGCCCACGGACACAAGGACAAACACGCATACCAGGACGCATACAAATACGTATACACCCACTGAAATTTTTACGGATACAAATACCCCTACAGACACCTATACGCCGACGTTTACAAGTACGCCTTCATTTACAAGAACGTTTACAAATACCCATACGGACACAAACACTCCGACAAATACCAACACGCCCACTGACACATACACGCCTACATTTACAAGGACGTTTACAAATACGCGAACCAACACAAACACCTTTACGAATACCAATACGCCCACTGACACATACACGCCTACGTTTACAAGGACATTTACAAATACGCGGACCAACACAAATACTTTTACAAACACCAATACGCCCACTGACACATATACGCCCACATTTACAAGGACGTTTACAAATACGCGAACCAACACAAACACTTTTACAAACACCAATACGCCCACCGACACATATACTCCGACATTTACAAGGACATTTACAAATACAAGGACCAATACAAACACTTTCACAAACACCAATACGCCCACTGACACATTCACACCCACGCATACAAGGACCTTTACTCATACAAGGACGCATACGAATACGAGGACCAATACAAATACTTATACAAACACCAATACGCCCACTGACACATTCACGCCCACGCATACAAGGACGCATACGAATACGCGAACCAATACAAACACTTTCACAAACACCAATACGCCCACTGACACATTCACTCCTACGCATACAAGGACCTTTACGCATACAAGGACGCATACAAATACGCGAACCAATACAAACACTTTCACAAATACCAATACGGCAACTGACACATTCACGCCCACTCATACAAGGACTCACACAAATACCAGGACTTACACAAACACGCCCACGGATACGGGGACTCCCACATTTACAAGAACCTTTACGAATACCAGGACTCACACAAATACCAGGACGCAGACAAATACGCCTACAGTTACAAATACTTTCACGCATACTTACACAAGGACCCATACGCGTACATTTACGAACACAAGGACATTTACTAATACAAGGACATTTACGTTCACGGCCACATTTACACGTACTTTCACCCCCACAGTTACAAACACGTTTACAAAAACCTTTACATATACGCATACACCCACGTTTACAAATACTTTCACCCGCACTTATACGGCAACACCTATTCCAACTCCGGCTGATTTGGAAGTAGTTCTATCTGTCACGGGGCAAAACCCGAGGCCGGGCGCGGAAATTAAATATAGGATGGAAATAATTAACCTTACAGGCTCGCCCGCTTACAATCTGCAGATAACAGCGCAGCTTATTGACGGCATAAGTTTTAAAAACACGGATTTCAGGACGGCATCAGCTCCGGTACAGACAGGAAATACCGTTGTGTTTATGCTTGACCCGTCTTATGTATTGCCTGCGGGTGGGCAGATAACGCTTGATTATACCGTTACAATTGACAGGATAACGGCTGATTATTTTGAAAGCAGTGTTGTTGTTAAATGGAACGATTCTGTGTTTACAAACGCGCAGAATCCGGATAAGGCTGAATCCGATGTTGTGGTTTACCCTTTAATCGCGCCTGTGGTATATCCTAACCCTGTAAGCATAGCAAAAGCAAAAGATGGGAAAATGAAAGTGGCAAACATGGTGCCGCAGTCCGTTTTTGTAATTTATACAATTACCGGTGAACACGTAATTTCGTTAAAAGCGGAAAATACCAAAATATACTGGGATATGAAGAACGGGAACGGGGCAAGGGTGTCGCCCGGAATTTATCTTTATATAATAAAAAATAATTATTCAAAACAGCTTATAAAAGGGAAGATGTTCATACAGAATTAGTGGAAATTCGCAGCTGGGCAGCTGGGCAGCTTGGTTTGGATCTGGTAGGCGCACCTTTTAAGGTGCGGCAGGTTGTCTTTGTTTTATTTCGGCCCTCCGTTCATCAGCGTAACAGGTGTTTTGCCTTTCTATTTTTCGATTTTTGTTTTTATCTTCCGTCCCTTAGTGTAACAGGCATTGGGTATATTTTTTCAGCGCGCGCCGCAAATTGGTATCCTTGTATCCAAATAAACTTGAAATCATCACTCGGGTTAATTCATTGGCAACCGTGAGCCCGCGGCACATACGGATTTGCCGGCGCAGCATTAAACCGCCCCTGCCGCATACACACTATGTTAGGGCGGCACGCACTGAAAAAACACACCCAACGCCATTACTGTTTGTATCGTTCCAATTTTCAAATTGTGTATAATTTCTGTCTTTACTCTCCGTCTCTCCGTCTCTCCGTCCCTCCGTCCTTTTGTCCATTTTTGATTAAACGTTAAATCAAAACAACATGCCGTTTTACATTATGAAATAGACTTCCGAAATATCTTGTGAGATAATATATTTAAGGAAAATAATTAATATAAAAGAGGTCGGTATGAAATTTATGCTTAAAAGAGTTCTCCTGGCAGCCTTTTTTTATATTGTCACATTTAACCTTTATTCCGCCACAATGACAAGTGCCACATTATGCGTAAACGGCGATGACATAACTGATGTGTGGATAAACGGTTATTCTATGGGCTCGTTTAATTATGTGAACTGGGATTCAACAGACCCTGTACCCTGCGTTAGTGTACCTATTGCCTATCTTAATGCCACCGGTGGAAACGTAATTGCCGCTCTAAACAGGGATACAGGTATGGGTGAAATTTATACGTCGTGGGTTCTTGATGTAACTTACAGCGACGGACAGCACGCATACATGTCATCTGATGACGGGGTAAAATTAAACACTTCCACTTATGACTGCTCTTCTCCGCCGGCAGCAGACTGGTATCAGCCCACATATAATCATTCTTCGTGGGGCGATGCCGTTGTTGTAACAGGCACCACCTGGGGCAAACAGATGTTTGACCCGGGAACGGGTTTAAGGGTAAAAATGCGTTCTTATTCCGCCACAGCTTCAAATTCGGGACATCCATGCCTGTATATGAGGCAGGGATTCACCCTTGTGCCGGAAGACCCTCCGCCTCCGCCAAACTTTACGCTTGTAAAATCCATGAGCAAAGTATCTGACATTACAACGGAAGATGTGACGGTTACTTTTCAGATATGCAATACAGGCGGATTCACGGAAGACCCGGTTGTAATCCACGATATTGCGGATATGGTGGTGCCTTCTACCGCTACCCTTGATTTTCAATACAAGTATACTGGAGCTCAAAATACAAGTACGGGGCCTAATTTTATAGAGTCACCCGCAGATGGTGATTTTGTTGATATTTCTTTTCCAATGGGGTTTGAAGGAAATAAATGTTTAAACGTAAGTTTTGTCATAGTTGATTATTCCTGGCAGATTACTCAGGCGGAGGATAATTGCGCGACGGCTAATAATTACGGCCGCGTGGTATGGAACGGCGGCAGCAGAAATTCCAACACCGTTGAATTTGACAAAAGGTGCTGGACAAACACGCCCACATTCACGCGGACATTTACACCCACCGCGACTTTCACCAGAACTTTTACGCACACGTATACGCTGACGCCTACAAGGACGCCCACGTTTACCCAGACGCCCACAAGGACATATACAAACACAAATTCGCCTACATATACCAGGACATATACCGCCACCTTTACAAACACAAATACAAATACCGCGACTTTTACAAGGACGCCCACGTATACAAATTCGCCCACTAATACCTTTACAAACACCCACAGCCCTACAAACACAAGGACAAATACTTATACTTTCACGCGGACTTTTACCAATACTTTTACAAACACGCATACTTTTACAAATACACCCACAAACACCTTTACACACACGCAGACGTTTACCCGTACTTATACAAATACTTTCACAGAGACTTATACTGTTGTGCCGTCAGCCACGGCCACCAATACTTTTACCAGCACGAATACGAGGACTTATACATACACTCATACAAACACCAACACCCCGACAAGTACAAATACGTTTACCGACACATATACGGCAGTGCCTTCTGCCACCGCCACTAATACGTTCACAAATACCAATACAAGGACTTATACATACACCCACACCAATACCAACACCCCCACAAATACAAATACGTTTACGGAAACATATACGGTAGTGCCTTCTGCCACCGTCACCAATACGTTCACAAATACAAATACAAGAACCAATACAAACACGCCCACAAACACAAATACATTTACCCATACCAATACGGTTCCGCCGTCTTCAACTGTTACAAATACATTTACAAACACAAATACCAGGACTTATACAAATACCCCGACCGAAACCTTTACTTTTACAAATACCTATACATCCACTGATACGCGCACACATACTCCCACAAGGACAAATACAAATACATACACGGCAACGACAATTTTTACAAATACATTCACCCATACCAACACCTTTACACCCACTTTTACAAGGACGTTTACAAATACAAGAACCAACACCAACACGCCGACCGACACAAATACGCCCACGGACACATA
Organism: Candidatus Goldiibacteriota bacterium HGW-Goldbacteria-1; assembly: GCA_002839855.1. Classification (NCBI taxonomy): domain Bacteria; phylum Candidatus Goldiibacteriota; species Candidatus Goldiibacteriota bacterium HGW-Goldbacteria-1. The sequence goes on from PGYV01000011.1 coordinate 10,814, forward strand.
CACGCCGACATTTACAAGGACGTTTACAAATACAAGGACAAATACCAACACGCCGACTGACACAAATACGCCTACAAACACATACACAGCGACATTCACGCGGACATTTACAAATACCCGCACATATACCAACACGCCCACTGACACAAATACGCCCACAAATACATACACCCCGACGTACACACGGACATTTACGAATACCCGCACTCATACAAACACGCCGACTGTCACAAACACTTTCACACAGACATACACCCGTACTTTTACAAGGACGTTTACAAACACGCGGACGCATACTTTTACCCGCACTCACACAAATACAGCCACAAATACCAATACATTTACCCCCACAGTAACAAACACTTTCACGAAAACTTTCACAAATACGGTCACTTACACATTTACCAACACGTTTACCCGCACGCATACGCACACGCCTATTCCCACACCGGCGGATCTTGAAGTTAAGCTGTCAGTTACGGGAGAAAACCCGCTGGTGGGTTCAGAGATAAAGTACAGGATGGTTGTAACAAACAAGTCCGGGTCGCCGGCGTATAATATAACCATTAATGACGTACTGCCGCCGGGGACAAGTTTCAGGGGGACAGATTTCAGGACGGCGTCTGACCCCGTGGTATCGGGCGGAACTGTCACTTTTGTCCTTGACCCGTCCTATGTGCTTGAAGCGGGAAAACAGCTTGTGCTTGAATTCAGCCTGACGCTGGATGCAATACATTCGGATTCCATAGATAACAGTGTTACGGTAAACTGGAATGATTCTGTATATAAGGCGGGGCAGAATCCAAAAACTGCCACATCAGAAATAGCAAAATACCCGCTTAGAGAGCCTATTGTCTTCCCCAATCCTTTCAGCAAATCGGCGGCAAAAGACGGGGTGCTTAAAGTGGCCAACATGGTGCCGCAGTCTGTGTTTGTGGTTTACACCATTACAGGCGAACATGTAAGGTCAATTAAAGCCGAAAGCACATTCATAACCTGGGACGTAAAAAACGGCAACGGGGCTGATGTCTCGGCGGGAATTTATATGTATATGATAAGAAACAACTATTCAAAACAGCTGATTGTCGGGAAAATATTTATTCAGAATTAACTGAAGAAAAAGATGAGGGACGGAGGGACAGAGGGACGGAGGGACAGAGGGACAGAGGGACGGAGGGACGGAAGGACGGAAGGACGGAAGGACGGAAGGACGGAAGGACGGAAGGACGGAAGGTCGGAAGGACGGAAGGACGGAAGGTCGGAAGGTCGGAAGGTCGGAAAGATCTGGTAGACGCGGGTCTTCAGCCCGCGGCAGTAGATTTTAGATTTAATTTTTAATTCCAAGCATCCAAGCATCTAAGCCTCCAATGTAAAATCTATTTTTCTTTAACCATTTCAACTGCAATATGATAAAATTAACTTATTATTTATATTAATAAAGGCGGGACGATGAAAGATAATAAAGATGTATTTTACATGAAAACAGCGCTGGAACTTGCGGCAAAAGCAGAAGGGCATACCTCGCCTAACCCTTTAGTGGGATGTGTTATCGTGAAATCCGGCAGGGTTATAGGCGAAGGGTATCATAAAAAAGCGGGGCTTGCGCACGCTGAAGTAGAAGCGTTAAAGCAGGCTGGGTCAAAAGCCAAAGGCGCTGTTTTATACGTCAATCTGGAGCCGTGTTCTCACTTTGGCAAAACGCCGCCGTGCGCGGATGCCATAATAAATGCCGGTGTAAAAGAAGTGGTATGCGCTATGAAAGACCCCAACCCGCTTGTGTCCGGCAAAGGTTTTAATAAACTTAGAAAAGCCGGAATAAAAGTAAAAACAGGGGTGCTTCATGATGAAGCGTGCCGGTTAAACAGGATTTTTATAAAAAATATAACCTTAGAAAAACCGTATGTTGTCATGAAGGCGGCTGTTTCCACGGACGGAAAAATGGCTTTAAAGAACGGGGAATCCAAATGGATAACTTCCGCGCCGGCAAGGCAGGAGGCGCAGAAAATGCGTTTAATGTGCGACGCAATACTTGTGGGGATTAATACGGTTATAAATGATAATCCCTTTTTAGACTGCAGAATTGACAAGCGTAAAAAAATTAAGAAAATAATTCTGGATACAAACGGCAGGATGCCGGAAAAAGGCAATATATATTTAAACAGCGCGCCTGAAGATATTTATGTGGCGGTAAAAAGGATGGAAGAAAGAAAAGCCGAGAGGATGATAAAAAGGGGCATAAATATTATATACCTTAAAGGTAATGAAGAAAAACCGGCTCCGGACAAAGTGCTGTCAGAACTTTTCTGCAGGGGTATAAGAAGCGTACTGCTGGAAGGCGGCGGCACGGTGATAGCGTCTTTTCTTAAAAAACGGCTTATAGACGAAGCGCATATACATATCGCGCCTGTTATAATGGGAAGCGACGGTATACCGTTTGCCGGGGAGATGGGAATTGAAAAGATGCACGACGCGATAAAATTAAAAAACCATACCGTTAAACAGTTCGGGCCGGATGTATTAATTTCCGGCGAAATAAAATATCCGGAGGTTAAAAGTGTTCAGCGGGATAGTCTTTGACCTTGCAAAGATAAAAGCCGTGCGTTCCAAAGGCGGGCTTAAAGTGTTTGAAATAAGGCTTAATAAAAATATCAAAAATTCTGAAAAAGGGATGAGCATAGCGGTAAACGGCGTGTGTCTGACAGCGTCCCTGATAAAAAACGCCAGGGAGTTTGCGGCGGATGTAACCGCGGAGACCATGAAAAAAAGCACCCTGTCGGCGCTTCGCACGGGCAGCAATGTAAATGTGGAATTCCCCGTGACTCCGGACGGTTTTTTAAGCGGGCATATTGTGCAGGGGCACGTGGACTGCACGGGCCGGATAGAATCTGTGGATAAAAAAAGCGGCAATATTGTTATTGCCGTCAGTTACCCTGAAAAGTTCGCCAGATATATTATAGAAAAAGGTTCTGTTGCAGTTGACGGCATAAGCCTTACAGCTTTTGACGTAAACAAAGACAGCTTTAAAGTCTCTGTAATACCGGAGACATTTAAAGCAACAAACGTAAAATTTTATAATAAAGGCACAAAAGTAAACCTGGAATTTGATATAATCAGTAAGTATGTGGAACGGCAGACAAATAAAAGGACGGAGAATTAAAAATGAGAGTTTTTGACGCGGCCGGGATGCCTCATGACAAGAACGTGGGCGGCACCGGAAGAAACAAAAAAGCAGAAGAGAAAAAGGGCACAAAATTCATTGCCAGGGACAAAGTAAATGAAATGAATTTTATGAAGCAGCTTACTGATGCCACAGAGGATCAGGTTAAAAAGAACCTGGACCAGCTTATTGAAGAATTGTCAGAGCAGGCAAAGGTGCTTGTAAAAAGGCGCACTTTTACGGAACTTGACAAATATAAAAGCCTTGTTAAAAATTTCATGAAAAAAGCCGTGGAAACAATGTATACGGTTAAGTTTTCCGACAGTTCAAAGGTGATGGCAAGGCGTAAAAAGGTATATGTGCTTGTGGAAAAAGTGGATGAAGAGCTTGAAAAACTGACTGCCCAGATTCTTAATTCCCAGGAGGAAACGCTTGACCTTCTGGCTACCATAGACAGAATAAGGGGTATTTTGGTTGATATGTATTCATAAGAAAAAATCTGACACCGGGAGCACTTATCATGGAAGGTTATAAATTAGCAACAGTGGAAGAAGCGGTTGCCGACTTAAAAGCCGGTAAAATGGTGATAGTTGTAGATGACGAAGACAGGGAAAATGAAGGCGACCTTATCTGCCTTGCTGACAGAATCACCCCGGAAATTATAACATTTATGGCAAAGGAAGGCAGCGGCCTTATATGCCTTTCAATGGAAGAAGAACAGATAGCAAGGCTTGGATTAAGCCAGATGGTTGAACAGAACGAAGACAAGCACCGCACTGCTTTTACTGTTTCAATTGATGCCAAAGAGGGCACTACCACAGGCATCTCCGCGCGTGACAGGGCTATTACCATAAAACTTGCGGCGGATAAAAATACCACTTCTGCCGCTTTTCATAAACCCGGCCATGTGTTTCCGCTTGCGGCAAAAAAGAACGGGGTTTTGGAACGCGCGGGGCACACGGAAACCGCGGTTGATCTGGCGCGCCTTGCCGGATGCGAAGTATGCGGCGGGGCTATCTGTGAAATTATGAATGAAGACGGCGAAATGGCAAGGATGCCTCAACTTGTGGAATTCGCAAAAAAACATAACCTGAAAATTCTTACAATTGAAGAACTGATAAAATACCGAAGGGAAAAAGAAAAAACAGTTAAGTCAGCCGTGGAAACTGTTCTGCCCACTGAATACGGCACTTTTAAACTTTATATTTATACGGATAAAGAAGAAAAAGACCTTCATCTTGCGCTGGTAATGGGTGATGTGAAAACACCGGAGCCGGTGCTCTTAAGGGTGCATTCCGAGTGCCTTACAGGTGATGTGCTTGGCTCGTTAAAATGCGACTGCGGAGACCAGCTGCACGCGGCGATGTCGATGATTGGAAAAGCGGGAAGGGGTGCGCTTATTTATATGAGGCAGGAAGGCCGGGGCATAGGGCTTATAAATAAAATGAAGGCGTATAAACTGCAGTATGAAAAAGGGCTTGATACCGTGGAAGCAAACGAAGCCCTTGGCTTCAAGGCGGATTTAAGGGATTACGGCACAGGGGCGCAGATAATAGCGGACCTTGGAATAAAAAAGATAAAACTGTTAACAAACAATCCAAAAAAAGTTATCGGGTTAAGCGGGTATGGCCTGGAAATAGTGGAACGCCTGCCTTTGGAAATAACACCCAATGAAACTAACCGCAGGTATTTGAAGACAAAAATGGAAAAACTTGGGCATATGCTTCATCTATAACAGATTATTATATTGTTATGGAAATCTTTTGATATCGCAGGGGGCGCGCTCCTGCGCGCCCGGTTAAACAGGTTTTCCATAAATATTGTTATTTACTTGTGAAGCCTATTATAAAAAAATAGCGGCTGTAAATATGCTATAATTTATATAGTGGGACTGTTGCTGATAAGACGCCAAAAATGGGTGGGTATATGACACGCAGGGCTATAAGGGTTTTGCTTATTGAAGACAATAAAGGTGATGTTTTTTTTATGAAAAACATGCTTGCCGGCTCCGGCATAATAAAACCTGAAATAGTATCGGTTGAAAATATATTAACCGGCATTGAAAAACTGCAAAACGAAAAGTTTGATATTATTATTCTGGATCTTTCGCTGTCTGATTCCGTAGGTCTTAAAGGGCTTGAAAGAATAAGGAAAATTGACAGCGAAACACCTGTCATGATAACCACAGGCAACGAAGATGAAAAAATGGCTGTTGAGTCTACAAATGTGGGGGCGCAGTCATATTTTGTAAAAGGCGATATTAACGGCGTTAATTTTATACAGACAATTTTATATTCAATTGACAGTAAAAAAATGTCCAGAGAAATTGAATTAAGCGAAAGAAAATTGAGGTTTTTTCTTGAAAGCGCCACAGATTCGCTTAGTATTTGGGACCGGGATTTAAAGCTGCTTGATGCTAACGCGGCATTTATGTCTTTTTTTACGGAGGGTACAAAAAAAGAAGATGTTATAGGTAATCCTATTGAAGAAGTGTATGATGACGTCAAAATATCCGGGCTTTATAATGAATTCGTCAAAGTTATAAAAACAGGAGTTCCTTTTATAATAGACGATATGGTTCCTGATGTTAAATTAAAGCACATGGTCTTCAGCGGGTCGGCATTTAAGGTGGGCGAAGGAATGGGTCTGATGCTGAAAGATATAACGCAGATTAAAATATCAGAAAAAATAATGAAATCAAGCTACGAAAAGTTAAAAGAAGTGGATATGTTAAAGTCCACTTTTATCGCAATGATATCCCATGAGTTAAGAACCCCTTTGACGTCAATAAAGGGCTTTGTGGCTTTTTTGCTGAAAGGCGTAGGCGGAAAAATTGAAGAGCAACAGAGGGAATACCTTGAGATCATCAGAAGTAATTCTGACCGGCTGCTTTCCCTGATTAATGAACTTTTAGATTTCTCTAAGATTGAATCAGGTACATTTTCTGTTGATAAAAAAAATACGCATATAAAGGATGTTATAGAGTCCACGGTAAAAGACATCTCATCTGTCGCGCAGTTAAAGAAAATCCGGGTCACAGTTCAGCAGGACACGGCAGTGCCGGTAATTTCAGCTGACCCAATGCGGCTTTCCCAGGTATTTATTAATATATTAAACAATTCAATAAAATTCAGCGCTGAAGACACAGAGATAAAAATAAATCTTGGAAAAATGCATGAAGAAGAGCTGCAGATTCCGGATTATGCGAATGCGGTCTGCGAAAAAGGGGAAGAGTATATTCGTATATCAATAAAAGACGGGGGTCCGGGTATTGAGAAAGAAAATCTTAAAAGAGTATTTGAAAGGTTTTATCAGGTTAAAAATATAAAAAACCGGGGGTACGGAATCGGGCTTGGGCTTGCAATTTCAAAAAATATTGTGGAAGCTCACAGCGGCGCTATCTGGGCTGAATCTGACGGGCCGGGTAAAGGCGCTGTTTTTTATATTTTATTGCCGTTAAAAGCCGCGGGCGAAAAATGTGATAAAGCGCAGGGGTGTTTTGTCATAAGAAAGATAAAAGACCCGGATAAAAAGAGCCGTTTTATAGAGGCGTTCTGCAATTCTGAATATAAAAAATGTATTAGGTATAAGATTATTGAAAAAGGAGAAACCCCCGGGCTTGGCCTGCTTCCGGATGGTTCTGAACTGGACGAAATACAGGTTTAGTTAATAAATTAAAGGGTGAAAAGGTTAGAAAAACCATATAATTTAAGGTAATTATTGAATTTGCAGGGGCAGAAAAATACTTGTATCATATAAAAAAGTGATGTAATATGTATGTGTATGGCGCTCTTAAAGGAGGACTATAATGAAGGGGACGGTAAACAGCATAAGTGTTGCCGGGATGCTAAGGCTTCTCTGTAACTATCATAAAACCGGTATTTTAAATGTAGATCATAAAAAAGCCAAAGGTTTGATTCATATATATAACGGCATTATCACCCACGCTCAGGAAGCGGATTCTAATGAAGTTAAAGAAGCCCTTTTTAAGATGCTTATTGTAATTGAAGAAGGCTCTTTTTACTTTGAAGAAACGCAGGAAGTAAAAACACAGACGCTGAATTTGTCTGTTGAAAACGTAATTCTTGAAAGTTCAAGAAAACTGCTGGATACCGATACTGATATTTCCGATTATCTTCTTCCCGGCAGGGAAGTCTTAAAGATTTCAATGTTCACTGATAATAAGACATTATCGGTTGATTTTTTGAATCACGAATGGAACCTGATGGTAAGTTTTGACGGAAACAATAATATAGACTATGTAATTGAACATTTAAATATAGATGAAAAAAAAGCTAAAACCGCGTTGTTCGGGCTTTTAGCAGCGGGGCTGCTGAAAAGGTCCAGGTTTAAAACCCCTGAAATAGGAAGGATAGCATCAGAGAGCCTTGGAAACATAGGGCTTGCGATAGTGGACAGTGAATTTAAAAAACATGGTATTGACAGAAACAGGATGGGAATGAAAGAAATGATTCTGCTTTTGAATTCCCTTGAAAGTTCTTTCTCTGAAATAGTGGGAAAAACAAAGTCCAGGCAGGTAATTGAAAAGATATGGGGCAGCACAAGGTAGAATAAGTAAATTTATGGTGAAGGTGGATGAATGACTGAAGAACTGTTACAGGCTTATAGTCTTGTTATGGCGGTAGCCGGGGGGATTTTTTTCTGGGCCGGGTTTATTGTCTTTGGTATGATTGCAAGAAAATATAATGTTGTTTTCAATAAGTCCACTTACTATGGCCTTATGATGGCAGCGCCGTCCGGAATACTTATATACTCTGTCCTATTAGTTTTCAGAGCGGCTGTTTTTACAAAAAATAGCGCGGTTAATTCGTGGATACAGATGTTTGCTTATATTTCTCTCTTTATTTCCGCGGCGCTATGCGTGGCGGCGGTTATGAAATTCAGCAGGCTTCTTGATGAGCTTGAAAAATACAGGGGCGCAAAATGAGCATAGATGTAATAATTTATGAATCGGGACTGCTGCTGCTTGCCGTTGCGGCGCTGTATATGTCTGGGGCTATAAAAAAACTTACCGGCATAGTGAAAGAAAAGAATAATTACTGGGTGTTTCCTGCTGTCGCGGCTGTTATTCTTGCGGCGGCAGTACTGGCGCATTTTTACGCGTCGGTGGTGTTATTACCGGAATTGGGAAGGCATATTCAGATGTTTTCTGAAGAAAGCGTATTTCTTGACGCCGGAAAAACAGAGTCGGTAAAAGCTTCAATAGAAACGGTAAAAAACTCGCTGCTTATGCTTAAAGCGTTTTCATTCACCTGTTTTTTTGCGGCGTCGCTGCTTGTGGCTGTTTCATCGTGGCTTTACCTTAAACTTATTTCAAAATAAAGAGGTGGCAAATGTCTGAAAAATTAAGGATTATGGTGGTTGATGACGAACCGGATATAGTTAAAATTGTAAAGATATCTTTTGAACTTGCCAATTATGAAGTGATTGAATGCAACAGCGGCGAAGAATGCCTTGAAAAACTGAAAACGGAAAAGAAACCGGACATTATACTTCTTGACATCATGATGCCGGGATTAAGCGGATATGAAACATGCGTGGAAATAAGAAAAAACCCGCTTTTTAAGGGTACAAAAATAGTGATGCTTACCGCCAAAGGCCAAAAAGGCGACGCCGAAGAGGGGCTGCAGTCAGGCGCCGATGATTACATAATAAAACCTTTTGACCCTTATGAACTTATTGAACAGGTTAAGGAAATTCTTGACAGGAAATGAGAAATTAGAGCGTTGTGAAAGGAGTTTAATTTGAAAAATTCCGCCAATGATTCGAAACGCAATATTATTTATATAAGGGCCATACTCTCGCTGTCCATAGTGCTGCTGGCGTTATATAATTATGAAGTGATTGCTGAAGATCCTGTGGTATCAATCGTTTTTATTGTGCTGATAGCATTAAGCAATTTTTTGTTTATATCAATTCCCGCTTCTAATTACGCGGGTGTCAGGCTGCATTATCTGATTTTTATGATGGACATTTCATTTATAGTAATCTCCTCGCACATCTATTCGCAGCTTGATATTCAGTTTGTGCTTGCGGTATTTCTGACTATCTTTATGGCGGCTTTAAGCCAGTCCGTAAAATTAAGCATTCTAATTGCCATAGTTGTAAACGCGGTCTATCTTTATATCAGGTATATATCCGGAGGGGAAGGATACAATCTTTTTTCCGAAAAGACGCTGCTTAACATTCCGTTTATTTTTATTGTGGCGCTTCACAGCAGTTATCTGGCCGAAAAGGCAAATGTGGAATTAAAAGAAAAAGAAGAACTTGAAAAGGAAAAGAACTTTTTAAACGGGGAAATTCTTATGAAAACCACGGAACTTGGAATGGTTAAGGAATTTGCCCATGATCTTTGCGGCAGTTTTAATGAAGCGGTGGTAATATTTGACGTTTCCGGGAATCTGCGCCTTGCAAACGAAAAAGCGTATAAAATATTGGGGATGAAAACTCATACCGCGTTTAACACCCCTTTTTCCGGGCTTGAAATCCCTGCAGCGGTAAAAGAAATCATTATGAAACTTACATTCAGTTCGGAAACATCCAATGATCTTCAAGTGCCGTTGAGTGAAGGCAATTCCGAAATGGCGCTTATTGTAAACTGTACATTTATAAGAAACCGTACGCAGCAGAAAATTGGGATTCTGCTGACTGCCAAAGAGGCGGTTAAATAATGGGGGAACTTGAAGAACAGCTTCTGGGGGCGGTTTTTAAAACCAATCTTGAGGATGTAAAAGCGCTTTTAGACAAAGGGGCAAATCCAAATGCAAAAGGTTTTGGAAATTACTCCGCTATCAGCCTTGCGATAGAAAGGGGCAGTACTGAAATTATAAAGGCGCTTGTCAGGGCCGGCGCAAAGGTTGAAAATAAAGAATCCGGAATGTCAGAACTTGTCCAGGCGATAAAAAAAGGAAATATGGAAATTGCAGCTGAAATAATTGACGCCGGAGCAGACGTAAATACGGAAGATTTTGAACGTAATACACCCCTGCTTCTTGCGATTGCAGCCGGGGCAGGAATGGAATTTATAGAAAAACTGATAAAAGCGGGAGCGGCAGTTAATACAAAAAATATGGACGGAAATACGCCGCTTGTTATGGCGGCTACTAAAGAGAATATTGAAGTGGTAAGAACCCTTTTAAAAGCCGGCGCGGAGATAAATGCCAGGACGTCTTCAAGAAAAACAGCCCTGCTGGCCGCCGCGGAAAACGGGAATCTGGAAATTATAAGGCAGCTTGTAAAAGCAGGAGCTGAAATTAACGGCACGGATTACGACGGCAACACTGCGCTGATATTATCTTCAATCCGCGGTGATACGGATATCTGCAGGGAACTTATTATTTTAGGGGCTGACCCGAATATAAAAGGCATGGGCAATTATACCGCGCTGATTTTCGCCGTAGAAAATGAAAATTACGAAACGGTTAAAGAACTGCTTTCGGCCAAAGCCAGGGTAAATGATGAAAATAACGACGGCGAAAGCCCGATCATAGTGGCGGTAAAAAGGGGCAATATTAAAATGCTGACCCTTCTGCTTAATTACAATGCCAATGCCAATGCCGCGGATATACACGGCGCCACAGCCCTTATGATTGCCGCGGAACGCGGGGATTTAAAGATGGTTAAGGAACTTATAGAGGCGGGAGCCCAGCACAACATCAAAGATATCAAAGGCAATACAATTTTAATAAGGTCCGCCGAAAAAGGGAAAATAGCCATTGTGGATGAATTAATAAAAAGAAAAGCGTATGTGGACGAACGCGGGTTCGGCACCTATACCGCCCTTCATTTTGCCTCGAAAAACGGCCATATTAAAATAGTTGAAAAACTTATTTCCGCGGGTGCCAATGTAAATGCCAAGGGGTTTGGAAGATACACGCCGCTTCATTTTGCCGTTGAACACAACCATCCGGAAATTGTGGAAATGCTTGTTAATAACGGGGCGTCGCCGAATGCGAAGAACCTTTTTGGGACAACCCCGGTTATGGCCGCTGCAGAAAAAGGTTACAGAAGTATTCTTAAAAAATTGATTGATGCAAACGGAGATGTAAACGGAAGGGACGTGCTTCTAAATACAACACTTTTGCTTGCCTCTGAAAAAGGCAGCGCGGAAGCTGTAAGGGATATAATAAGAGCCGGAGCATATGTTAATGTAAGCAATAAATACGGGGATACGCCAATAATAAACGCCGTAAGGTCAGGCAACAGGGAAATTATAGAAGAACTTTTAAGGGCCGGCGCGGACCCTACGGTTAAAAATCTTGAAGATAAGAATGCTGTTGACCTTGCCGAAGGTGAAATTGCCCATATTTTTCAGAGAAAAAACGGGTAGAAATCATTTTCCGGACGGAATACCTGAAATAAAACTTTACAACCCCATGTGAATGTGATATTTTGATATCTGCCTTTGGTATCCCCACTGGCATATTCGGGCTGCTGTCTGTCGTTTTTGCCGACGCGAACGGCGGCCGAAAAACAAAAAAAAGAAAGGTCAGGTGCACTAAATGGCTATCGTAAAAGAAAGAAAACAGGAATTGATTGGAAACTACAAGGTTCATGACACAGACACAGGTTCTCCGGAAGTTCAGGTGGCAATTCTCACGGAAAAGATCAACTATCTCACGGAACATCTTAAAAAACACTCTAAAGACCTTCATTCAAGGCATGGGCTTCTTAAGATGGTTAACAGAAGAAGAAGGCTTCTTGATTATTTAAAGAGCAAGAGCTATGACAGGTACAAAATCCTGATCAAAAAATTAGACATAAGAAAGTAGGCCAAAGATGGCGAATTATATAACCAGGGAAGTGGAAATAGCAGGAAAGAAAATATCGTTTGAAACCGGCAGGATGGCAAAACAGGCCGGCGGAGCGGTTGTTGTAAGGACAGGCGACACAATGGTTCTTGTTACGGTTGTTGCGGCAAAAGACCCAAAACCAAACGCGGATTTTTTTCCGCTTACGGTTGAATACAGGGAAAAGTTTTACGCGGCCGGGAAAATACCGGGCGGGTTTTTTAAAAGGGAAGGCAAACCAAGAGAAAAAGAAATCCTTTCATCAAGGATAATTGACAGGCCCATAAGGCCGCTTTTTCCGGAAGGTTTTTTCTATGAAGTCCAGATAATAGCCACGGTTATATCTGCTGACAAGCAGAATGACTCTGATTTGCTGGGACTTATAGGCGCGTCAGCGGCGCTGGATATTTCCGATATTCCTTTTGACGGCCCTGTAAGCGCGGTAAGGGTTGGAAGGATAGACGGCAAGTTTGTGGTAAACCCGACAATGGACGAACAGCTTGAAAGCGACTTAAATATTACGGTTGCCGGAACAATTGACGCTATCACAATGGTAGAAGGCGAAACCAATGTTGTAAGCGAAGCGGACTTAGTTTCAGCGCTTGGGCTTGCCCATGAAAACATCAAAAAACTCTGTCAGTTTATGATAGAGTTCAAAAAAGAATGCGGAAAGCCAAAAAGGGAAGTTATCCTTAAGGTAATTCCCGCGGATTTTAAAGCTAAAGTGGAAAGCCTTGCAAAGTCTAAAATGCAGGAAGCCATGAAGATAGCTGATAAAATTAAACGTTATGACGCAATTGCCGATGCAAAAAAAGCCGCGCTTGAAGCGATAACAGCAGAGACACCGGAAAAAGAACTGGGCGAAAAAATATCAGAAGCCAAAATGGTGCTGGAAGAAATTGAAGCCGGTATTATCAGAAACCAGATAGCCAATGACAGCATAAGGCCGGACGGACGTAAGTTTGATGAAATAAGGGAAATCACATGTGAAATTGACATTCTTCCAAGGACGCACGGTTCTGCTATCTTTACAAGGGGCCAGACACAGGCGCTTGTAGTTACAACCCTTGGCGCGGAAGATGACGCGCAGAGGCTTGACGAACTTGAAGGTGATTTTACAAAGTCATATATGCTTCAGTACAATTTCCCGCCGTTTTCCGTGGGCGAAGCAAGGATGTTAAGGGGCGTTGGCCGCAGGGAAGTAGGGCACGGCAACCTGGCAGAACGCGCGTTAAAAGCGGTTATGCCTTCCAAAGAAGACTTTCCTTACACAGTACAGGTGGTATCTGACATACTTGAATCAAACGGTTCATCATCAATGGCAACAGTTTGCGGCGGTTCGCTTTCGCTTATGGCGGCAGGCGTTCCAATAAAGAAACATGTGGCCGGTATTGCCATGGGGCTTATAAAGCAGGGCGATAAATTTATAGTGCTAACCGATATTCAGGGAGCCGAAGACCACTTTGGCGACATGGATTTTAAAGTGGCAGGAACAGAAGACGGCGTTACAGCAATTCAGATGGATATAAAGATAAAGGGCGTTACGCTGGAAATTCTGACACAGGCGCTTGAACAGGCAAAGAAAGCAAGGCTTTTTCTTATTAAAGAAAAGATGGAAAAATCCATAAGCGCGCATAAAGAGGAAATGTCGCCTTTTGCGCCGAAGATAGGCACGATAAATATTAATAAAGAAAGAATTAAGGATTTAATCGGGCCGGGCGGAAAGAATATTAAGAGGATTGTTGAAGAGACAGGCGCGAAAATTGATGTGGAACAGGACGGCAAAGTAAGGATATTCGCGCAGGATGAAGAGATAATGCAGCATACAATGAGCATGATTAAAGAACTTACCCAGGAAGCCGAAGTGGGCGCCATATACAACGGAACGGTAATCAAGATAATGAACTTTGGCGCGTTCATTGAGATTCTTCCCGGTGTTGAAGGGCTCTGCCATGTCAGCAACATATCCAAAGACAGGGTGGCAAATGTGACAGACGTGCTTACAGAAGGGCAGAAAGTGGTTGTGCTTGTAAAAGACGTTGATTCTAAGACCGGAAAGATCGCCCTTAGCATGAAGGACGTAGAGCAGCCGGCAAAATAAAAATGAAGAAGATTCATAACGACAATATTACGGGCTCGTGCGGTTATCTGCACGAGTCCTTTTTATTTCCTTCTGAAATAATAAAAGGCAGGGGCGCGGTTAATTCCGTTGTGCCCTGCGTTCAGGGCTGTGCTTTAATCGCGGATACATTTGTCACAAGGCAGTTTGCACATGTCTTTACCGGAAGCGAAAACATCGTAAAGGTGCTATTTTCGGGGAATATAAATCCTGCGGAATTTTTCAGGGTTAAAAATATTATTATGGAATCCGGGGTAAAAGAAATAATTGGAATGGGCGGCGGCAGGTGCATGGACCTGTGCAAGCTTATAAAAAGGGACCTGTCTGATTTAAAACTTATCCTTATTCCCACATCCGCGGCAACCTGCGCGGCATGTACTCCGGTTTCTGTCATGTATGATAAAGACGGCGTGTATTTGAACACAATGGATTCAGCGCTTCCGGATAAACTTGTCATAGATTACGCGTACTTTGACACCCTTCCGATGGGATTTTTTGCCGCAGGGCTTGCTGACGCGGTGTGTAAGTATTTTGAAACGGTACGCGCCGCGGGCGGGCAGGAAAATATACCGGTACAGGACGGTGTTGTATTAAATATAGGGGCGGCTTCAACCGCGTTTGTTTTCAGTGAAATCGCGGAAAAATTCCATAACCCGTGCGTCGTTTTAAGGGAAGAAATGGCGGATATTAATATAATTCATTCGGGAATGATGTCATGCCTGGGAAGGTATACCGAAACTTCATTTGCGGCACACGCGTTTGCCCACGCTATGACGGCATCCAAAGGGGCAAGGGAATTTCTTCACGGGGAGCACGCGGCAATGGGGCTTTTGTTTCAGGAAACAGCTGCGGATACAAAAAAAGACGCGGAAATAAGGGAGTTATTTTCCTGTTTTGACCTGCCTTTAAAACTGTCCGCCTTTAATATAAAAGAGAGTGAAATTGACGCCGTAATTGACAAATACAGAAAGATAGAAGCCGCGGAAAAAATTAACCTGCAGATATCCCCCAAATTGATGTATAATATTATTAAGAGACTTTACTGATTTAATATCAGGGAGAATTTTAATGGCAAAAAAAAAGCCGGAAGTTAAACCGGAACCTCAGGAAGATGTTAAAAAAATAATAGAAAAAATAACTAAAAGCCCCGAAGCACCATCAAATATGCCAAAAACCATGCTTAAAAAAGAAGAGTGGGGACTTCTTACCATATTAAACCTGCTGCTTGCATCTGTTTTTCCCGCATATTTTGTTAATATTCTGCTGATATCATTTTTTACCGAATTGGGGCACCTGTGGACAACCCATTTAAGCGAGGTTGAAAGGGAAAAACTTGTAAATTTTGAAAAAGAGTTCAGAAAAGGGTACGAGATGGAAGGTAAGAAGAAATACGCGAAAGCCGCTGATATTTATGATTCGCTTGCGGCGAAATATTCAAAAGACGCAAGGATAGCGGAGATAGCATCGCAGCGGGCTTTGCAGCTTCGCGAAAAAAGGATAAAGAAAAAAACAGGCAGGGCACGGCGGAAATAAGCTTTAAAATAAAGGGGGAGGTTCACTGAAATTTGGAGCTTTCAAAGGAGATATTAAAAGATATCGCCGAGTTTAAATTTGACGCTGCGCTGGAGAAAGCCTCTTTAATAAAAGGCGGCGAAAAACTGCGCGCGGATATTCTTTTTATGAGCGGCAAGTTTTCAGAAGCCGAATATATATATTCTTACATCCGCGAAAAAAGCTGGGACACATCCTTAAACAGGGCGCTTATTGCGTTAAGCGAAGCAAGGGTAAGCGACGCGCGCCGGCTGCTTCTTTCAATTAAGGATAAAGATATCCGCCCGGAAAATTCCATAGTTTATTCCCTTAAAAAGGGCGGAAAAGAAAAAATTGTCGCGGAAATAAATATGTATCTTGGAGTCCTTTTTAAAAATACTGGCGATTACACTGACGCGCTTAAGTATTTTAGAAAAGCATTATTGAATGACCCTGAAAATGCCCTGATACCCGCAAATATGGGTGATATTTTTTTCAAGCAGGACAATAACGAACAGGCGGTCGCCAACTACCTTAAAGCCATAAAACTTACGGATGATAACCTTAGAAAAGCGCATCTTTATAATGATGCCGGGCTTGTTTATTACAAACAGGGGCTGCTGGCAAAGGCGGTTCAAAGTTTTAAACAGAGCCTTATTTTTGACCCTGAATACGCCAATGCCGCGCACAACCTGGGGATGATATATGTAAAAGGCGGCATGCCGGATAAGATAAAAGACGATTATAAAGAACTTCTTAAACATGAAGACGGCGTGGATATAGTCTTGAACATAACAAGGTCTGTTATAGACGAGGTCAACAGGCAGAGTAAAGCCGGCAGCGGCATAAAATCAAACAATGATACAGGCAGGATGATGACGTATGAGTGCGTGGTAAAAAAGGGGCACGCGGGAGCCGGCAGCTATAATGAAAGCAAAATTTACGTGGAAGCAAGAAATATTCTTGAAGCCATGGAAAAAGCCAAACAAAGGGGCGGCGTAAAAAAAGGCAAGTCGTATAACGCCGGGCAGAGTATAATCGCCATCAGGCAGTTAAATAACTGAGCGTGCCGGTTTAAAAACGTTTAGCGCGCGTATTTACTTTCTTCTTTTAACCTCTATTAAAAAGTCCATAGCGCCGGAATTGGCGTCTGTTTTAATTATAATTTTTCCGTCTCTGGCTGTAATGTTTTTGTATTCCGCCTGCCTGTAACCGTTGGAATCCACCCTGAAAATTTTCATTGTCCTGTATTTACCGGGGTTAAAAGTAATTTCCGTCAGGACAGGCTCTATAATTATGGGGGATGACCCGCCGTAAATAACTGAATTGCCTGCAGGGCTGTATTTAACGGAAGAGTTGTCGGATATTCCCGAAGTATGAAGTATTATCTTACCGCTTTCGTTTATGTTTTTGCCGTCCAGCGAATAAAGATAAACCGAGGCGTAATTTGTCAGGCATTTTAAATTAAAGTTTTTAAATTTTAACTTAACGCCCTTAAGAAAGCCGGTTGCGCCCTGGATTTTTGGGGCGTTTATCCTGAAAATGCCGTCATCAAGGTTCCAGAAAAGTTCTCCGGTATCAGAGGCCGCTTCGCTGTCAACTTCAGGCGCGTCAGCGGTTTTCTTTGATTCATCAAGCGTTTTTGCCGCTTTCATTAAAAGCGGGGCTTCGTAGCTTCCGCCGGCAAGCTTGAAAGCTGTGGCGGGGTTGTTATACAAATCGTCTTCTGAAAGATAAGACACGGTCGATGTTTTGCTCTCTGAAAGGTAATTGTTCCTGAAAATAAGCGCGGCAGGTATCCATTGTGAAAGGGCTTCCGGGCTGCGCGAAAAATCGGTAAAATTTTCAAGTATATTCTGCGGAGTGACCGTACCGAATTCAAACTGCATCATGGCGTTCCATCCCTGCAGTTTCGCGTAAGCCGACATTATAACGGGGGCGCCGCTTCTGTAGCGGTTGGGCAGAAGCCAGTTCCATTCGCTTACGGTAAACGGTTTGCCAAGCATCCTGCAGTGGGCAAGTTCAGCCACGGTGTTTAAGCGTGATTTTAAAACAGGTGAATTTGAAAAGTTTATGGTTTCGCGCATGGACCAGCCGCCGGAAGGGTGGTCCCAGTATGAATGGCGGTCAATGAAATCGTATTGCGCGTTTAAGGCAAGTTCCGCGTCCCAAAGTTCCCAGTGATTGCTCCCGGTTAACAGGGCTTTATACCCTTTTTCTTTAAGGCGGTTTATCATTTTGTCATAGAATTTTTTTTCTGTTTCGGCATAAAATCTTTTTGTATCAGAGGCGCGGCCGTTACATACAGCTTCAAACATTGTGTCCCAGGAGCCCCAGTTTATTTTAAACTGTTCGCGCGCCACGCTTTTTTTATCAAGCGATTCATTTTCCTGTAAAGCACACCCGCTTTTTAGCCAGGCTTCTTTTAATTTTTCATCAGAACCGTATTTATGTTTTAAAAATTCGTTAAACTTTTCATCAAGTTTCTTTATTGCGGCAGGGGATAAATCTTTGTTTCTGTCCGCGTAAAACAGGGAACTTTCGTTTACAATTTCAGAAAATATAATCGCGGGTTCGTGCAGGTATTTGACTTTTGTGTATCGGTTTTCGTGTTCAAGAAGTTTTTCTATGTATTCGTATGTAAGGTCCTGAAGTTTATCATCTATAAATATTATCTCCTTAAAGCCGCGGGGGACTGTTTTGAAATTATCAGCACCGTCGCCGGATTTAAGCTCCCTATGTACCAGGAAGTCAAGAAACACATAAATACCTGCTTCTTTAAGTTTGAATATAAGGTAGTCAAGTTTATCAAGGCTGTCTTTGGAGAAATTTCTGGTATTATCCGCGCCGGATTCAAAGATGTTGGGAACAGACCACGGGGCGTCCATATGGTGAAGCCTTACAAGGTTGCACCCTGATTTTGAAAGCCTTTTAACTGTCAAATCAACGTCTTCTTTGGAACGAAAAATGGACGGACCCATCAGATTCGTACCCCAGAATGCCGTTTTTGTGCCGTCTTCAAATATTAAAGAGCCGTCAGGTCCGGCTTTTATAAAACCGTGTTTTCCGGCGGGCGCGTCCTGAAGGTAAGTAAGGTCAATAACCGCGTCAGGTGTGAAAGGGTCCTGCACGGGATTAAAAACGCGCCAGGACGAACGGTCTTCCTGTTTAATTTCAACGTTTTGATATACTTTGCCGTTTCTGTCGCGCGCTTCAAGGCGCAGCTTATCTATGTAAATTGTGCCCGCGCAGTCAAGAAGCCCCGCCGACACCTCTATAAAAGCGGTGCCTTCAGGCACGGGATAG
Source organism: Candidatus Goldiibacteriota bacterium HGW-Goldbacteria-1 (assembly GCA_002839855.1). Classification (NCBI taxonomy): domain Bacteria; phylum Candidatus Goldiibacteriota; species Candidatus Goldiibacteriota bacterium HGW-Goldbacteria-1. The sequence continues at coordinate 29,736 of PGYV01000011.1, forward strand.
TTGTTTTCCCATTTTGTCCATTCTGATATTGTTTCCGCGGTTTCCCCTGCAACCGCGGGCCAGCCTCCGACCCTGTTTCCGGCAGAATCAAGAAAAAGTATGCTGATTCTGGCTTTGTCCCAGGGATTGCCGCCCTGAATAATATTTTCGGTTTTTATCATTCCTGAAAGTATTACAACGAACATTTTTTCCGGTACAACCGGAACTTTTTGAGTTATCATTGAATATGCCTTTGATTTGTTGGTGATTTTAAAACAGGAAGGGGATTCATATCCCGGGGCTTCAAAGGTGCCTTCGCCGTTTACCCAGCCTCCCCAATAAAACGGCGTGGAAGAACCGAATTCCATATCGCCGTTCATCAAAAGGTCGTCTTTCGCGCGTGGAATTTGTAAATTATCACCGGGTTCCACGCTTATGTCATCTGCCTGCATTTCGCCAATGCAGTTTGCAAGCTGAACCTGAAGGGTGATTTTTGCGGCATTCTCCGGGACGTTAAGCACGTTTACTTTTTCTGACCAGTCAAATGTGCCTTTCCACCTTCCAAGTTCCGGCCAGCCGCCCACCTGATTTCCTTTGGCATCAAAAAATAAGACCATCACGCGCGCCATTTCCCATTCTTCTTTAAATTTAATGACGTTTGAAATTTTTATCTTTGATTTTACGGTAATCTGTTTTATTGTTTTGGAATCAATGGGAATATCCTGATTAAGTTCTATATACCTGTTTGACGCGTTTACAAGCCGCGCGCATTTTCCGTTTGGCCCCTGTATCAAAGATATGCCGTCGGGAGAATTTTTAACCCAATTGTCAGGAACTCCGTCGCCGTTTGCGTCTGTTTCAAAGCCGGAATTTAAAACAAGATTTGCCGAAAATGATGTTAAGGGGAATAGAATAAAAAACAGCAAAATAAGTTTTTTCATAAAAACCTCCTAAAAATAGTATGAATTATTGTAAGGGGATTATAAAGGTAAAAACAGATCCCAGACCGGGGCCTTCTGAATCCGCCCAGACAATGCCGTCATGTAGTTGTACTATGTTTTCCACAATGCTAAGCCCTAAACCTGTGCCCTGAGCTTTTCTTGTGTTTATGTCTTCCACCTGATAGAAACGGTCGAAAACACGGCGTGCGTTATCCTTTGTAAGCCCGGGGCCGTGGTCAATGACGCGTATTGTCAGGTATTTTTCTGATTTAAGTTTAGTGATATCTTCATATTCCGGTAAATTTACTGTTTCCTTCGCGGCTTCTTTTACTTCTATTTCTATCTGCGAACCCGCCGGGGAAAATTTTATTGAATTGTTCAGAAGGTTTATCAATACCTGGGATATTCTATATTCGTCAATATTTATGTTAAGCGAAGTATATGCGGAGTTCATTTTTATGGCAATTGTTTTCTTTTCAGCGATTGATGAAATATCTCTGATGCTTGAAGCAATAACAGGGATTATGTCAGTGGTTTTTTTACTGATGGAAAAAGTACCGGATTCCATTTTTGAAAGGTCAAGCAGGTCATTAATAAGGGAGAGCAGGCGGTCTGAATTGTTTTTTATTGTCATGACGAAATCTTTCTGCTCCGGGGATAGTTTACCTCCCACTCCGCCCAGCAGAAAAGAAACAAAACCTTTTATAGAAGTTAAGGGTGTGCGCAGTTCGTGAGAAACCATTGATGTGAAATTGGTTTTAAGGGTGTCCAGTTCCTTAAGTTTCTCATAGTTCTGGCGCAGAATCTCCTGCTGTTTTCTTTTTTCTGTAATATCCTCTTTGACGGCAATATAAGCGAATATTCTTTTCTTGAAATCCATAACCGGTGAAATGGAAAGGGATTCCCAGTATAATGACCCGTCCTTTTTTTTGTTGCGAAGCTCGCCTTTCCACTGCTGCCCGGAAGAGATTGTATCCCATAGCTCTTTATATTTTTCTTTTTTAGTCTCGCCGGAATTTAAGATTTTCGGGTTTTTCCCCGCTGTTTCTTCTTTTGTATACCCGGTTACTTCCGTGAATTTTGGGTTAACGTATGTAATATTTCCCCACAGGTCGGTCATGATAATCATAGACGGTATCTGTTCAACCGCCGCCACAAGTTTTGCCATTTCTTCATGATAGGCTTTATCTTCGGTTATGTCTTCGCCGGATGATATTGTGCCGGAGAACATACCGTTATCGTCAAACATTACCGCGTTTGACCACTTTATAAGGCGGCGTTTGCCGTCTTTACGGATGATGTAATTTTCAACATAACCTTCAATAATTGTATTTTTGGAAAGCCTTTCAAAAACATTTTTTGAGTCAGCGGCGCTGTCTTCCGGGATAAAGTATTCAAACCAGTTTTTTCCGATAAGCTGTTCGCGGTCAAAATAACCCAGTATCTCGCACCCTTTTTTATTTATAAGGATAATCTGCCCTTTTTTATTTAGGGCTATAAGCATAACGCCCGCGATATCAATGTATTTCTTGGCAAGGTCGCGTTCTTTGCGCAGCATTTCTTCAAAAAAGATACTTTCGCTTCTGTCTTCTATCAGGCATACCGCTCCCAGTGTTTCGTTCATTTCCATGATAAGGGTAATGGAAACTGAGACCGGAATTTTTTTACCAAGGGAGTTTATGGCAAAAGTTTTTATTGTATTTGATCCTGAAGTTTTATCAATGTTATCAAAAAAAGAAATGCCGGCGTCAATATATGGGAATACTGAAACGAAGTTATGTATTGTTCTGCTTCCCTCCGGAATTCCAAGCAGTTTTGAAGCAGAAGAATTAACATAAGTGATATTAAAAGAATCATCAAGGATTACAAGGCTTTCATTCATGCTGGAAACAATTTTCTGTGCCAGATTTTCCGGGTTTGGTTTGGATACAGATAATTTTGTAACGGCGTAAGTTATTGATGCCGCCCATATAATAACGTATAAGTCGGACAATTCGGTAAAGACCCCGTAAAAATTAAAAAGTTTGGGGGATATAAACTCTGAAAATGTACCGGCGAATATTGCGGCGACAGTGCCCCAGAAAATTACAAGAGCCTGCCTTTTTTTTATTGTACTTCTGTTTTTATAGGCGTTTTCAAGCAGAAGCGCAAGTCCTATAATAAGGTAAGACAGGTAATATATCTGAAAGAAAAGCGGAAATTTTGATTCCGCCCAGGGCGAATACCATCCGTAAACAGAATGCACCGGCTGCAACTGAAGCAGGTCCAAAAGTTCAACAGTATAAAAAAATAAGCCGGGAAGTAAAAGCGCGGGAAGTAAAAAGGGTATTTTAAGAAGTTTTTTTCTTAATGAAATTTCAAGAAAAAACCACAGGGTAAAAAACGGGAAGATAATCCACCCAAGTGAACCTATGCGTTCCGCGTTATAAGCCGCCTGCTGTGAAATAAGCGGATTATGTTTTATTGCAAGACCAAACGACCATAGGGAGAAACATATAATCATACCGGCCGCGGATATGTTTATTTTTGAAGTCAGGTCATTTTTAAGGATATATACGGCCATCAGCACGTAAAGGGTGAAAGCTATATAATGAATGTAACCTATGGGAAAATAAGCAAGCATTTTGTCTCCATATACTAATTATATACGACTTTATGCTTTAAGGTCAAATATAATAAAAATGGTATTAAAACAAATATCAGATGAAGCCGGTTATTTTTTCGCGAAGTTCTTCAAGTTCCATATTTTTGGAAAAATAAGCGTCTGCCCCGGAAGCTTCCGCTTTGCCTTTCATTTCATTTTCAGACAGCGCTGAAAACAGTATGACTTTAATAGATTTTAATAAAGGGTCATTTTTTATGAAACTGCATACATCATACCCGCTCATTTTCGGCATCATAACATCCAGCAGGACAATTCCGGGAAGGGGGCTGTGCTGCAGATCTTCTAAGAATTCGGCGCCGCTGTGGAATTCTTTAATTTCATATTCCGAATCTTCCAGCAGAATGCGGATAAGCCTGCATATGGCCGGTTCATCATCTACCACGTATATAATATTATTTTTCATATTTTTGGCAGTATAACGCAGAATTTGGAACCTTTATCCACACCGTCAGACACCACCCAGATAAAGCCGCCGTGAGCTTCTGAAAGGCCCTTGGCGATGCTTAACCCGATTCCGGCACCCTGGTGTTTACGGGTAAGGATATCTTCCACCTGAAAAAACTTGTCAAATATTTTATCTTTATAAATATCCTGAATGCCCGGGCCGTTGTCTGTTACGGAAATTTTCAGGTACTCTTCATCCGGTTTTATCGTGTTTTTAAGGTAATCAGGAAAGCCCGTCATGCTGCCCGGAAGTATTTCAATTTCAAGGTTAACTCCGGAGTTTTCCGGGGAAAATTTAATGGCATTATTAAGAAGGTTGGAAAAGATTCTGCCAAGTCTGAAAACATCAGCCTGCCAGAATAGTTCATCATTATAATTTTTAATAAGCATAATATTTTTCTGCCGCGCAGGCTCAAAAACGTTATTTATGGATTCATCCGCAGCCGATGAAATATTACAGAGTGTTTTTTTGACGGAAAAAACCCCGGATTCTATTTTTGTAATGTCAAGAAGGTCCTCTATTATAATCTGAAATTTATTCGCGCTGTTTACAATCATTTCCAGCAGCTCGCTTTGTTTTTTGTTTATAGGCGTATCCATTGATTTTTTTAGCAGCAAAGACGAACCTTTTATAATTGTCAGGGGAGTGCGAAGTTCGTGGGAAATCATAGAGACAAAAGCGGATTTAAGCTTATCCAGCTCGGTAACACGTTTAAAGTTGCTGTCAAGTTCCTTGTACGCGTCGGAAAGGTTTTTACCCATATTGTTAAAAGCTTTTGCCAGGTTTTGAACCTCTTCATCTCCGCGGATATCTATTTTGTCTATATTTCCGCGGTTTTTTATTTTTTCGGAAAGGCCGCGCATATCATTAATCAGCCGGTTAAAAGGATTTGAAAGTTTATCAGCCATATAATATGAAGCCAGCAGGCATAGAATTGCCAGTATTATTATGGACAGCCCCATGCCGAATAATATATTCAGGCTTTGTTCCTGCGCGGTTCTTACAGGAACTACGGCGCATATTTTCCAGCCCAATTCAGGGGAGGTGTAATAAAAAATATACGATGGTATTTTATCCATAGGAATTTTTAAGAATCCTTCCCGGTTTTCCATAATTTTACTTATTGTTTTGCCGTTAAGTATTGAAATATGCTTGAATAGTTTTGTTTTGTCGGGATTTGTAAGTATCATACCGCTGCTGTCTGCCAGCATTATGTAACTGCCTTTAAGCAGTTTTATATTGTGTACAAAATTGCTGATTCTATCAAGGGTTAAATCAATTCCAAAAACCCCGCGGAGTTCGCTATTGAAGTAAATTGTTTTAGCCATGGCTATGTTAACGTCATCAGAGGTTAGCGAAAGATAAGGCTGCGTCTGCATTGTTTTTCCGGGATTTTCAGCGGCAAGTTTATACCATATCCTGACACGCGGGTCGTATTTTGTGGGCCTTGGCCGTATTTCAGACCTTACAAAAGCTCCGTTTATAAATCCGATATAAACGGAGTTTACATAAGGGTGTGCCTGTTTGTATGAAAGAAATTTATTTATTATTAACTGTTCCTGTGAAGAAAATTGATATTTGAATGTTTTTTCGTCGGCTTCAAGAAAATTTGTGAAAGTATGATAAGAGACAGAGGCCAGGGTTTTATCTGCAGAAAAACTTTCAACATCCTGTTTAACACTTAACAGCAGGGTGTTAATATTATTATTTATCTGAAAGAGCTGCGCGTTATAAAATGCAGACATGGTTTTAATGTTCAAATTGTTAAGGTTTATTATGCTCCAGATTCCCAGCAGAAGAAGCGGTAAAAAACCTGCGGCGAAATAACTTAACACAAATCTGTCTTTCAGTTTCATGCGCCCTCCGCGGAGATTAAAACTGTTTTGGCGTGTCGTTTTGCAGGTCTGATGGTTATTATACATCTGCGGGGTATAAGCAGTCAATGAAATCATAAGATATATATAAGCCAAAGAGGATAAGGCATATCCCATAAATAGAACGCGGGTTGAAATCCAATAATAAAGCCCACGGGTTTTACGTTGCGTGAAATGCGCCTTTACAAAAGTAATCTTTCTGATATTATTGATTATGTGTAATAAGGAGGAAATATGGGATTAAATACAAGGCTTACAGCAGTGGCTTTTGAGGCAATATTTATACCTGTAAAAATAGACGAAAAAAAGATAAGGGCTCTCTTTGACCGTATTTCTGACTCTCACGGAATCAAATCGTTTGGAAGAATGCCGGACGGTGCCATAGTCATGCAGGGCGGGGAAGAGTCAAACCAGTCTAAGTATATAATAATGAAAGACAGGGCTGTTGTTTCTTTTGAACAGTGCGGCAACAGCCTTAACTATTATATGAGCCTGATTGATGATTTTTTTGACCTTTTTATCAAAGAAACCGGTATTAACCTGTGTGTGGCTGCCACATCGACAATTAGAAGGACAGGTACAATTCCGGGGGAGGCCGATTCAAGGGAATACATATTAAGAAAAGCTTTTGGAATGAGCGATAAAAGGCTTGGGCCTTTTAAAAGGCCGCTGCATATTTTTGGGACAAGGATTTTTTTCCCGGCGCTGCCCGATGACCCTGCCGCTTATGACGTTAAAATAGAGAATTCGTTTGAAGATGTAAGGATGCTCTTTCTTGAAAATAAAGGCGTCTTTGCCGCCCCGTTTGACATTAAGGCGGACAGGGCGCGCCTGACAAAAATAATAGAACTTACGGATAAATTCATTGAAGAAAAAGTGAGCGATTTCATTCTTCAGTTCAAAGTGGAGGAAAATCATGAAATTTGAAGTTTTGCTTAACGGCGCCGGGGAGGCGAAAGCTGCCCTGACAGCCAGATTTATTATGGGAGAGATGGAATACAAAAAAAAGAGGATTGATTTTGAAAACGGCGGACGCATTCTGAAATTGGGTGCGGGAGATGGTGTAAAGTTTACCGTGGAAATGGCGCGAGAGCTTGGGGCGATGGCATCCTTGGAAACTAAAGCGCAGGGGCTTGACAGCCTGGCGCTGCAGCTTGAAGGAATAGGGCCGAATTTTGCGGAGGCTGCCTGCGAAGGCGCGCTGCTTGCAGCTTATACTTTTGATTCGTTTAAATCAAAAAAGGATAAAAATCCGTTTGTTAAAATAACAGCGTGCTGCGGCATGGCTGAAGAAGCCGCTGCAAGAAAAGCACATATTGTAGCGGCAAATGTAATGCTTGCGCGCGACCTGGCAAATTCACCGCCTAACAGCGCCACCCCTTCATTTATTGCTGCTGCGGCAAAAAAAGCTGCAGGAAAAAAGATGACAGTGTCGGTTCTGGAAAAGGCTGATCTTAAGAAAAATAAAATGGGCGCGTTTTACGCGGTAGCACAGGGAACTGATGAACCCGCGAAACTTGTAATAATGGAGTATAAGGGTGGTAATAAAAGTGCAAAACCGCTCGTATTTATCGGGAAAGGCATTACATTTGATTCGGGAGGCATTTCGCTAAAACCTTCATCCGGAATTGAAGACATGAAATATGACATGAGCGGGGCTGCTGCTGTGATAATGGCGATGAAGACGGCTGCAGAGCTTAATCTTAAAATAAATATCACGGCGCTTATGCCTCTGACGGAAAATCTGCCTGACGGCAAAGCGTATAAACCAAGTGATGTACTGACAACAATGTCGGGGAAAACCGTTGAAGTTATTTCCACTGATGCCGAAGGAAGGCTGATTCTTTGCGACACGATGACATATGCCATAAAAAAATATTCACCTGATGTAATGGTGGATATTGCCACTTTAACCGGGGCGTGTTCGGCGGCGCTTGCCAGCAACGCAGCCGGGGTAATGGGGAATAATCCTGAAATAGTGGCGCTTTTAAAAGAGTGCGGGGAAATAACAGGTGAACGTTTATGGGAATTTCCGTTATGGGAAGAATACCGTGAGATGATAAAAAGCAAGACCGCTGATATTAAAAATACAGGCGGGAAGAGGGCGGGCGCGATAACGGCGGGGATGTTTTTAAAAGAATTCGCGGACGGCGTTAAGTGGGCTCATCTGGATATTGCAGGGACAGCATATAATATGGAAGGAAAAACATACGCGTCTGAAGGGGCATCCGGTTTTGGTTTAAGGCTGCTTTTAAAGTTCGCGGAAAAAATAGCGGAGGAAAAAAAGGCATGAAAAAATTATTAGTATTTGTGGCTGCATTAATGTTGTTTTCTTTGTCTGTTTTTGCTGAAGAGAAAATGCCGTATACCGACAAAATCGCGCTGGGAATTGATGTATTCAAAAGCAAGGCGGTAATGCGTTTCTGGCAGGGTGATAATTTTGCAATAGACGCTTATGCCGGACTTTCTTACAGGGATGCCACAACCGTGTCATTAGGCGGAGGAGTGGCGCTGCCTGTATTTAACGCGGCGGATGTTTACGGGTATTTTGTCGGCGGCGCGGGTTTCGGCCTTGCGGCGTATTCACAAACAGGGCTTACTTCCACAGGTATCAGTTTTGGAATAAACGCGGGGATTGAATTGGAAGTATTTCTTACTCCGCTTAGCAAAAATTTAAGTATTGCAAGCGCTGTCGGAATGACAGCGGGAATGACAAGGACGGAAAATAAGATAACAATACCCGGCGATGAACATACGGATGTTGAAAATGAATTTTATTTTGGTCTTGCTGAAGGCGCGGCGGTTAATTCGCTGATTATAAGGTACTATTTCTAATAAAAGCAAAAACTGAACATTTTTTAAGGGAGGCAGGTATTATAATACCTGCCTCCTTTTTGTCTTTATGGACAAATAGCAGTAATTGAAGGCAGTAAATAAAGGCGAAAAGGTAATTGGTTAAATAAACAAATTAACAAGATGCTAAAAATAATACTTTATATGACGGTTGACAACAAAAAAGAATATGATATTATATATTATAAGAAATCATTTTCAGGTTTAGGAGGATACTTTGCAAAATATCTCGAAAAGATTATTTTTTCTGGTATCTCTATTTCTGGTTTTAGCTGTTCTTCCCGCCAATATTAAAGCCGCATACGTTATTTCATCGCTTGATTTTACTGTTTCTCCCACTGCCGGAAATTATGGCAGGATTGGCAGTGATGTAAAATTTCAAATGATGGTCATAGACACATTGCAGACCTATGCGTCATTATCCGCTGTTTCCGTGACTGCGACGGATATCTATGTGTATTCGGCAGCATTGCCTGTTTCCGGGCCCACGGTTGCCAATCCTTTTTATGTTTATGACGGAACGCGCACGTGGAGGGTGACAGGTTATTCCCCAAACCCCAATAATTCATCGCAGAATACCTTAAGGTTAAACGCCGGCAATCTTCAGGCGGGAAATTTATTAAATGATTATATGTCTCTGGAGTATGCTGTTTTTACTGCGGCAACAGGCATGCCGGTAACCGGCGGCAACGCGTCGGTGGATATCGCGCAGTCTGCCGTGGGTATAGCTTTATTTGACGACGGCAACCTTGCGCTTCATAATGACGCTGTTCTTAATAACGGGATTTATAACTGCATATTTAACGTCACAGAAGCTTATAAATTTGACCTGTCCGGAGCAAATGTTAAAGGGCATTTTAATAAGAACTTTATAAAAGCGGGAAATGACCCTTTTACCGCGCCAAGAAATATATGGCTGGATTCCATAAGGCCTTCTATCAGCATTCCTGACGCGCACCCGAACCCGTATAATCCAAACACCGGGCTGTTTCAGCTGTTTTATTACCTTAATGAAAAGAGCACCATAAACTTTAATATTTATTATAACAGCGTTACCATTAAGACAATGGTTCTTGACGGGACTTCCGGATATAACGCGCCAATATTATGGGACGGTAAAAGCAATACCGGTACAATACAGGCCGACGGGGATTTTTCATATTCTTTCCTGCTGACTGATTACGCCGGCAATACCACTATTACCAAAGCCGCGGCATTAAAGATTACAACTGTGGAGCTTGAAACCACAATTTATTCCATTGATACTCATTACTCTAATCCGGCCGAACCGCAGATAGCGGCAATTATTGTGGTTAATTACGAACTTACAAATGCAACGCCTGCCAATTTACAGAACCTTGGATTTGATTATCCGGAAATTGCCGGTGTTAATCACGATTACAGAAATTACCCTTATGTGTATCTTGATACCCGCCTTTATGACAGCGCCGGGAATATTTTGGCAAAGTACGGGACTGATAATAATCCATTGGTAGATAATGATCCTATATATACCTTTATAGATTTTCCAAATTATGGGGATGGCCTTCCCATGTCCGGCTTTAATTTTACCACTCTTCCAGGCAATCCCTGCGGGTATCCTGAAGCTCCCATATACTCAAGGGGTGATGATCAAAAAGGAAATGACTGGGATTCTGTGTTTGCAAACCCCTTAACTTATCAGGGCGGCGGCAAATTCACGGGTACCACAAGCGTTTTTTTAGTTGATGATATTTCGGATCCCGGAATATATTCATTTAGCGCAAAAAGCGTCCTTGTAGGAAAATCCCTGGGAGTAAAACCGGATTCTGAAATTGTAAACGAGATTGTAACGTGCAGTGATGGTATGGGCGGTACAATAAATGCCTCGTACCGGTATTATCAGTACCATGCTTACCCAAGTTATTTTTATGATGAAACAGTCGGCCATATTTCTGATGAAAGAGGTTATGGCCTTGCGTCTTTACAGGATACTGCAAGTTTCATGGTGGAAGCTGACGAGACAGTGCCTTCGGCGGATAATATAGCGCCTGTAATAATAACTTCTTCGGAGTATCCTTCACAGAATGAAATTGTTCAGCCTTTTGCAATTACAGCGCAAAACCCGGTAAGAATAATGCTGACAGACGCCGGCGTGGGCGCCGGGCCTGAAAACCTTTCAACTTTTATTCTGTACAACCCTTATGGGACGCGCGTAAGCGGAAAAGTGACGTGGAGCGGTTCCAATGCCGACGGTTCATGGACCATAAAGTATGAACCGGACAGCCCTATAACAATGGGCGGCCTGTATTCTTTTATGGTAATACCTGTGGATGCGGCAAATAATATCGGAGAGGCAAAAACTTTCAGCTTTACGGTTGCGGATACATCAATACCATACGTGCCAAATAACGGAGCCACCGTGCAGTCTTCAACCGGTTCCACCCTGGCGTTGTCAGATTCCACTTCAACACAGGTTAATTTTGTGGTGTCTAAAATAAGCGCGGTTATACTGTCCGGCGGGACGTCTTTGGTTGACTGGAATTCTTCCACAATAGTGGTAAAGGATTCAAATGGCAACAATGTTCAGGGTTCTGTATCGCACGTTTCGGGGACAAACATATTGTCGTTTACCCCGTCGGTCAGTCTGGCGGACGGCAATTACACCGTTAATATTACCGCGATTTCGGAGAACGATTACCCCGGCGCATATTCCTATAATTTTTATGTTACAACAGCAAACGTTACGTATGTAAATCTGACAGGTTCTGGTGAAACAAGCGCCACATGTATGAGAATAACAGATCTTGTACAGCCAAGCGCGGGAATATTAGACCAGGGAAGCACGGCGGTTTCTCCCACAGCCATTACGGTATCCAACGTAACGGCGCCTTCGCTTCCGTCATCAAACACCGTTCTTGGAAGCCCCATAAGTTTTGCTTTAAATTCACCTCATCAGCTGCCGCTTACCATAAATCAGCAGCTGGCAAATGTAGTTGTAAGGCTGCATTTTGGAACCCCTGAAATAAATACGCTGACTGCCATTGGCATGGATGAAACAAATATCACAGTATGGAGATGGGACGGCAATGTCTGGACGCAGGTGGTAAATCCCGGGAATGCCATTACCAACGGCACAGACCATTATTTTGAATTTTCTGTTACGTCAATTACGGCAAATAACGTATTTGCCCTTATGTATGTAACTCCCGCGGTTCCTCTGGCTACTTTTAAATTTTCAAGCACAAAAGGTTTTAACCCCGTAAAGGAAAGTTCAAAGATATATTATACGGATTCCATTACCGGGGTGGAAAATATTAAGGTGGCAATATACGGCTTAAATGGAGCCCTTGTAAGGAAAAGCGAATACAAAAACTCATCTGATACCGCTTTGTTTACGGGAAATGACCTTAATCCCTACGGCGCTGAAGTGAAATATTATTATGCGTGGGACGGCAAGAATGATTCCGGCGCGTATGTGAAAAACGGCGTATACGTAATAAAGATGCAGATTGAAAAAACATCGGGAAAAGAGAATATTTCAAGGGTTATAGCTGTAATAAAATAACCGGGGAAGAGGATAAAACAGATGAAAAAGAAGATGATATTTTTTGTATGTGGTATATCCATATTGTTATCCGGCGGTGTTTTATCCGCGGCGCAGTCAGATTTTCAGGGCGGTACGTTTCTTGATTCGCAGGCCGGGACAAGGCCCACAGGGCTTGCCGGCGCTTATACCGCGATAGCATCAGACGGCAATGCTTCGTGGTGGAATCCCGCGGCGCTTGCTATGCTGGACAAGAAAAAAAGCATGAGCTTAACTTATGTGCCGTCAATGCTGGGCATAGGCGAAGGCAATATTTCAAACTTTTTTGTCGCTTACGGGCAGGGCGACACCGGCGGTTACGGCGCGCTGGGGGCAAGCATCAGCTATACTTCGGTTAAGTTTGGCGCGGAATTCACCGGTGATACGGAACTTGACTGGTCGGAATTAACAGCGCTTTTATCGTGGGGGATGCAGGTAAACCAGTATTTTGGAATGATTAAATATAAGTACCCCAAGGTTTCTGTGGGCGTTAACCTTAAGTATCTTGGAAATAACAGCGATTTGAAAGTGGACGGTAAAACAGTAAGCGCGTCAGGTTTTTCAGCGGACGCTTCCGTACATGCCGCTTTTAAAGAGAATCTTGCGGTCGCATTTACCGCTAAAGACATAATTTCACAGCTTACATGGAGCAGCGGACTGGCTGAAAAAGTGCCGTACTCTTTAAGGCTGGGGGCATATTACGGAATAACCGCGGATTTTTTACTTGCAGGCGAGATAAAAGCTGATGAGACTTCCAAAGGTTCTCCGGAAATAAGCGCTTATTCGGGCGCTGTTGAATATGGTTTTCTTCTTGACCGCTCAATGCAGGTACAGAAAGTGGCATTAAGGGGCGGTATTACGGTAGACCCCAACAATGACTGCTACATAATTGCCGCCGGAGCAAGCGTTGAAATGGAAACTTTTTCTGTTGATTACGCTTACCAGCACTATCTGAACGTGATGCTTGAAAACACGCACAGGTTCGGCGTAAGCATGACCTTTTAAATAAAATAAGGGAGCTTTACTGATGAACCTAAGGGATTTGCTCCATTTAATGATACAAAAACGGTCGTCTGACCTTCATCTGAAAGAAGGCAGGCCGCCAATAATGAGGGTTGACGGCAGGCTTACCCCCCTTGAAATGGAAATATTATCAAGCGCGGATATGCGCGAAATAATACAGACCATGACAGATGAAAAAACCCGTAAAAAATTTGAAGAGACCAATGAAATGGATCTGGCATATAATCTTGAAGGGGTGGCCAGGTTCAGGGCAAACGCTTTCAGGCAGATGGGGAAACTGGAAGTTGTAATGAGGGCCATACCTATAAAAATTCCCACACTTGAAGAATTAAACATGCCGCCTGTTTTAAAAGAAATTGCCCTTTATCCAAGGGGGCTTGTACTTGTAACCGGAACAACAGGAAGCGGAAAATCTACATCTCTTGCCGCTATGATAAATGCCATTAATGAAACTTATTACCATCATATTGTCACCATAGAAGACCCCATTGAATTTGTGCATACAGACAAGCGCAGCAGTATTACCCAGCGTGAAGTGGGCCTTGATACAGATTCGTTTGGAAACGCGCTGCGTTATGTTTTAAGGCAGGACCCGGATGTAATATTAATAGGCGAGATGAGGGACATGGTAACTGTGGGCACAGCCATTTCCGCGGCAGAGACCGGGCATATGGTTTTTTCCACGCTGCATACGATGGATACAATACAGACAATAAACAGGGTACTTGATTTTTTTCCCAAGGAACAGCAGGTGCAGGTAAGGTCGCAGCTTGCCGGCGCTTTAAAAGCTGTCATTTCTTTAAGGCTTGTCACAAAAGCGGACGGCGTGGGGCGCGTTCCGGCGGCAGAAGTAATGATAGTCACCCCGACAATTAAAGGGCTTATTGAAGAAGGCAGGCTTGGGCTTATAAAAGACATGATTAAAGACGGCGAAAGAGACGGGCTTCAGACATTTGACCAGTCTCTTATCAGGCTGTATAAGCAGGGTTTGATAACAATAGAAGAGGCAAAGAAGAACGCCACTTCGCCGCAGGAACTGGACCTTGCCATGAAAGGTATTACTTCAAGCAAATCGTCCGCACAGTCTATACTTGACACCATGATGAAAGAGCAGGGAAGCAAAGAACAGACATCAGAATTAAAGCACGGAAAGCAGCTTTTAGATTCCGGAAAATTTGGTGAAGCTCATTTGGTATTTGAAAAACTGCTTCTAAAATTTCCTGATAATAAGGAAGCGGCAGAAAATTTAAAGGCGGCAAAAGCCGGATTAAATTCGGAACAGCATCAGGAAAATGTAAGGACCATAATTAATGAAGGCATGCTTATTTATAAAAAGGGAAATATCAGAGGCGCGATTGTAAAATGGCAGGAAGGGCTTGGCCTTGACCCGGGCAATGTGCAGCTTAAGTCGTATATTAAAAGCGCCGAAGAAAACATAGGCCGTGCCGCGCAGATACCGGGAATTCTTGAGCAGGGCGTGGAAATTTATAAAACCGGCAACATAGAAGCGGCCGTCCTAAAATGGCAGGAAGTGTTTAAACTTGACCAGAATAATATGCAGGCAAAAACCTACATAGCGGGTGCGCGGCATAAGGCCGCCGAACTTAAACTTAAGCGTGAAATAGAAGCGTTATATAAGCGCGGGATGGAAGAAAATGACAAAGGCAACCCTATTGAGGGTATGCTTTATCTGAAGCGGGGACTTGACCTGAAACCCGATTCAAAAGAAATAGCGGAAAATTATGAAAAAATAAAATCAGCGCTTTTAGGAGAAAAATTCGGCAATGATGTGGAATCGGAAGTGGCAGCTGAGGCTTTTAAATTATGTATTGAATGCCTGTCGTCGGAAGATTACCTTGGTGCGATTAAAGAGATAAAAAAAGTCATTGAAAAAAGGCCTCTTGATAAAAAGGCCAAGGACTATCATGAAAAAATAAAAAACTGTTTAAAGTTAAGGCTTGAAGAACTGCACGAAAATGTGGAAGAAGCCTATGGTGCAAGGGAACTGGCAGGCGCCATGTCTTTATCGCGAAAAATACTTAAAATCGACCCAAGCAGTGAGTTTGCCCTTAAGTACATAAAAGATTTAACACCGGTAATAGAAGATGAAATAAAGAAGATTTATTCAGAGGCAATGGAACTTTATGGAAAGGGTTCCTTGAAGGAATCAAAAGAAAAACTGGAAGCTATTCTGCTGCTTGATGCGGAAAATCATACCGCTAAAAAGCGGCTTGACGAGATAAATCAAAGGCTTTCCGCCATCGGCGGAGTGTGACAGTAATTAAATAATGAAAAACAGAATGATTGCTTTGCCACTTACGGTAATAACCATAATCCTGTGCTTTCCTGTCACACTTGCGTTTACGGATATCCTTAAAAATCTTACGATAAATTCACGCATTGAACTGGGATTCTTTATAGGTTTTGCGGTGTACCTAATTATTCATATTGTGTTATATAAACCTGTTTTTATGCACGTTATGGCGCATGAATTAACTCATATTTTCTGGGCTTTTCTTTTTGGCGGAAAGGCAAAAAAACTTGAAGTGTCAGCCAGCGGGGGAAGGGTGCTTATTAACAGGACAAATTTTGTAATTACGCTGGCGCCGTATTTTTTTCCGCTTTATACATTCATATTTCTGGCGGTCTATATTATCGCTAAAGAACAGTACCTGCCATATATTGCTTTTTTAATAGGGGCCAGCCTGTCTTTTCATATAGCCCTTACGCTTTATTCAATGAAGACAGCACAGAGTGATTTTCACGAAGACAGCAATATATTCTTTTCGCTGTCTTTTGTGTACCTGATGAATGTACTTGTGATTGCAATGATATTTTCACTTTTATCCGAAAAGGTAAATTATATGGACTTTTTAAAGGATGTCCCGGGAAAATTTATCTATATGTATAATAAAACAAAACACTTTTTCACTGCTTTTGCGGGCTGATTTTTAAAATTACCAGCCCAGCTCCTGCTGTTGTACCTTTTTAAATTCTTCCGTTATTTTCTTCATATTTGTCTTGGCATCCGCATTATCGGGGTCAAGTTCAAGCAGCTGCTGCCATGTTTTCATTGATTCCTGAAATTCCCCTTTTGTGTACTGGAGCACTGCTTTATTGTAAAGCGATGAAATGGTTTTTTCGCGTTCTGATTTCTGCTTTTCGGCTTTAACTTCAACTGTGCGGATTTTATCCTGCGCACTTTTTATGTAATTATATACCTGGCGCTGAAGCGGGGAGGCCTTTATGACCTTATCCCACTGTTCAATGGCAGCCGCGTAATTACCGGCGGTATACTGATCAAGGCCGGCGTCAAAATTTTTCTGTATAACAACCCGGTTCTTCTGTTCCTGAACAATATTTTCCTGGCCAAGTTTTTTTACGATTTCCTGTGTGTCGCGGAATTTTTTCCAGGCAATACTGTTGGAAGGGTCTATATCCAGGATGCTTTTAAGAGATACCATGGCGTCAATATAAAGTTTGTCTTCAATAAGTTTATCAGCCTCGACAAATAAAGATGACAGTTGTTTTCTTTTTGATAAAAGCGTAATTTCATCTTTTTTAGCCGTAAAAAATGCATTGGAAGGCTCCCATGCCAGTGCTTTATCGGCTGCGGCAGCGGCTGCGTCATAGTCCTGTGAATATAACGCTTTTTCTATATCAAGTTTCAAGGAATCAAGCGTTTCGGTTTTTATTTTTGTCACAAGTTCTGACCTTAATTTTTCTTTTTGGTCTTTAATTCTGTTTTCGGCCGCCCTGATATCGTCGCCAAAGCCGTAAGACAGGGCGAATCGGTGTGAAAAATCATAGGGCATTTTTACATAAGCATAATCCGCCGTGAATCCGTATAATGTAATTGAAGCACCCGCTGAAAATCCTTCTGAATTTAAGCCGCCTGAAACCGTGCCAATTCCATATGCTGAATAGGATGCGCCTGCTGACCACTGCATATCAGGGCTGAATTCTTCTTTTGAAAGGCCGGCACTAAGCTGAAGCATACCCTGTATATCATTTATCACCGGTATTTCATAGCCCAGAGAAGCGCGGTATTGTAAACTTAGAGTATCAGACGATGAAGAATTATATGAAAAAACAGGTTTAATCAGGTTAACAATGCCTGCGGCAAGGCGTATATCATACGGCAGTTTAATAAGAGCTCCCATATCCATTCCATAGCCTGACGAAGATATGCCGTAAAAATCATGATTTAAATACTTTATAGTTATGCCGGCGCTGTAATTATGAAACATGGTATACGCGTATGATAACAATACCGATTTATAAGAATCGCTGAATTCACCTGTTACTATGTTATTAATGTCGCGTTCTTCTATTATGCCGGCATCAAGAAGAAGCCCGGATACAGAAACAGTGCCGGCTTCTAATATGGGCATCGCGTAAGAAGCCGCGCTGATGTAAGAACCTTCAAACAAGTTATAAAATGCAAGAGAGACTGACTGTTTTTCCAGCAGCGCAAGGCCGGCAGGATTAACAAAAGAAGAAAAAGCTTCTTTGGAAAAAGCCGCACCGCTTCCGGAAAGGGAAGAGTTTTTAGCGCTTATGTCATTAAAGAATGACAGGGTTCCGGAAAAAAGCGCTGCGGGTAATATGGTAATTATTATTAACGCAGGAATAATAAGTATTTTTGTTTTCATTTTTGACTCCCCGTTATTTTATTAACGTTATTTTTTTAGTTTCGGTTTTTGTTTTTCCGGCAGATACTGCTTCTATTTTGGCAAGATATGTCCCTGCCAGGACAGTCCTGCCGTTATTGTCTTTGCCGTCCCAGAAGTCATTTTCACGGGCGCCGGCAGGCAGTATGTTATTTTCCATTATTGTCCTTACCATGCGTCCGGCAAGGTCATATATTTTTATTGTAACTTCGGAAGCAGTGTCCAGATAATATGACAGCGCTGCTTTTGACCCGTACTTGAACGGGTTTGGATATGTAGAGAAAGATAGTTTTTCAGAAGCGCCGGCAATTGCACCTGTACCGGAACTCATCGGGAATGTCTGCCCTAATGCAGCTGATACAGCCACCGGTTTCAGCGGGTCCAGATACTGATAAACCCCGATTGCTGCGGCGGAATTAAGTACCAGCCGGACATTGCCGGCTGCCGCGTTGTCTTTGATATCGCCTGTAACAGTGATTATTGTAGAAGCGGTGGATGTTAAAGGAATAGGCGATGAAAAAGGTATGTATATCGTGTCTGATGAAAACGCTGATATCACGGCCGAATCGGAAACTGCCGGCGAAAGAATTGAGACTTTAATTGAGGAGAAAAATGCGTCCGCGTTGACCGACGCGCCGTCAATATTGCGGGCGGTAAGGGTTATACCGTATGCCATTATTGTATTGCCTTCTCCGAATGAAAGAGGGGATGAAAGAGATATCTGCATTATTGCAACATCTGCCTGTCCTGAATAAAGTGTCTTTGGCATTAAAGGCGTAACGCCGGCTTTAAGCGAACTTGAAAGCAGGGCTGAAGGCGAAGTGTACACGGATGAAGCTGATGTGACAGAAGCCGGCGAGAATGAATTAATGTCGCGCGCAAGTATATCCGAAGACGGCACAATTACAATTCTGAAATCATCTGCGGTTGTTGAAGAACTTATATTGGCCCTGACTGTAACTGTGGCTGATGATGCGGAAGCAATTCCAACTGAATTTATAAGGGGTATGTTTATTATGCTGCCGGAAGATTCAATTGTGCTGTCTTTAATGCCGTAAATTATTGTTCCGGAAAGGTCTGTTACCGATATCTTTGAAAAAAGTGATGAGGGGATGATAGGCGTTCCGGAATTGTCGGTAACCTGAAGTTTCAGGTTGTAAACCTGGCCGGAAGCTGTAAGTGAATTGCCCGGGTTGTTAAGAATCATTTTTACAAGGGGCACATTGACCTGCCCTTCGTTTATGGTCAAAGGGATTATATCCGTAAATGATGCGCTGATTTCGCTGCAGTTTTTTTGAAGAGTGGTGAAGTTTGAATAGATAGGGAAACCCGTTGTGTCAACGGCTGAAGCTGCAACTGTGACGGTTTTTATAGTATAAAAATCATAAGCCAAAAAGGAAGAAGGTTCGTTAAGTGAAATGATAAAGTTAGTTCCCGCGGTTATTGTTGATGAAACCGCGCTTATTACGACGTTTGCCGTAATAGTTGTTTCTGCGGGTATGTTAAGAAGGGAAAGCGGTATTTCAATTGGGTTTGTGGAAGATGGGATTGACGCGCCTGACACGGTGCCGTAAACTGTCCCTGAATTTTTGTCCTGAAGTTTTATTGACTGTATAAGCGCTGACGGGGCAAGTGTTACACCCAGCGGTGAAAAAGTCTGCACGGTTAAGGTAAGCCCTGCCGCCACTATAGGAGCGGAATTTGGCCCCGAAGCGTTATAGAATCTGAAGGAAAACGGGATAATATTTTCCTGGCCTGTTGAAATCGCGGGCTGCATTGTGCCGGCGTCGTGGGTTATTTCCAGCAGGTCCGCGGGTGTGGTCTGAGTGATAAGCATTACAGGGGGCGATGAAGGCAGGTCCAAAATATCCGCCGTTCCCGAGTTAAAGGAAATATTTTCACCCTGAAATTCAACTGTGCCCTGGCCGGGTGATCCGGAAATATCAACTGTAACCCATAATCCGGAATTGTTTGATACCACAAAATTAAAATTATTATACCACCAGTTATTATTGCCTGAAGTCTGCGTGAAATCGGAAGGAAGCGTGCCTACAAGCACCGCTGTTGCAGGGTCAAATTCCGGCGCGTCAACAGGCATATACCATAACTTAACGCTGTTTGGCGCAATTGAATCCGGTTCCACTGCAGAACCTATGTACCAGCTGTCTTTGTAATTCTGCACTGCAAAATGTGTAAGTGTGTCGCCTTGCGCATCGGCGTTTATTTTAAGGTGGAAAACCGGATTGTCAGTACTTGTGGCCTGAAGGTACTGGCCGGCATAGCCGTAATTCTGCACAGTAACAGAAGTTACAGATGAATAGATAAGGAAAGGAAATGACAGAATAAAAATTAAGGATAATAATCGGTGTGTTGTTTTCACTATGAAAACCTCCCTGATTTACATAATTAACATATTTAATTATAGAAGATGACGGGATAAAAGTAAAGGAAAATGATTTTTTATCATAAAATACAAAGGGTTTATGTATATTTGTCACTATCCGGTTCTTTGATGCGGCAGGTATGTAATTAACAATTTCACAGGGCAGAAGATTATTTTGTTATAAATAAAGGGTATTTCGAAAAGTGTTATCAAGTACTTGACAATTGGCATGCTAAAAAAGTATAATTATAATGTATATATTATAAGGAGGATGTTATTAATTATGGAAGATACAGTTATGCCCGCGGTTAAGTTGTATAAAAGAATTTATTCTATTAATGAGGCCGCAGAGGTTCTAAATGTACACCAACAGACATTAAGAAATTGGGAGCGTCATCAGCTGATACTTCCAATGAGGGCTGCGCAAAGGCGTATTTATACGGAAAAAGATGTTTTTATATGCAGAAAAATTAAAGAGTTTTCAGACAAGGGTATTTGTTTAAAAAGAATAAAGGAATTATTAAAAAATATAATTATATAAACGGAGGCAGGGAAAATGCAGGCGGAAAAAGAAGGCTTTATACTCAAGAATTATATGGAAGACATCACCAGAAGAAATATTGAAGAACAGTTTGAGTCAAGGGAAGATATATGCAAGTGCGACAGGTGTAAGATGGATATACTTGCGTATGCTTTAAATAACCTTCCTGCCAGATATGTAGTAACGGACAGGGGGCATATTTTTACCAAATTAAAGGAAATGGAAATGCAGTTTATGGCCGATGTGACAAGGGAAGTATATAAAGCTGTGGAATTTGTAAAGGCGCATCAAAGGCATCAATGATTAATATCACTGAAAATCTTAAGGAATTGGTGTATATGTAAGTTATGTTTAAAACGGGGGCGGTTACAGGCGCTTTATTAGAGCGCTCGCGGTTAGCATGTATCACGCGTGTGTTTATATTTCTATGCGCGTTTTGTGCTGTTTTTGCAGGTGTTTCCAATGGGGCGGAAAATTACACCGCTTATGACCCTGCGGGAAAAGTATATATCTACAGGTCGTTTGATGAAACCGGTGAAGTGGTGGGGGGAAGTAAGCGTGAAATTAATAATGGAAACGCGCGTGTTTCCGAAACAACTATAAAACCTTCTGAACTTCAAAAACTTGCCGGCAGAAAAGGCGCGCCTAAAGGGCATGAGAATTACAGAGAAGCATCGGTAAAGGTCCGTAAACTTAAGGACACGCTCTATCGCGCGGAGCTGTCCGGCAAAAAAGACGGCCAGTGGTACCGCATGAAAGTGCCGGTGCCTAAAGGGTACAGGGTAAGGAAAATATTAAGGGACGACGGCGTTGAAATTATAAATGATGAAAGTGATATTAAGTGGTATCTTGATAAGGGGCACGTTTATTTTTATGATGACCCTGTAAGCGGTTATTCAGTTGTATTATCGCCGCCGCAGCCTAATTTTTCCATAATGGTTGAAGAGCCGCTGCAAAGCGCCGGCCAGATGTCGGCTATTATTTATCCGTATAACGGGGAAGCTGATGTAATAAATGGAATTGATTTATATGACCATCTTGGAAGAAGCGGGGATAACGGTTTTGGACAGGATTTTTCCACAGACAGCGGCGCCAAGCTTGCGCTTAGGTACACTTATGGCGGAAATACTTTTCAATACGGCAACCCTTCCACATCTGTTACCAGGGATTTTACCCACACAAGCACAACGTACACTCACCTTAATAATACGCCGTGGGGTGAGACAGAAGCTGTAATAAGCACTGTTTTTCAGACGACAGTTGGAGGCACAGAACTTCCTTTTCTTGTAAATAAAAAGACAATAATAAGGGGCAATAGAAAATGGTTTGCGACAATTTATTATATTACCAACAACGGGCCGGGTACGGCAGTTAATGTAAGGTTTTTTCAGGGGTGTGACTGGAGCCTGAATGGTTCTGAAAACGGAAATGATTGTTCTTTTGACGCGGCTAATGACACCATGCTTGGATACAATTCTTCGGGAAGCGTTATTTCTTACGGCGGATTTTCAGGCTTTCTTTCAAGCGCGGCGCATCAGGCAAGCAATCAGAATCAGCTTTGGCTGAAAATAAGGCAGGCGGCTCTTACAAATTCAAATTCTTTTTCAGGAAAGGCTTCAACGGCACTTGAATGGAACCTTGGAGCCATTCAGGCGGGGCAAAGGTCTGTGGCGGAAATTATATGGGGATATGGAAATACCTTAAACGGACAGGCGCAGACAGATATGCAGAATGAAATAGATTACGGAAAAGGGAAACTGCATGATACCGGAATTTTGGCTTTAACAAGCCCGGCGGACGGCAGGGCTTATCAGAACAGCGACGGATATGTAATGATAACCGGGACTGCTGTAAATTACGGGTTAAGGGACTGGACAGACCTGCCTGTCCGTATAAGCATCACAGGGCCGGCAGGATTCAACCCTGTTGATTCCACTTTTACGGCTGTCAATCTTATAGTGCCGACGTCAGAGCAGGCAGAAGCGGGGTGCAGGTTTGATATAAGCACAGTGCCTGCGGGTGAATATACAATAAAGATGTACACAAACCTTGCGGGCGACACAGGCATTGCCGATATGAACACCAATAACGACAGTAAAACAGTTAAAATAATTGTCGGCGGGCTGTCGGTTAACCCGCAGACATCCCAGGTTGTGTCTGTCGGGCAGCACGGTGATATTGACCTGACGGCAAGCAATACTTCGGGAGCTGACAGTAATTTTGATATCAGTATTTCTTCGCATACAAAGAGCTGGCCGACATATATTTTAAACGGCAGTGATTCGGTTCAGATTGCCGGCGATACAAACGGGGACGGAACGTGGGATTACGTAAACCCGGCTTATGATTCCAACGGAAACGGGAAGCCGGATATTCATATAAATAACGGCGATGATTATCATATAGTTTTCAGAAAACAGGTTTCCGGCACCGCTGAAAGCGGCGAAACAGATATAACAAAACTTTTATTTACGGGTATTAATTTCCCGTTTGTTTCCTGCGAAGTATCTGAAGAAACAACAGCCGCTTATAAAGACGCTGTAAATAAGACTTTGTGGCTGCATGGGCCTGTTCAATCGCCGGCAGTGCATATAAGAAGCCTTACCACCCTTACTGATACAGCCGCGGCAGGCGGAGCCCAAGGGGTAAGTTATACAATGGTGCCAAGGTACACGGGCGTGACGTTTGCGCTTTCTCCCGAATTATACCGGGGGCTTAGGATAACCCAGGATATTCCAATCACTCTTATATTAAGTACGGGCGGCGTAAGTATGAACGGCACCGCGTATTTGTTTTATACTAACGGATTCAACTCCGCTCTTATAGGAACGGCGGCTTTCAACAACATAAACAGGGCTGACGGAGCGCAGATTGTGTACACAAGGAATGTGAATATAACCGCGCCGGTTGAAATACCTGCCGGGTATAAAGTTGTACTTCGTTTTGAAAACACGGGAAACAACGATTCTCATTTTAATATTTATCATAACTCAACGGAACGCTCCAATCTTGCTGTTTATACAACGGAATATGTGGGTGTTGATTGGATTAAAAGTTATGACGCCGCGGGGAATACAAAAGACGCGCATGCGTCCGGCGGGACGGTAAGATTTGCCGCGCAGGTTTCAGACCCTTTTGGCGCTTATGACGTTGCAGGGGCGAATATCATTATTTATAACCCTTCCGGTGTTACGGTGTCGGCATACGCTGCGATGGATTATGACAGCCAGGGCACCGGATATAAAGTTTTTTATAATGATTTTGTTATTCCGCCCGCGGGGCCGGAAGGTGTGTGGCACGCTTACGTGGAAGGGGTGGAGGGTAATCAAGCCAAAAGCGGAAGGTCATATTATTTCTCGGTTTCCGCGCCTGACCACATAAGGCTGTATCCGCAGAGCAAAAATCTTCCTGCCGGCGAGCCTTTTATGATGAGCGCGCAGGTGGTGGACATAAACGGTAATTCAATGGCTGTGGTGCAGGCGATAACAGTTACGATGAATAATAATGCTTATTTTGTCTCTGTTCCGGTTGGCTGGTCAGCGCCCGGCGGCAATATGGTTTACGGGAATACTGATTTATCAGGCTACGCTGAATTTTATGTAAATGACATGGAAGCGGAACCGGTAACAGTGACGCCGCAGTCTGCCCTTGCCGGGTCACAGGCATTTCCTGACAGGGATGAAAAGACATACCTTATATTTCTTCCGCCTCACCACATTTCAGCGCGCGCTGATGACGGCATTGCAGTTATGGGCGCGGCTGGCACAGGCGAGCCCATAAGGATATATCTTGAAGATGTTGAAGGCAATACAATAGGCGCCGCAAGGCATGTAACAGTTACTGCAGGCGCCGGCGGATATTTTGACAGCGTTCCCGCGGGATGGGGCGGCGCCGGCACGGGTATTGTTTACGGACAGACAAACTTATCCGGATATGCTGATTTGGTTTTAAAAAGTTCAGTTACAGGTATTATAACAGTTACTCCGGACTCTTCAGCGTGGGGTGCGCCTTTTTATGATGAAAGCACTGAAGTCAGATTTGTAGCGGCGGGAGCCGACCATGTAGTTATAGAAGACAGCGCGGGCGGCACATTAACCGCGGGCGCGCAGAAGCCGCTTACTTTAAAAGTGGTGGACGGCGACGGATTAACCGTAATCGGCGCGCATTCTGTTTCTGTTGCGTGTTCAGGCAATGCGACATTCACGGCTTCCACGTTAACGGGAGTGTCGGGGATTGGGACCGGCCTTATTACAGGACAAACTGACATTCTGACAGGAGAAGCTTCATTTACAGTAATCAATTACACGGCTGAAAGTGTTACTGTTTCGCCGGATAGTTCTTATGCGGGTTCAGTTTCAATGCCGGACAGGGATGAAAATATTGTTCTTACATGGCTGCCGGGTAATGCGGATCATATTAGGGCGCTTTCCACGCAGGAGTATGTGGAAATTGGCGCTCTTGTCACAATTAATCTGTATGTGGTTGACCGATATGAAAACAGGGTTAATTCAGCTGAGGCAATAAGTGTTAATGTTTCGGGTGCCGCGATGTTTATTTCATCAACTTTATCGGGGGTATCAGGACTTAATACTGCATCTGTAACCGGAACAACTGACGCTTCTGGATTCGGGACAGTTTCCGTATATAATGAAAGCGCGCAGACAAATATAATTGTGCCGGGAAGCACTACGCTTATTGGGTCCAATGCTGTACCGGACAGGGATATCAGTGATACTGTTGTTTTTACAAGCGACCTGCCTACTCCCACTATCACGGTAACATTTACAATATCGCCTACTGTTACTATTACTTCAACTTCCACTCCTACCAGGACAATAACGCGGACTGTTACTTTAACCGCCACACCCACGCCTACTCAGGAAGATAAAACACCCACTCCAACCGTGACGTCTTCGGTTACGCCCAGTGTCACGGGCACAAATACGCAGACGGTAACGCAGACGACAACGCAGACAGTAACTGCATCTGTAACTGAAACCGTTACCCGGACAAATACAGAAACAATAACCGAGACTGTAACGCAGACAGTAACTGAAACTGCTACTCGAACGGCTACCGAGACAATAACCGAAACGGCTACACAGACAGTAACTGAAACGG
>PGYV01000011.1:55857-67298 GCA_002839855.1 Candidatus Goldiibacteriota bacterium HGW-Goldbacteria-1
ACAGACAGTAACTGAAACGGCTACACAGACAGTAACTGAAACGGCTACACAGACAGTAACTGAAACGGCTACACAGACAACAACCCAGACAGTAACTGCATCTGTAACTGAAACCGTTACGCAGACAAATACAGAGACGGTAACCTCGACGGCGACGGAGACTGTTACTGAGACGGTAACAGAGACTGTTACGGAGACTGTAACGCAGACAGTAACTGCATCTGTAACTGAAACTGCTACTGAAACAATAACAGAGACTGTAACGCAGACAGTAACTGCATCTATAACTGAAACCGTTACGCAGACAAATACAGAGACGGTAACCTCGACGGCGACGGAGACTGTTACTGAGACGGGAACAGAGACTGTTACGGAGACTGTGACGCAGACAGTAACTGCGTCTGTAACGGGAACCGTGACACATACAAATACACAGACGGTAACTGAGACGGCAACACAGACAGTAACGGAGACTGCTACTCGGACGGCAACGGAGACTGCTACAGAGACTGTAACCGAGACGGCTACACAGACAGTAACGGAGACTGCTACGGAGACTGTGACGCAGACAGTAACTGCGTCTGTAACGGGAACCGTGACACATACAAATACACAAACTGTAACTGAGACGGCTACACAGACAGTAACTGAAACTGCCACTGGGACGGCTACAGAGACAGTAACCGGGACAACAACACAGACGATAACTGCGTCTGTAACGGAAACTGCAACGCAGACAAATACTGAAACAATAACCGAGACGGGGACGCGTACAGTAACGGAAACTGCCACTGAAACAACAACACAGACGGTAACTGCGTCTGTAACAGAAACTGTAACGCAGACAACGACCGGAACTGTAACGGGAACTTTCTCACAGACTGTTACGCAGACAAATACACAAACGATTACAGAGACGGCTACCCGTACAGTAACCGGAACGGTAACACAGACTGCAACAGAAACTGCAACGGGAACTGTTACGCCTACAGTTACCGAATCCGGTACAATTACAATGACTAATACACCGTATATTTATTCTCCGACGATTACAGAGACTGTGACAAAAACGTCAACGCCTACTGTATCGGAAACCATCACGGAAACGTCCACTGAAACGGCAACAGAGACTGTTACGGAGACTGTTACAAAAACCGCTACAGAGACTGCAACCGGGACTGTGACAGAGACAATAACCGAAACTTCCACGCAGACAGTAACGGAGACTGCAACCGAAACCGGTACACAAACGGTAACGGAAACAATAACCCGGACAGGTACGGAAACTGTAACGGAAACGATAACACAGACGGCTACACAGACAGCAACAGAAACGGTAACCGAGACAGTATCACAGACAGTGACTAAAACGATAACCGGGACGGCATCACAGACAGTAACGGAAACTATAACCGAAACAACCACACAGACAGCCACTGAAACGGTAACAGAGACCGTCACGGAGACGGCAACTAAGACGGCAACAGAGACTGGAACCGAAACAACAACGCAGACAGCTACTGAAACGATAACCGAGACAGCATCACAGACAGTAACAGAAACTATAACCGAAACAACCACACAGACAGCCACTGAAACAGCAACTGAGACCGTCACGGAGACGGCAACAAAGACGGTAACAGTGACTATAACTGAAACGAACACAAAAACTGTTACAGAGACAATAACAGAAACAGCTACACAGACAGCAACAGAGACTGTAACTGAGACAGGTACGGAAACTGTAACGGAGACAATGACCCGGACGGCGACGCAGACTGTGACAGAAACAGCAACTAAAACAGATACACAGACCGCCACGATCACAATGACGGAAACGCCGGTTATTTATTCTCCTACAATTACACAGACAGTGACGGAAACGTCAACGCCTACTGTATCGGAAACTATAACGGAAACATCCACTGAAACAGCAACACAAACAGCGACAGAAACCGCCACGCAGACGGCTACAGAAACGGCAACTGAAACATCATCGCAGACAGTAACAGGGACTTTAACAGAAACAAACACACAGACGGCAACGCAGACTGTGACAGAAACTGCAACACAGACCGTGACGGAAACGGATACGCAGACTGAAACTTCAACCCCGACTGTGTCGGAAACATCAACACTGACGGTTACAGAAACGGCAACTGCGACGGCAACAGAAACTTCAACGCAGACCGCAACTTCTTCAGAAACAACAACGCAAACAGCCACTGTTACTGCATCCGCGACGAATACAGAAACTGCCACCGGTACAGAGACAATTACACAAACGGCAACGGAGACAGCCACTGAAACAGAAACAATGACTGCAACGCCATCGGCCACTTTAAGCGTAACCTCAACCATAACTGCAACACCTTCGGACACTTCAAGTGCGACACATACCCGGACAAGCACTCCGACTGTCACGCTTACTCAGTCAATTACGCCTGAAGATACTGTTACCATAACGTGTACTTCAACACCGACTTTTACCATAACTGTTACAGAAACAGAGACTCCGTTTATTTCTGCCACGACAACGCCCACGATGACTGTAACTGCCACTGCCACACAGACAATGACCATAACTTCCACATTTACAATTACACCCACATATACAATCACGCCAATTCCTGCTGATGAATGTACGGTGGAAATAACCATTTTTGACAGCAGGGGAGAAATTGTAAACCATCTGCCAAATGTTATGACTTTAGACGCGGTGCATGGTTTTGCCATATCTTCTGACCCCTTTAAAGCGGACGGGCAGGCTTTACTTCAGATAGCATCAGATGTCGGCGGTAATATCGGCGTTTGGGACGGCAAGTCTTCGTCCGGCGCTGTGGTTTCAACCGGTATGTATATGATGAAAGTAAAATCCACAGACAAAACCGGAAACGAATATCTTGTAATAAAAGTTTTCTCTGTGATACTTCAGGTGGCGGGAAGGATTGAAACCCTTCACGTTAATTATGATAAAAACTTTATACGCGTAACAGGGACAACGGTAAATGCCGAATGGATAAAGGCAAAGATATTTAATATTAACGCGGAAGTGATAAAAACTTATGAACTTGATTCGCTTGATTTTACATGGGATTTAAAAACAGCGTCAGGTAAAAATGCGGCATCGGGAATTTATGTGCTGCTTATTGAGATAAAAGATATGGATACAAAGAGGCTTATTAAAAAGTTTGAAAAGATTTATATAAAATAAAAGTCATTTTAATTTCACGATACGAAATTGTGATATCTTATAGCGCCATTTGAGTAATAATACAACATATTGGGCTTTTTTCGTCCGAAAAAATCATAAAAATATCATTATTTTAAAGACGGAATCTGCGTCAATTGACAATACCGTTATCAATGGTATAATACTTCCTAAATTATAATATTTATACCGATTTTTAAAGGAGGATTTTATGATTAATAACGTATTGCAGGTAAAAAAACAGGAAAAAATTTTTAAAATAAATCAGGTTGCTGAAATTCTGCAGGTACACCAGCAGACTTTAAGAAATTGGGAAAGGCACGGGCTTATAAAGCCGTTAAGGACAGGCCGTGTAAGGATTTATTCAGATGAAGACCTTAAATTATGTGAAAAAATAAAAACATTGTCAGGAAAGGGAGTTTCTTTACGCGGAATAAAAGAAGTGATTAGTATGACAAACCGGAAAGCTGAAGACAGCACTGCATCACTGGTTTAATCAAAAGGTCGGGTAAACAATTAAAATGGTTTTTAATGTTGTGTTAAAAAAAGTAATCAGAGTTTTATTTCCTGCTGTTTTAACAGCGGTTGTTACCATTATGCCTTTTGCGGCCATTGCCGCCGAGGAATTCATAGCATATGACCCCGCAGAGAAAAAATTCATATATAACTCAATTGAAAGGGAGGACCACCCTGAAGAGATAAAAAAATTCGAAAAGAAGAAATCGCCTGCGGGCAGGCGGATATTTGAATTTAAAAATAAAGAATTTGCCGGGATAAAGAACGCAATTGCGCCCGGGCTGGACATTGAAAAACACATGAAGGCAAAAACTTCAAGCCGCAGAATTAAGGATAATGTAATGAGAGTGGAGTTGAATAATAAAGAAGACGGGCAGTGGTACCGCTTAAGCGCGGATATTCCAAAAGGGTACACGGTAAAAAAGATATTAAAGGATAACGGCACTGAGATTGTAAACAGTAATTCTATTGACAGAAAGACCGGAAAAATAAGCGGGGAAGAGTTATGGTATGTGGAGGGGGATAAAGTATATTTTTATGACGACCCGGTAAACGGATATTCGGTTGTGTTGTCGCCGCCGCAGGCCAGTTTTTCAATAATGGTGGAAGAAGCATTAAATGGCGCGGGGCAGATTTCCGCGATAATTTATCCTTATAACGGGGAGCAGGATATTATAAATGGGATTAACAATATTGACCACCTTGGAAGGGACGGGGATAATGGGATAGGAAATGATATAGACGCGAATGCGGGCGGAAAAATTGCGTTAAGGTACACATACGGGCTTAATACATATCAGTATGGAAATCCGGGGACAAGTATAACCAGGGATTTCGCGCATGTAAGTACCACGTATGAACAGCTGCATGTGACGCCATGGGGTGAAACAGAAGCGGTAATAAACACGGTATTTCAGACAACAACCGGAGCGCCGGAGATACCGTTTTTAATTAATAAAAAGACAATAATAAGGGGCAACAAGAAATGGTTTGCGACGATTTATTACATAACAAATAATGATGCGGCAGCAACTGCTGTAAATATAAGGTTTTTTCAGGGGGCTGACTGGAATTTTAACGGAAATATTAATAATGACAGCTGCGCTTATGATAATGGCGAAGATACAGTTTTTGGGTACAAGCCGGCAGGGTTGCCTATATCGTATGGCGGGTATTCGGGCTTTTTACCAAGTGCAAATCATCATGTTGGCACGTATAACAATACATGGACAGGCATTCAGACAAACCTTAATAATGTGGCGGCATATTTAGGCGATGCGGGCACAGCGCTTGAATGGAACCTTGGCGCGTTGACAGCAGGACAGAGAAAGGCCGTTGATATTATATGGGGATACGGCAATACGTTAAACGGCCAGGCGCAGACAGATATGCAGAATGAAATAAATTTTGGAAAAACAAAACTGTTTGATACGGGAATAAGCGGTGTATCAAGCCCTGCTGACGGCCTGACATATCAAAATTCTGACGGATATGTAATGATAACGGCAACTGCGGTTAATTATGGATTAAGGGACTGGGCGAACCTGCCGGTGCATGTGGAAATAACCGGGCCGTCGGGTTTTTATATAAATTCCACATTTACTTCAAAAACATTTACGGTACCTGACGCGGAAGCGCATAATGTTGAATGCCCTTTTGATATAAGCACTCTTGCGCACGGCGAATACACAATAAAAGTGTATACTGACCTTGGTGCTGACATGGGTTATGCAGATTCAAATTCTTCAAATGACAGCAAGACGATAAAGATATACATAGGGGGAATAAGCGCGCTGCCGCAGGCGCAGCAGACGGTAAATATAGGGCAGGCAGGTGATATTGATCTGACCGTAAGCAATACAACGGGTTCGGATGACCGGTTTGACATAAGCCTTGATTCGGTAACGATGCCGTGGCCGGGATATCTGATAGACGGAGCGTCAGGAACAACAATAGCCGCGGATGCGGACGGCAACGGAATTTGGGAATACATTAATCCGCTTTATAATTCCAATTTCAACAGTTTGCCTGACATACAAATAGCCAATAATACCGGTTATCATCTTATATATAGAAAGTTTGTACCTATAACAGCCGAAGGCGGGGAAGTTGACAGGAGCAATATTAAATTTACCGGCATTGTCAACGCGTCCTTTACCTGCATTGTGGAAGAGACAACGGTAGCCGCGTATAAAAGCGCTGTGATTAAATCTTTATGGCTTCATGGAGATGATTTATCCACGCAATCGCCCGCGGCAAATATAAACAGCCTTACGACTTTGGAAGATACAGCAGGAACAGGGGCTGCGGGATTAAGTTATACGCAGATATCAAGATATGCGTCGCATTTCTGGAGTATGTCTCCGGTTCTTTACCGCGAACTTAGGATAGAAAATGATGTACAGGTAAGGCTTGCCCTTTCTGATGCCAATATAAATAATACGGCGAAAGTAAGTTTGTTTTATACGAACGGCATAAATTCATATCCGATTGGTGACTACAGATACCCTGTAAATATAAGAATAAGAGATACTAATATTGCGATAAGAACGTTTACAATTACTGTGCCATCGCCTGTGACGGTACCGGCAGGATACAGGCTTGTACTTATGTTTACAAATCTTGGCACCGGCAATACGTATTTCAGAGTTTATCATAATTCCGATGCCGCGCAGAATTCTAACATTTCCATGAATGTCACTGATTACGTCGGTGTGGATTGGATAAAATCATATGATGCGTTTGGGGTGACATCCAACGCGTATGTGGCGGGTGAAAATATAAGAATATCCGCGCAGGTATCTGACCCGTTTGGGGCGTATGCAGTGGCCAATGCAAGGATAGCAATTTACAACCCGTCAGGTGTGACGCAGGTTGCAGGAACGACATTAATGACGTATGCGAATACCGATACGGCTTCAGTGCCGGGGTATAAGCAGTATTACTATAATTATGCAATACCCGCATTGCCGGAAGCCGGCATGTGGTCGGCGGTGGTTGAAGGCGAAGAGGATAACGGGGTCAGGAGCGCAAGGGTTTATAACTTTTATGTCAGGGCGCCTGACCATATTCAGCTTAATCCTGTGTTTAGTGTTATACCCGCGGGAAATGAAGTGGTGTTAAAATCCCAGGTGGTTGATATAGACGGCAATTCTTTAAATTCAACGCAGTTAATTACTGTTACTGTAAATGGTTCCGCTGTATTTTCCGCGGCGCCTGCAGGCTGGGCCGGTGAAGGTACAAATACAATTTACGGGAATACGGATGCCGTAGGATTTGCGCAGTTCAGTGTGTATAACGCGGCTGCTGAAAATGTCACAATTACACCGGCGTGCGCGCTTGCCGGAAGCCCTGCAAATAATATTAATTCATACATATGGTTTACTTCTCCGCATCACGCATCCGTAAGCGTATCTGACGGCATTGCGGCAGCGGGCGGAACAGGCGAACCGGTAAGGGTTTGGATAGAAGATATTTATGGAAACACTGTGGCTTCGTCACAGTTTGTGACTATAACGCTTGATAACGGCGGATATTTCTCTTCTGTACCGGCAGGATGGAGCGGCGCGGGGACAGGTACTGCTTTTGGTTTTACAAACGCGTCGGGATATGAAGATCTTATAGTACAAAAAAATACCATCGGTAATGTTAAAGTGACGCCCGATTCAACAAGCTGGGGATTTCCTTCTTTTGATGAAGCGGCAGATATCAGTTTTGTAATGCCCGGTGAATATCATATTGAAGTTGTGGATCCGGCGCCCGGTGCGTTAACCGCAGGCGATGAAAAAGTATTAAATATTATGGTGCTGGATGCGGACGGGCTTGTTGTGCCGATAGCACAGGAAGTTGTAATTTATACATCCGGAGCGGCAATATTTACAGCTTCCACACTTTCCGGCGTATCAGGGCTGGGAACCAATACAGTGACAGGAACCACTGCAGCCACAGGGCTGGCTTCAATTACGGTGATTAATTATACGGCACAGCCGGTTACAGTAACGCCCGACAGCACGCTTTCGGGTTCTACATCAGTTCCGGACAGGGATGTTTCGGCGTTATTAACCTGGATACCTGGAAGCGCGGACCATTTTACCGCGTCAGCGGTTTCTGAATATACAGAGATAGGGACGCAGGTTGTAATTAATCTGCAGGCGGTTGATTTATACGGAAACGGTGTATTAGGGGCTATACCTGTAAGCGTAAGCGTTACAGGCGCGGCAATCTTTACATCTTCATCGCTTACGTCTGTTTTGGGAATTAATACAGGCAGTGTTTCCGGTGTTACGGATTCTTTTGGATACGCGTGGATAAATGTTTATAACGAGACTGCGCAGACAAATGTGATAAACCCTGACAGTTCGCTTCCAGGATCAACGGCAGTTCCTGACAGGGATACAGGGACAACGGTGATATTTACCAGCAATATGCCGACACCGACAGCCACCGTAACGCGCAGTATTACTGCGACAATAACGCCGACAGAACAGCCGATGACACAGACTGCTACACAGACAATTACCCAAACAAGTACTGAAACTGTAACGTGTACAATAACCGAAACAGCAACGCAGACAGTAACTGATACCATAACTCAGACGGCGACACAGACAATAACCGAAACAAATACACAGACGGCAACTGCGTCTGTAACGGATACAATTACACAGACAAATACTGGAACTGTGACAGAAACTGCCACACAGACTGTGACAGAAACGGTTACGCAGACTGTGACTGAGACCATAACTCAGACAGCGACACAGACAATAACTGAAACAACTACACAGACGGCAACTGCGTCTGTAACGGAGACAATTACACAGACAAGTACTGGAACTGTGACAGAAACTGCCACGCAGACTGTGACTCGGACAATAACTGAAACAACTACACAGACGGTAACTGCGTCTGTAACGGGTACAATTACACAGACAAGTACTGAGACTGTTACAGAAACTGATACACAGACTGTGACTAAGACAATAACCGAAACAGCCACGCAGACTGTAACCGAGACTGTAACAGAAACGGTTACGGAGACTAATACCGAGACTGTAACTGAGACTATAACGCAAACGGTTACGCAGACTGTAACTGAGACTATTACCGAAACGGCAACTGAAACCGTGACAGAGACTATTACTGAAACAGCAACTGAGACAGTAACAGATACTATTACAGAAACGGTTACGCAGACCGTAACCGAGACTATTACCGAAACGGCTACAGAAACCACAACAGAAACCACAACAGAAACCACAACAGAAACCACAACAGAAACCACAACAGAAACCACAACAGAAATGAGACATCTACACGGACTGCAACGGAGACCGTTACTGAAACTGCCACTCAGACTGTAACAGAGACTATAACTGAGACATCTACACAGACTGCAACGGAAACCGTTACTGAAACTGCCACTCAGACTGTAACAGAGACTATAACTGAAACTGCCACTCAGACTGTAACAGAGACTATAACTGAGACAGCCACGCAGACTGTAACAGAGACTACGACAGAAACAGCTACAGAAACTGTAACAGAGACAATAACTGAAACGGCTACTAAGACTGTAACAGAGACTATAACTGAGACAGCCACGCAGACTGTAACAGGGACCATAACAGAAACTAACACTCAGACAGTAACCGAGACTATGACAGAAACAGCTACAGAAACTGCAACAGAGACAATAACTGAAACGACTACTCTGACTGTAACTGAGACAGCCACGCAGACTGTAACAGAGACCATAACAGAAACAAACACTCAGACAGTAACTGAGACTATGACAGAAACAGCTACAGAAACTATAACAGAAACTAACACTCAGACAGTAACCGAGACTATGACAGAAACAGCTACACAGACTGTAACCGAGACTATAACTGAAACTAACACGCAGACTGTAACTGAAACCATAACAGAAACGGTTACGCAGACTAATACACAGACAGTGACAGAAACGATTACGCAGACTGTAACTAAGACTATTACCGAAACGGCTACAGAAACCGTGACAGAGACAATAACTGAAACGGTTACTGAAACCGTGACAGAAACAATTACCGAAACGACTACGCAGACTGTAACAGAGACAATAACCGGAACAGCAACTGAGACCATGACGGAAACGATTACAGAAACAGTCACGCAGACAGTAACTGAGACAATAACCGAAACGTCCACACAGACTGCAACTGAGACGATGACTGAAACGACTACACAGACTGTAACAGAGACAATAACCGAAACGGCAACTGAAACCGTGACAGAAACAATTACCGAAACAGCAACTGAGACTGTAACAGAAACAATTACCGAAACGACTACGCAGACAGTAACCGAGACAATAACCGAAACAGCAACTGAAACCGTCACAGAAACGATTACAGAAACAGCAACTGAGACCGTGACAGAGACGATTACAGAAACAGTCACGCAGACAGTAACCGAGACTACTACCGAAACGGGACTACTACCGAAACGGCTACAGAAACCGTAACGGATACAATAACTGAAACGGTTACTGAAACCGTTACTGAAACCGTGACAGAAACGATTACCGAAACAGCAACTGAGACTGTAACAGAAACTATTACAGAAACAGTCACGCAGACAGTAACCGAGACTATTACCGAAACGGCTACAGAAACCGTAACAGAGACAATAACTGAAACGGTTACTGAGACCGTGACGGAAACTATTACGGAAACATCAACTGAGACTGTCACCGAAACAGTTACTGAGACCGTTACTGAAACTGTGACACAGACTGCGACACAGACGGGAACAGAGACTATAACTGAGACGGTAACAAAAACAGTTACAGAAACAACAACCGGGACTGTGACGGGAACTGTTACTGAAACAGGTACGGAAACTGTAACACAGACTGCAACAGAAACATCAACTGAGACAGTAACAGAAACTTCTACGGAAACCATTACTTTAACGGCTACAGAGACGCATACGCCTACTATTTCTCAGACTTCCACAATCACCATGACGGAAACACTGATTATTCTATCCCAAACTATTACACAGACAATGACAGAAACGGTAACACCCACTGTATCGGAAACCATCACGGAAACGTCAACTGAAACTGCAACAGAGACTGTGACGCAGACCGTTACACAAACCGCTACCGGGACTGTAACCGGAACTATAACAGAGACAATGACCGAAACTGTCACGCAGACAGTAACAGGGACGATGACTGAAACTGTCACGGAAACTATAACGGAGACAATAACGGAAACTGCTACGCAGACAGCTACCGGGACTATAACAGAAACGGCTACACAGACAGCTACCGAAACGATAACTGAAACGGTTTCGCAGACAAATACTGAGACTATTACAGAAACATCCACTGCATCTGTAACAGAGACGGTCACACAGACAGCAACAGTAACTATAACTGAAACGAATACACAAACTGCTACAGAGACTATAACCGAAACAACCACGGAAACTGTTACCGGGACAATGACTGAGACAAATACGCAGACCGCAACAGAAACAATAACCGATACAATCACGGAAACTGCAACAGAGACCGTCACGGAGACAGGTACGGAAACTGTAACTGAGACTATAACAGAAACAGCTACACAGACGGCAACCGAAACGATAACTGAAACGGCATCTCAGACAACTACTGAAACTATTACGGAAACAACTACTCGGACGGCAACTGAGACTA
>PGYV01000012.1 GCA_002839855.1 Candidatus Goldiibacteriota bacterium HGW-Goldbacteria-1
CATCGCCGCTAAGGCAGCTATGCGGGAATTGAAGCTGTGTTATTACTGAAAGGACTATAAGGTCCGGCCCGCCTGTTGTTGTTACTGTCCGGCTGCCGGTAGGTGTTGGTGTTGGCGGTACAGTCAAAGTTTTCGTGGGAGTAACGGTAATTGTAACTGTATGCGTAACCGATGTCTGCACGGTACATATAGGCAGCGGTGTAAGCGGTGGAACCAGTGCCTGGAAAGAATTATTTGATTCGTCAGTTTCAGCTATAACATCTGAAGGGTCAACTATCGCGCTCATCGAAAAACCTGACGGAGGCGTGTTTTCCACCCAGACGTTTTCCGTTTCCCCGGGTGCAAGCCCGCCGTTGTATGAATAGCTGATTACCACTCCGTTTACATTTATTGAAACAGCGCCTGTAACCGTTACACATCCCTGATTTTTCAGGTAAACAATATAACCGGGATGATCGTAATTATCCACGCATCCCCGTGTTACATTGCTGTAAGTCGCTGTCATTCCGGTAATGGTCAGATCCGGAAGCACGCATCCCACAACCGCAGTATTCGTGGCAACCGGGGTGGAAATTCCGGGAATAACGGGTGTTATATCAGGTGTCGTGGGATTCCTTTTAGGGTTACAGCCGATATTTAATACAAGCAAGAAAATGAGAGCTGTTAATAAAACCGCCGATGTTTTTCTCATCTGAACCTCCGCTAAAATTTAATCAGATTTCATACCCCTTACTTTATATGACAGATTTTAGCGGAAAAAGTTCCTGCTTATATGTTTAAACTGCCGTTCTAAAACGGCAGGTCCTCATCATCCTTTTTTGGCACTCCGTCAAAATCATCCGCTTCTTCTTTAACAACTTCAGACGCGACAGGCACAGACTTTTCAAGATCATTAAAACTGTCATATGAAGGTTCGCTGTCAACCGCAAAAGTGTCGTCTGAATCAGCTGATAATACCTGCTTTTTACCATTTTTATAAATACCGCGCTCTGCTATGGCTCCGTTTTCGTCATATGTTTCAAAAGGCCCTTCAAGCACGTTATTAACCGCGGTCATATCGGATTTAAGCGACCAGTTTGAATGAAAGGTGCATATTTTGCCGTCAATTACCTTTCCTTCTTTAGTTATATTGCCGTCTTTTTCATATATCCATTTTGCCACTTCTTCCTTGCCGGTAAAAAACACCATTGTTGAAGCCTGCTGTTTCCACCATCCGCGCACGTATGAAATTTCCTCGCCCTGCGGAAGCCTTTTCTGCCCGGGATAAGGCATGCTTGTCTTGCAGTCCGGATATCCTGTGCAGCTGAAAAATTTTCCGAATTTACCCTGTTTTAACACCATCTGTTTGCCGCACTTGGCGCATAATATTTTCTCGCTCATCTTTTCCTCCAATTTTTAATTACGGACTTATTGTCCAAACATTCCTTTAAGCATGTCCGCCGCTTCCTTTGCCGCCTTTTCCTGCATCTGCCCGCTTATATCTTCATCTTCGGCTTCTTCTTCAGATTCATCCCCGCTGTCATCCTGCACGGCTTTTTTATTCCCTGTTTTTTTAACGTCCGGCTGCATGCCTTTTAATAAATTTTCCATATCAACCATTTTTATATCGCCCGGAATTTCAAAAAGCGAATCCGCCAGTTTCACATCTTTTTTCAATGAGATAACATCGCTTGTGTATTTTGACTTATCCCCTTTTATTGTTTCTGACACTGTCCTGTAGATAAAACCGTCTTTGCCTCTCCATTCTTTAACTTCCATAGTTTCCCCGTCTTCGTCAATGGTGTACTGCCATATTTCACACGCAACACCGTTAACTTTTTCAGAACCGGTTTTTTTCGCTTTATCCCTGTATTGTGCCTGCACATTTGAAAGTTTCTGCGGATTGGAATCGCTTTTATTCGAGTATTTAAAACCGCTTTTACTCTGCGGCATGTACATGTACGTTGATTCATTTGTTACAATTATTACCTGTTCTTCGTTTTTGCCGGAATCCGGATTTTTATAAACACCTTCTATCCTCATCTTATTACTCTTATAAAATACTTTCTGATCCATTTTCATCGGGTAAGAGCCTTCAACAACAGTTTTAATTTCCCATGACGCGCTCTTATAAGGGATATACTTAAAAGCGCTTTCCCCGAAAACACCAAGTACAAAAACAAAAGTTAAAGCAAATAAAAACAGTATTTTTTTCATATGCTTCCCCTTAAATTTTATCATCAAGCGATGATGGTTCTTTATATTTTACACCGTGTTTTTTACTTATCATATTTGCGGCAATCCTTCCGGATTCATAAATTGTCGGAAGCCCGCTTCCGGGATGCGTGCCGCCGCCTGTCAGATAGCAGTTATCAAGGCATTCAAACTTATTGCGCGGCCTTAAATACAGCATCTGCGTAAGGTTGTGGCCAAGGTTAAACGTGGCGCCGTAATAAACATTCAGGTCATCGCGCCAGGTTTCAGGCGTGTAAATCCTTTCTTCTTCTATATTATCCATAAGGTCTTTCATCTCTGTCTTTTTTACCACTTCTTCAAGCACGCGTTTTCTAAACGCGTCTTTTTCTTTTTTCCAGTCAATATTTCCTTTTAAGCTGGCAACGGGCACAAGTATGTAAATACCTGACTTGCCTTCAGGCGCAAGTGTGGGGTCAATTATAGAGGCGTTCTGCACGTAAAACGATATCTGTTCTGACAGTTTAAGGCGGGTAAAGATATCATCCACATTTTCCCTGTATTTTTCCGCGAAAAACACGTTGTGATGAGGCATATCGTATTTCTTTTTTACCCCAAGGTATAACATGAATATTGAACAGGAGTATTTTCTTTTTGCAAGTTTTGCGGGGCTGTATTTTTTTACATGCTTTTTATCCATTAAGGCGGTAGCGGCGTATGAAAAATCCGCGTTTACTATAACTTCATCGGCGTTTACTATTGTCCCGTCTTCAAGTTCAACACCCGTGGCTTTTTTACCGCTGTTAATAATCCTTTTAACCGGGGTGTTAAGTTTTAACTTTCCGCCTTCTTCTTCAAATACTTTTGCCATTGCGTCTGAAATCTTATTCAGCCCGCCTATGACGTGATAAATACCCCATTTATGTTCTATATAAGCTATCATGGCAAAAGCTGCCGGGCATTCCCACGCGGACATTCCCAGATACTTTGACTGAAACGTAAAGACAAACCTTAACTTTTCCGGTTTAAAATAGTTGCCAAGGACATTAAAAACACTTCGTCCAAGGTCCAGGTGCGGCAGGGCTTTTAAAAGCGGGTTTTTCATCATGTCAAATATGGAAGAATATGGCTTCTGCAGGCACGGGAAAAGGTATTTAAGCCTTTTCTCTTCGTTTTTTAAGTATGCCGTTAAACCTTTACCTTCTCCCGGAAATATTTCTTCAATCTCTTTTTCCATCTTTTCATGATTATCAGTTACAAGAATCTGCTTATCCGTAAACTTTAACCTGTACATAGGGTCAAGTTTATGAAATTTTAGATAGTCTTCTGAATTCCTTCCGGTTTCAGTAAACATCTCGTCCAGAATAAACTTCATCATAAGGAAAGTGGGGCCTGTGTCAAAAGTATACTGCCCAAGTTTAATGGCGGCGTTGCGCCCGCCGACAACACCGGCTTTTTCATAAATAGTGACATCAAAACCGCGGTGCTGAAGTATCATCCCTGAAGTTAAACCGCCGGGACCCGCGCCTACAACTATTACCTTTTTCTTTTCCATTTCACTTGCCCCCTTTAAGATTCTTATGATTGCTTATCTGCATAATATTCCACATTTTAACGTAAGTGTCCATATCAAATTTTCTTTCAAGCCCCTTGTCATTCATGTATCTGACCTTTCCAAAAATCTTTCTCTGCGGCCATGCCCTGTCGTGTTTGCCAAAACACCACGCAACACCCGCATAGCTGTTGGGGTCACGCCCGTCAAGTTCGTATTTATCATTCAGATAAATCATTTTATTATAAGCCTGCTCCGGGGTTTTTGACCACTCTATTATTTTTTTGCCCCAGTACATCCTCATATAATTATGCATCTTTCCTGTTATTACCATCTGCAACTGTGCCGCATTCCAGTATTTATCATGCGTGGCTCCTGTTTCAAGCTGTTTAAGCGTGTACAAATAAGGCCTTTCATCAACCGAATGAATCCGCAGAGTCTCTTTCGCCCAGTTTGGCAGGCATTCAGGATTTTCATAATTTTTATTGTAATAGACAAAATTAACGGCAAGTTCGCGCCTTATAATAAGTTCATCAAGAAACTTGCCCGCCACCTTACCTCCGGCTTTTAGTACTTCAACGGCAATATACAAAGGAGATATCTGCCCAAAGTGCAGGTAAGGGCTTAAATTTGATTCTATGTTTTTATCCGGATGGCTGCGAAAATCAGCGTATAGAGAAAGCTTGTTTTCAATAAAATCCTTAAGGTGTTTTTTTGCCTGTGAAGTGCCGCCCGTAAACACAGGCGATGGCGTCACATCTTTATTCATTCCGGATGAGTCCAGCACAGAGACGTAATCACTAATGTCAATATCATCAGTTTTTATGTTTAACGAAGATAGTTTGGGTTTAACTTCCTTAAATGGAATTATGTAATCATTAAGCTGAACATTAATCTTTCTTCTTATTGTGGCGGCGCCGTATTCCTCTTTGGGCGACGCCGCTTCAACCGGCACTATGACATCGCTTTCAACGCCGTAAAAAGCGCATTTTATCTTCTCTGCGGCCGACTTTCTCCACTGCCTTTGAATTGTTGTATAACCAATGTCTGTTATTACCGCCGCGGCATCCGCGGAATATTTAACAGCCGCTTTATCAGGGCTGTCTTTTATAACACCAAGTTTTATTCCCTTTTTTTCAAGGGCGGCTTTTGTCTCTTTTAAACCCTGCAGCATAAACGCATAATGCCTGTAATTGGCGGATGGATAGCCAAACGTAAGCCCAAAGACCGCCAGGAGAGGAAGTTTTAACCGGTTTGCTTTATCCGCGGCAAAAGCCAGTGCGTGGTTATATTCCGCGCGCTGCGATGCCTGCATCCAGTAAAGGACATACCTGCCTTTTAATTCGTTTTTATTGTTTAGTTTTTTGACACGGTTGAAACTTTCCATTAATCCCCTGCTTAGTTTTTATCAGTCTCCGCCGCCAAGTTCTTCGGGGTATGGTTCAAAAAAGGTCTGGCTTAAAAGGTATTCTTCATTAAACCTTACGGCAAAAAGTTTCAGCAGGTTTAAAGGTACAGCCTGAATAACCTTTCCTTTTTGATATTTGCCGAGAATTTCAAGAAAAAAAGTTTTTTCCGCAGCTTTTAAACCTTCCTTAAAATAACCAAAAGCGTGCATCATTGTGTTTACAATGTTTGATACCTTTGGCTGTGAAGCGGTCAGTAAAAGCAGTTCGGCAAAATACTTTTCACATAAGCCTTTAAAATCTCCACTCCCTGAACCTGACACAAGTTTTCCCATCTTTCTCATTATATTCTGATTATACGACATAAACAGAAGTTTGTTTTCA
This sequence comes from Candidatus Goldiibacteriota bacterium HGW-Goldbacteria-1, assembly GCA_002839855.1. Classification (NCBI taxonomy): domain Bacteria; phylum Candidatus Goldiibacteriota; species Candidatus Goldiibacteriota bacterium HGW-Goldbacteria-1. Next base: position 5,515 of record PGYV01000012.1, read on the forward strand.
GAGTGGTATTTTACAAGCTGTGAAGCACGGCCGCTGTCAGATGCCTTTCTAAAACCCGCTATTAAAAATACTGATTTTAAAAAGTGGTCTCTTATGGCGGCATTTAAAAGGCGTGCTTCATCTTCCGCGGGTATTCCCGGATAATGAACGGGCACTTTACCGCCAAAAAATCCCGCGCCCCTTTTTGTCAGCATCATGCCATGCTCGCCGGACGCGTATATCTTTACATCTTTTAACCCCGACGAAGGCGACTTGGACTTAAGGACAAAACCGTCCACCCGCCCCAGTTTTTCAAGGTAATTTTCCGCCCACGTGTTCATCTTCTGCGTAAAATCAAGGCTTGTGTCCGGCTGAAAAAGGCGCAGATTCATCATTTTAGAATCATCAGACACAATACGCAGAGTCTTTCTTGGAACAGGCAGCCCAATGGCTGTTTCCGGGCATTCGGTTTTTAAATCAACATATTTCAGAAGTTTTTCAACAAATATACTGTTAACACGCTGCCCGTCATACCTGCACGCGCAGGTTTCAATACATTTGCTTACAAAAACTACCGGTTTTATCTCCATGTTAAAGCATCTGCCCTTCAAGATCCCAGTTATTCATTTTCTTTATCTCTTCCCAGTAAGGGCTTGTGGACAGGTGCTCTTTGAACGCCTCTAAAAAATCACCCTTATCGGACTTATCCGTACTTCTTCCCGCTTCTGTCATTGACTCTTCCCAGTCCTCGTTCCATTCCACCATGTCATAAAAATCCCACGCCTTATCCCCATTGCCGCCATACACCAGCGCAAGCATATACTCCCAGACGTATGAAATAAATTCATCTTTATTCTTTGCTGCGTATTCCTGCATTTCCTCATCAAGCGGGGGTGACTTTTTCATAAGGTCTGCCGCAATCACAAACACACCGTCTTTATATTCAAGAATAACTTTAGGCGCGGTCTCATTTCCAAAATTAGCCCACCAGTTTAAAAAGGTGCAGTCATTACCCAAAAGCTCCGGAATGCCGTCGCCGTTTAAGTCTTTAAAAGAAATCCCCTCACTTAGCCCCTTAATCTCTGCCATAAGTTTAAAGTCATCCTCAACAGAAAAAACGGAGTATACATTAGAACAGCTGTCTTTTTCAGAATATGATTGAAGTACCAAATCAGGCTTATTATCGCCCGTGACATCAGAAAACGCCTGCGGAAGGGACTTGTTTTCACCGGCAGTATTCAGTTTAAAGCCTTCTTTTTCCCCGGCTTCTTTTGTAATTATCGCTTTGCCGTCTTTTATAACCTCGAAAACTTTCCCTTTCTCTGTTTCTTTTATATTAAATTCGTAACCTTTCATTTTTGTGGTGCCGGCTGCCGAAGGAGCCGCTTTCTTTTCGCCGGGCTTTGCTGTTGTATCTTCAATAACTTCGGTGGCAGCCGCCTTAGGCGCTGCCGCTTTATTCATACTTCCCCTGCCGCATCTTAACGTAAGCAGAAAAGCAACAAGAATTACAAAAATTGCCGCAATTACAACAACACGCTGTTTGGTTGTCATCATTATTTTATTACTGCCTTAATTTTGTCAAACGCAGCTTTATTTCTGGCGGTGGAAGCAAGCCCCTTTGCGTTAATATATTCAGCCGCGTGCGCTATTCTCTCTTCAGATATGGGATGCGTTGACAGCATCTGTTCAAGGACTCCCGGTTTTGACGCCCTTAATTTCAGCAAAAGTTCCTGCACATCTATCATGGCTTTGGGGTCATATCCTGCCGAGGACGAAAGATAAGCGCCCTGTTCGTCAGCTTCAAATTCGTTTTCCCTTGAATTTTTAGCAAAAAGAAAATTAAGCCCTATCGCGGAAACCATTGAAGCAATCTGTGATTTTGTTGCGCCTTCTTCCCCCGAAGACATCATATTTTCAACATAGGCAAGGCCGTACTGTGCCACAAGCTGGCGCTGCATCTGTTTTACGCTGTGTTTTTTTGCTATATGCCCTATTTCATGGCCGATTACCGCGGCAAGCTGCGCTTCGTCATTTAAGTTTTTAATAATTCCGGAAGTGACATAAACAAACCCTCCCGGCACCGCAAAAGCGTTTATTTCCGTGGAATCCACAACTGAAAACGTATATTTAATAGAGCTGCGCTCCGCGTTTGCCGCAAGCTTGTTTCCCAATGACGAAACATAAGACTGAACAGTTGTATTTGCAAGGGCTTTATACTGTAAATCCACCTGTACTTTTGTGGCAAGGCCAAGCTGCATTTCCATTGATTCCGGAATTAAAACAGGGTCATACTTTGTTGAAGTTAAAGTGGCGCAGGAAGTAATAAAAAACAAAGCCATTACCAGAGAAAGAATTTTTTTCATGTGTGTCTCCCTTAAAATTTTCCGGATATACCGGTGATTAAATAGCCGTCTTTGACTTTTGAAATATAATACGCGGCTTCATCCGCACCCGCGTCATAATACTTTATCCACCGGGGTGTTCCCGCCTTATCTATCAATGAAACCATTATATCACATGTATTATTAACACCGCAAGATACCCCCGCTATAATGGAATTATCGCCCTGTTTTTCTATCCAGTACGCGGCTTCATCTCCATCTGTTCCAATAGAGCGCGCCCATCGGCAGTTGCCTGCAGCATCAACACTTATAAGGTAAGCATCCGACCCGCCCGCGCCGAACGATTCAGTGACCCCGGCGGCAATCACACCGCCGTTTTTACCGCCGCATATTGAATAAGTACGTTCAAAATATCCGCCGCCATAAACGAAGTTCCACAAAGTCCCGCCTTTCTCGTTTCTTTTTGTCACTGACATTTCATGAAATTCCGCGCCGGGTATCTCTGCGCCGTTAAGTTCATATATATTACCTGCCGGGTCAATGACGCCGTAGTTTCCCCATTCAAAATACTTAATCCCGGAATACCTCTGCAGCAGCGATTTATCCGGCATCACCTGTTCATAATAATAACCCGTGTCGGGCTGGCTTGGTATTTTTACCGCGCCTGCTTCAAGGGCTCCGCCGCCTTCAAGGTTTATTTCAATACTGTCTTCACCGAATTCCTTTTCGCTTATAATTTCACCTTTATCATTACAACTGATTAGGAATGGCAGCGAAACTCCGGATTCAGTATCATACTGCCTTCCAAGTATATTTATTGATCCGTCAGTGGAAACAAAAACAGCTTCCGCCCACCTTGGTTTCTGTGCGTCATATGTTTTAAGCCATACCTGATTCCCGTTAAAATCTGTCTTTAACAGAAATACCGAATACTTTGTTTTAACGCCGGGTATCTGGTCCCTTAATATAAAGCTTGCCTTATCCCCCGTCTTATACATCCCCGCCGCGGGAATAGGTTCCGGAATATCTTTTCCCGGGGCAAACTTATTTTTATCGCATTTAATTAAAAATAAAAGAATTATCAACGCGGCAGCTATTACAATTAAAGATATTTTAATTATCCTGTTTTTCATTTATTCCCCTTTATTATTTTATATAACATATAGAATATCACTTTTTTAAATTTTTAAAAGCGGATTTATTAAGGACGGAGGGTCGGAGGGTCGGATGCACGGAGAGACGGATGCACGGAGAGACGGAGGGACGGAGGGTCGGATGCACGGAGAGACGGATGCACGGAGGGTCGGTTTGGTACTGGTAGCCGCGCCTTTTAAGGCGCGTGTTTTTTTGCAATCAACTGTCCCTGCTGCTTTCGCTCGCAAGCCCGCTTAATTGCCGGGATTTCCACTCACAAGCCTGCTCCAACCGCGGGCTAAAGAACCGCGTCTACCAAAACAAAACCAAACTACATCCCCTCTCTTTTTCCATTTATGCTTAAAGACTTATAACTTAACACGTTTTTTTTGTATGAGTAAAAGTATTATCCCTACAAATACAATCAAACCTAAGATCAAGACGCAATATATTGCGTCTCTACTTCTAAACACCATTCTTATTTCCGCGTATGCGTATTTCCTTCCGCTTATGCTTAACTGCTTATAGCTAAATTCGATATTTTTTCTCTTGACACAAATGCTATAAAATGCTATAACTTGATATATGAAGAATATGATAAAGGAACTTGAACAATACAGGTTAGAAAAGAAAATTTCACAGATGGAACTGGCGGAAAAACTTGAAGTTGCTTTCTGCACTGTTAACCGCTGGTTTAACGGGCGCAACTATCCAAGCAAAATTCAGGAATATCACATAGCTAAAATGCTAAAAAAATTTAAAAGGAGCGTGTAACATGAACAATGACAGGAACAGCTACAGCCCGGGAGTAATCACAATGGAAGAAAGAGAAATTCTTATCAGTAATGACAGCACGGCAAAAAGGATGATGAACAGTATGGAAAAGACTTATGAAGAAGAAGGTAAAATAGTAAGGATAGATTCGGTTTTAAAAAGGCTTTACCTGGCTCTTTAATTTTGATGTTACCCTGCCGGGCGGTAAATACTTCCGCCCGGAGTTTTTTTATCTTATCTTCTTTCCCTGCGCCCCCCGCTATTTCCGGACGCGTTCATTATAGACATTTTATAAGCGCCCAGAATATCGTTTATGTGTTTTTCCTTTCCCGCGTCAAGCCAAAGCGCTTTGCATTCCGTACACATATCCGCCTGCATCTGCCCTAATTTTTTTACAGCCATTTTCTTGCCGCAAAACGGGCATATAAGAAACGGCGGTTTTTCCCTTTTCTCAAAAAACGGCGGCCTTCTGTAATCGCGTTCTTCCGCGCTTATGTCAATTATCTTCTTTTCAAGCGCCTGCATTTTCATTAAAGTGTCCCTTGGATACGCGCTGCCTTCACATTCCGCGCAGTGCAGCATTTCCCTTCCGGCAATCTTTGCTTTATATATTGGAAGTTTGCACACAGGGCAGTTAACGGGTTTTTCAACCGGCCCTACAGCCTGACCATCCGCACCACCCAATATCATAGGCCTGCCGCATGACGGGCATTTATCCTCGCCGCCTTTTAATTCAGCGCCGCACCTGGGGCATTCTTTTCTTGAAGATGCATTATTCATACACGTCCTCCGTCTGCTTTAAGTTTATAATCAAACCTTTTCCTGAAAGAACACCTTTGACAAAGCGGTTCAACCGCGCGCCTTTGGGTGAATCCGTCATAAATGGCTTTTGCCCGCGGGCTGTCAATTATTTCCTGTAAAGGCGTTTCAATAACATTGCCAAGGTTCATAATACCCTGCGCGTCAAGGCAGCACGGCACTACAGTGCCGTCAACAAGAATGGCTGCCTGATCCCTTAGCCCATAGCAGAAAGCTTCGCCGGGCAGTTCTTTGCCGTTAATGTCAGGCCATTCAAATTTCTCCGCCTGTTTTAAAAAAACCTTATCGCCTATCTTTATCCCGTTTACAGGCGTTTCGCCCTGCTGAATATCGCCGGTATATCCAAGGCGCTGTTTAAAACTTTCTATTATTGACTGATTCTGTTCATTTTTTTCATCAGCAATTAAATTCCACAACCTTAAAGAAACAGAAATATTTTTTCCCTTAACAGCCCTGATAAAATCAAATATGGCGTTTAAATAACTCTCTGTCTGTGACTTATTATTTCCTTCAAGGCTGTGCAGTGAAAAACTTACCTGCCTTAAAGCTGTTTTACCGGCATATGCTGTTAGACGCTGCGCAAGGATTCCGTTTGTGGTTAAATTTACCCTGAACCCTTTTTGCGCGCACAAATCCAGAAACAAGCCAAGCAGCGGGTGCAGAAGCGGCTCGCCCATTACATGAAAATACAGGTTGTCAGAGTGCCCTTTTATGCGCTCAAGGATTTTATCAAATATTTCCGCGGCCATGAATTCTGATTTTCTCTTTGTCCCCGGACAGAAATCACACGATAAATTGCACGCGTTTGTTATTTCTATGTATGTCTTTTTAAACCGTTTCATAATCCCGGCACGCTTATTCCAAAACCCACGGTAACAGCTTCGTCAATGCTGTATGCCCCCATGAACTTTATGTCAAGCCGGACTGAAAAGAGCGTAAATGCTTCCAGATGCAGTTCCGCCCCAAAGGACGCCCTTGTTTCATACTGAGAGAAGGCGGAATCAGCAAACAATGCCACTGCCGCGTCTTCAAGGTAAAAATTCGGGTTCCATAACCCTTTACGGATTTCAAATAACACGCAGGTGTATTCAGCAGATACCTTTGTGCCAAAATTGCCTTTCATATCGGAAGAATAACCCCTTAAAACAGCAAAAGTGTCAGCGTTATTATCAGGGTCATAAACATAATCAGCCGAAACCGAAAACATACCGTCAAATAAATCCTGTTTAATATTCAACGAAGGATATATTCCGGTTCTTAACAAGGCATCATATTCGTAATCCGGCTCCAGCGCAGCGCTTAAAGTAAGCCTTATATCGGTATTTGGGAAACTGAATCCGGCAAAAATATACGGCCTGAATTCATCCCTGTAAAAATAATCAAACAGCCTGTAAGAAAGGCCCGCCTGCAGAGAAGTAAACCCCGGAAGCAGGCTTGTGTAAAGCGGATACCCGATACCCGTGTTAATTTCCGGCCCGTCATAATCTGACAGCACATAATAAAAATTCATGGGCGCCAGAAATTTTGAACTTATATTAATACTGTACCCAAGTTTCTGCTCCTGCCAGTCATATATTCCCTCTGCCATGTAAGACAGATTACCCAGGGCGTCTTCCGCGGACAGTAAAAGCCCCGTAGCCGCACTGCCGGTACTGTCAAAATACAATAACGGAACGCGTATTTTTGGTATCAGCAGCGCGAAACTGTCGCCTATTCCGGCCTCTTTTACATCTTTAACATTAAGCCCGCTGAAATACGGCTCTGTGTATTTTTCCGCAGGCAGGACAAACTTATCAAAAACAGCGGGTTTTCTATAAATGTCAAAACCATAGGAGTTAAGGGATGAATAAAATATTTCGCCTGTCTTTTCACTGTAGGCCGGCGCTTCTGCCGTACCGTTTTGCGTAAGCCGGTAAAACTTTTTATCCTTTAAATCATAACTGTAAATACAGTTAAAAGGGCCAAAGTTGGCGTTAAAAAAAAGTTTGTCACCGTAAAGGCGTACGTTTCTTTCCTGAAAAGGCGTGTCAGTTATTTTTGTGAACTCCCCTGTTCCGGTATTTATGGCAATTATGTCGGGATTTTCATTCTCTTTTCCGCCGGAGAAATATATGATACCGTCATGCCCGTCAATTGAATGAACATTGTACTGCGTGTCAAAAAGAAGTTCTTCGGCGCCGGATGAAAGAATATGTTTTTTTATTCTGCATCCCGGGGTATCATTATTTTCTTCCGCGTAGATAATGCTTATGCTTACATTATTATCAACATAAAATGCCCTTATATCGCCTTTTACGATTTCTTCTTCTTTGCCGGTAACAAGGTTCTTTCTGAAAATTACCGTGTCGCCGCCAAAAGTATCCTGTGATATATTGCCAAAACCGGGTGCAATCTGCGCCACGCCGTAATATATATAATCTCCGTTAAAATATGGGGGCACGTTAAATGACGAAGTGGTGGATATTAATGTTTTAGGCATCCCGTTTTCAATATCAACTTCAACAATTTCATTATAAGCTTTAACCTTAAAAGCGCCTTTTTTTTCGTTAACTGATTTTCTGTAATATAATTTGTTTCCATACACCACGGGTGTAAATGAATACCAGCCGTGATTTGTAACCTGTGTCCCTTCAATTTCATAATCCATATATTTCGCGGTTTGTTCCGTTTCCCAGTCATCCCAAAGCTGCGTTGTAACTTTTCCAAAAATTTCATCAAACGTCCTGTCAATTCCGGCAAACGGAATTAACGGAGACAGGTACGAAGCGGGCGACGCGCCGAAAGAATTAAAAAATTGCACAAATTTTTCTTCGCCGTATGTATCGTTTAAATAACTGAAAAATTCCCCGCCAAACAGGTACCATCCCATATATGAAGGCGCTTCATTTGGCGCGTAAGTGGCTTTTAAAATGTCCGGGAACCTGCCGTCCGCCACACAGGCGGCCATATAAGCATCAAAATACCCCGTGTTTAACCTTCCGGTATAAGGCGACAGCTTATCTTCGCTTAAGGTGGTTATGCCCTCTGTCACCCAGCCGGGCGATAGCAGATTAGGCGCGGCAATATTTCCGGCTATTAACGTGATTAAACCCGGTATACCCGATGAATTGGTAAGGTGAAGCATGTGGACAAATTCGTGAACCGCCACATTAGCAAGGCCGTTTGCGTCTTCATAACTGTTATTTGCAAGGCTTATTTTGTAATAGACGGGATTAGCCGACCCGCCGTATGGATTTACGCGGCCAAATTCTTCCAGCAGCACGGGTATATTTGGGACAGTATTACCCGTAAGTTTTTCAGCCATAGGCGCGTTTTTTTCCATTGATTCCAAAAGCCGCAGGGCTTTCTGCTCTGTGCCGGGGCGGTAAAACAGGGTGAACCGCTCTGTCTTGTACGCTTTCCAGTTAAAGTCCGCGTAAATTATCTGAGATAAAGCCAGTAATAAAAAAACAGCAGTTATCTTTTTCATAAATCTCCCGGATAATTATTATAACCTAAACAGGTATAAGTTAATTTTACATATTACTTATCATTACAAAAAAAGTATCAAAGGTAACATTTGATGGCATGCACTCTGTACGAAAAACCATTTTATGCTGCGTCAACACTCCTGTTCCTTCGTAAAGATTTGCAGTTATTACAGAATCCTGCGAATAATCAAAAACAAAATACTTCATAAGAACATCACCGATTACCGATCTGATTTCATATTTTTCCAGCCTGTCATTTAGATAAAAGTATTTTCCATAGTCGCTGCTTATAGCCCCTGTATCACGATAAAAGTATGTTGTGTCATATACCCCATTTACAAGATTACTGGCAATGCTGTTATATACAGAAGGTCCGGGAGTATATCTGACCTGACCTGTCAGCATGGCTTCTGTAAATGTCTGTTCCGCCCACTCAACATTATTGCCTAAAGAATCAAATGTATCCCATCTTGTATTTGAAATATTGTGTTCCATATGCGCCGCAAAAGTTCCATTGCCGTTGTAGACATCCCTTCTTGCCAGATTTCCGGCTGCATCATATGTAACATTTACAGACATAATCTTACTTCCTGTAACATCAAAAATTTCAAAACCCGCAACCCTATTGCAGCCGTCCGTATTAACAGCCAGATCAATAGCCGCAGGAGATTTATGCGCTGAACATGAAAATAACACAGTTAACACAACCGCTAAAAACAGTGCATTTTTCTTCAAAATTCATTCCCCCTTAATTTCTATATTACTTCAAATTAATTATAAGCAATATTTACGTAACTTCTATTCAGTGTCGCAGGCGTCGCCTATGCCGTTCATATCCGAATCGGCCTGATCCGGGTTCGCGATATCCGGGCAGTTGTCACATAAATTCCCCACAGAATCACCGTCATTATCCAACTGATCCGCATTTGCAATTGACGGGCAGTTGTCACACGCATTGCCTTTGCCGTCACTATCAGCATCTGCCTGATCTGTATTTGCAATACCCGGGCAGTTATCACACGCGTCGCCCACCTGGTCGCCATCAGCATCAGACTGGCCGGGATTTGAAACAAAAGCACAATTGTCACAAACATTGCCTTTTCCATCGCTATCAGAATCTAACTGGTCGTTATTGGCCGTATTAGGGCAGTTATCGCAGGCATCGCCTTTTGTATCGCCATCGCTATTTTGCTGTCCGAAATTTGCAACCATTGGGCAGTTATCACACGCATCGCCAAAAGTGTCATTATCCGCATCAGCCTGGTCTGCGTTTGCAGCAGAAGGGCAATTATCAGCGGTATTAAGAATGCCGTCGCTGTCAGAATCATCAGGCACAGCAGTTGTGGGTGTCGGGGTTGCCGGCGCGGGAGAAGAAGGAGTTTCCGAAGAATTGTTACACCCGATTAATACCATAAAAAACAAAAATGAAACTGCAATAACAATAACCGCCGGGCTCTTCTTTGCCATGCAAACCTCCCGCATCATTTTGAAGAGATATACTCTTTTATCGCATCCGCTATCGTATTTATTATATTTTTAAACTTATCCATGTCTGTTTCAAGCAGTGTTATCCTGAAGCCATAAAGGTCTGAATTAAATCCTGACGATAACGGCACAACGCATATCCCCCTTGACGCAAGCAGGTGGTATGCAAACTGTTTGTCAAGAACGTCTGTTTTTAAAAGCGGTTTTATTATCTCCGCGGCTTTTTCATTAATTGGTTTTAAAGATTGTCCGTCTTTTAAAACGCCGTCTTTAAACACGACAGTCATGTAAAACGCGCCCTTTGTAAGGTTAACCTTAAGCTGAGGCATTTTGGAGAATACCGCGTAAGCGGCCTGTGATTTTTCCCAGTACCTGGCGGTGCGCTGCGCAAGATACGGGTAATACCTGTCATCGCCCATCACTTTAGGCAGCACCCTTTGCGGAAGCGTTGTCGCGCATACTTCCATCATCTTGGCATCCATGATTGTCTTGGCGTAACGGGCAAATTTCGCGTCTTTGTCCCTGTTGTAAAATTCCACCCAGCCGCAGCGCGAACCGGGCCATGGGAATTCCTTGGATATTCCACGAAGCGCCATTCCGGGGGTATCGCCTATTACCGCTGCCAGTTTGTTATGAACTGAGCCTCCGTAAAACAGGTTGGAATAAATTTCATCCGATATTATAAACAAATCAAACTCTTTGGCAATATCCACAACTTTCTTTATTACATCCTGCGAATATACCATACCTGTGGGATTATCAGGATTGACAATTAAAATCGCGCTTATTTCAGGGTGCCTGATTATTTTTTCGCGCATATCGGCAAGGTCCGGATACCAGCTGTTATCGGGGTCAAGGTTATACGTAATATGGCGCGAACCCGCGTGAGCCGCTTCCGCGGAAGAGTGGGTTGAATACGCCGGGTTAGGCCCTATTACGCGCGACTCTTTATTCAGGTAATTGTATATTGTCGCTATGGCATCGCCCAGGCCGTTAAAAAACAGAATGTCATCCGGTACTATCTGCGCGCCGCCTTCAAGGTTGCGTTCTTTTGCTATGTATTCACGGGTTTCTAAAAGCCCTTCGGTTGGAGAATACCCGTAACTTAAATTATCATTTTTTACCGTGTCCGCCACAATGTCCTTTATCCATTCGGGTACTTTTTCACCTTTGGCAACCGGGTCGCCGATGTTTTCCCATATTATGTCAACGCCAGTCTTTGCAATCTTATTTCCAACCTTTACTATCTCGCGTATTTCATACGTAAGTTCGTCAGCTCCGGGATGAATTATGTTGTTTCTCATGGCATTCTCCTAATTTTTTAACAGTCAATAGCGCTGTGAGTGTTAATTTTTTTTGAATTAATTAATAAATATTAACATAAATTTCCCCCAATGACAACGTGCAGATAAACATGGCAATCAGCACCCCGTTTATACTTATTTTATGCGCCCCAAAAAAATACGGGTTAAAACAGCAATTAAATTCATATATCATTTGACACTGCAAGACAGGTGAATTATAATTAGCTGACAAAAAAATAAAGGGGTGCAGCATGTCAAAGAATTCAGGTCTTTATGTTTTCATATCTATTGTCCTTTTTATGGCAGTTATACTCTCCTGCAGTAAAAAAACACCTACAGTTCCGGCCGAAACTGCGCCGACTGCCACATTCACGGCAACATACACAGCCACAAATACAGGTACAAATACACCTACGGCAACGCCTGTCACAATTGCGGATTTTGAAGAGTCATCATGTATTACCTCAATAATATGTTCTAACTGCACAAACCAGGTCCTGGGCGCTGTAACAACAGGAATTGATCTTTACGCCAAAAACTGCATTACACTTTCATCGCAGCCGGCAGAATACGGCACAAAAGCATACAGCGTTTCCGCGACCGCTCAGAATGATAATAACAAATGGTTTGCCGCTTATCCTCAGACGCGTTCGGTAAACGGGGTTGGCAGCGATTTTTCCGCTTATAACCGTTTAAACTTCAGCTACAAGGTAAACACAGATGCCGTTTTAGCAGATAAGATAAAATTAAACATTTCACTTATAGATGCGACAATAGCACACAGGCTTGAAATATCAGGAATAGAACTTGACCGCACAGGTAACTGGGCTTCCCTGTCGCTTGACCCTTATACTTTCACCAACACAAGCACAACGCTGACCACGCCACAGATACTTGCCATAGTGGAACAGGTAAGATTTTACATAAGCGTTGAAGGCGACGGGCTTTCAACCCCTTTTGTGGAATTTATCTTTGACAACGTAACAATGTCAAGACAGTAAATTTATACTTATGGAAAAGGCGCGGTAAAACGCGCCTTTTTTTATCCGCAGACACAGACCGGGCGTACCTTAATTACCGTTTTTCTCTTTTATTATCCTTACAAAACAGTATATCAGCGTAAGAATAATTACCAGCCACGCGGACGCCATAAAAATTATGCCAGATATTTTCATTTTTATTCATCCCCCTTTTCCCCGCGCCTTTTCCACGCAAGTTTCACCATAACGCACAGGGCGGCAAAAAGCGCCATAAGCCCTATCCTTGTCCACAGTATGTAAATTTTGTCCGCTTCAGAGGTATTTTTCATTGTTATAACAGGCCATCCGTCCTGTATGAACCACATGACAAGTATCACGATTAAAAAAGCGGGGGTAATATATTTTATTATCCACTTGTAAATTTTCGGGATACGCATCTGCGCGCCTTTATGGATTTCATCCCACGCCTTGTCAATACCGAACACCCATGAAAAAAGCACAGCTTCAAAGGTGCCAAAAAGGACAAGCGCGAAAGTGCCGCCCCAGAAATCAAGTTCGTCAATAAGCCCGTGGGACATTAAAAATATTACCGGCTGAATAAGTATAAACGTCACAGCGGCTATAATGGCAACGGCTTTTTTTCGAGAGGCGTCAAATTCATCTTCAAAAAACGCGATTGAAGGCTGAAGCATTGATATGGATGAGGTAATGCCGGAAAAAAACAGCAGCAGAAACCAGACAAAGGCAAAAAACGCTGAAAACGGAACTTCTGCCAGAACAATAGGCATTGTTATAAAACCAAGGCTTACAGCGCCGCTGCCCGCCACCTGTATTATTTTTTCCGGCCCAAAAAAAGCAAAAGCCGCGGGTATGACAATGCTGCCGCCTATTATTATTTCGGCAAACGTATTGGTGGAAGCGGCGGTAAGGCCGGATAACGCCACGTCGTCTTCTTCTTTTAAATAACTGGCGTACGTGATAATAACGCCCATTCCCACGCTTAAGGTAAAAAACACCTGCCCTGCCGCGGCAAGCCATACTTTTGCGTTTTTTAACACCGCAAAATCAGGATTCCACATAAAACCAAGGCCTTCGTTGACAGACCATCCCATCTTTGTGCCGGCGGAATCAAGGGTAAGAACCCTTATTGTTAAAAATAATCCAAGCATAAGCAGAACTGGCATTAAAAATTTTGACACGCGCTCTATCCCGTTTTTTATTCCAAAAAACAGAATCAGGAAATTCAGCGAAAAAGTTATTATAAAAAATATGTAAGCGGGCGATAAGGGGGATTTTACGGTTATATAATTTCCAAAGAATTCCGCGGTAAGCCCCGCTTCAAGCGCCTTTGCGTATTGCGGGGTAAGCGAATAAAAAGTAAATCCTAAAAGCCATGATTCTATGTAGCAATAATAAAGAAAAATGGCAACCGGCCCAAACATGCCCACGACGCCGAAATATTTAATAAAACGGTTTTTGTTGCCCATCGTGTGGAATATTCCCGGCGCTGTACCGTGTCCAAAACCGCCGCCGTAGCGCCCTGCTGTCCATTCAATCCACATAAGCGGAATTCCCACAAGCAAAAGCGCGGCAAAATAAGGAATCATAAAAGCGCCTCCGCCGTTAGAAGCGGCCTGCACCGGAAACCTTAAAAAGTTGCCAAGCCCTATTGCCGAACCCGCCACAGCCATAATAATTCCAAGCCGCGAACCCCACGACTGCCTTTTTTTCATGGCGCCTCCAAATTGTAAAATACGATTTTGTTATTTTACAATAAACAGGTTTGAATTCAAAGTTAAAATACCGCAATTTTTTTCAGAAGTACGCAGTTTTTGTTAATTCCCCGGAGTAAGATTTACAAAGTAAAAAAAGCGGATAATAAATACAATACATTAAATCTGTTTCCTAATTATATCCGCGGATATGAAAGTTTACTGTTTGCAAGCGTATGAATGCAGATAATATGTCAGTGATACAAAAGTTCGTAAATCTTTAAATTATCATTATATGCCGTGCCGGATGACAGCAAAGGCGCGGCATAAAGGCCAAAATGCGCCTGTGCAAGGCCCTGTTCATATGTCAAAGAGCACATACTTTCCGCATCCGCCACATCATTCCCGTCCCAGCCCGAAAGGCACGCGGGCCACAAAGCAGAATCAGCAGGCGGATTAATCCTTGGATTAAATGTGGCCGCAGATACAAGTACCCCATCCTGCCAAAGCTTCGCGTAAGGCGAAGAGTACTGATTTTGGGATGAGAAATCAACAAGCATTGTTATTTTCACCCATTGCCTCATAGGAAACGCTATTGCGTCATTTTCATATATATCTATGACATGTTCCCCCTGATTAGGTACATGAAACAGGTGCAGGTTGTGGTTATAACTTATATTCGCGGTTATAACCCTGTACCAGCTGTCGTCAGAATAGGTACATAATGTGACAAATGAAAACCAGTTTTTATTTTCCATTTCTTCCAGTGCGATATCAAGCCATACCATAAGTTCAATAAACACCGGGCCGCTAAAAACCCCTTTATCTTTATACATCTGAACCGTGGGATATCCCCTGTGGTTTGTGTTTGTACCATAAATCACCGTATTTGCCCCGTATATCCACCCTTTGTGCGCAAAATTGCCGCCATAGATATTATCCTGTGAAAGTTCATGCGACGCTGTCTCCATGTGGTTCTGCGGCACTGTGAAATATCCGGAAAAGTCATCAGCGCTTTCAAAACCCGAATTTGTAATTGAAACATCTGTAGTCCCGGTATATTGCGCTATATACTGAATTTTGGGATCTGTCTGCACCGCGGGTAACGCGGTATTCTTCCCCGAACAAGACAAAAGCAGCGAAACCGCAAGAAGTAACAGTATTTTTTTCATTTTCTCTCCGGCAAATTATTTATTTAAACTTATTGTATCACTTGAACAGTAAAAACTTACAGAATATTTATTGTGCCTGGCTTGGAAAATTCAAAATCCGCGGGCTAAAGACCCGCGTCTACCACTACCGGAACCATATTACGTCTTGTTTTTAACCCCGGAGGCGTAATGTATTACGCCTCTACATTAAAAACAAAAACAGCATCAAAAACCATTATCAATTCTTCTACCCTGCGCTCATGACATTTAAAATCACTTTTACAATCGTGTCTTTTTCCGCGGGGGCGCTTATCGCAGTTAAAAGCGTAAGCGATGCCAGCGCGCCGTTGCTGATAGACGTGCTGCCGTCCGGTTTAAAAAGCAGCCTGTTCTTTGCCAGGTAATATAAAAACAATATCGCGGCAATACGTTTATTGCCGTCGGCAAACGGATGGTCTTTTACGGCAAAGTATAATAAATGCGCGGCTTTTTCTTCCGCAGTCGGGTACACATCTTTGCCGTTAAAAGACTGGTTTACCGCGCCAAGCAGGCTTTTAAGTTTATCAGGCCTGCCTTTTCCAAACAACGCGGATGCCTTTTTGCCTTTAATATATTGCACCTTTGATTTTTCAATAACGCTGATAGCGTCACCATATGTAAGTTCATATTCCTGTTTCTTTTTACCGCCCGATTTAAGTTTCATATCATCATAATTCTGAAGAATATTCAGCGAACCGGCAAAACTGTTAATGACCTCTATTAATTCCGCTTCAAGCCCCTTGAAGCTTTCATCATTAATTGCCCTGTAAAGAATCCCCACGGCATTCTTAAGTTCATCAAGTTTCATAGTGCTGTCTTTAAGCATTTTAGAATTAAGCACGAACCCTTTTGTAACATATTCGCGCAGAACGGACGTAGCCCAAACCCTGAACCGGGTGGCTTTAATTGAATTCACCCTGTATCCTACAGAAATAATCATATCCAGATTATAAAAAACAGTACCGTAACTTTTACCGTCTTCTGCAGTATGTTCCATAATGGAACTTACTGCATTTTTTTCAAGTTCTCCTGAATCTATTATATTATTAATATGTTTGGTAATAGCAGGCCTTTTAACCCCAAAAACCGATGCTATCTGTTTTTGTGTCAGCCATATGGAATCATTAATAAGTTTTGCCTGCACAGAAGGCCCGTTCACCGATTCATATATTGCAAGTTCGCCTTTTGAAATCCAGCCATAAGCCGCCGGTTCTTCATCGCTGACAATAAAATCATCCGCTTCAGATGACGGAATTACATAATCCCTGCCCGCCTTTTTTGCTTTTATCTGACCTTTTTTAACTTTCTTATAAACCGCTATACGGCTTATATTCATAAGTTTTGCAAGTTCCGGTATGCTGTAAAATTCCTTCTTTTCCATAAACCCTCCTTATGTTAACTTTAACAAAGGTTAACTTTGGTTAACTTATTAAAAGGTTAACACAGATAGAGTTATCAATCAAGTATAAATTACAAAACAATAAAAAGGATTTTTATTGAGGTGCCGTCAGATCAATATACCTTATTCGGGGCGTTTTATATCCTTCCGGAAATTTCCCGTGCGGATTGAAAATCAAAAACCGGGTTTTCCGTGCCGCCATTAACACGCAGCCCTGATACCGGCTCCTGATTAATCATTTTTTTACCGCAATCACTATTTTTCTTTGCTTCTTCTATCCACTCTTCAACTTTTACCAGCTGTTTTGTTAATTGATTCTTTTTCACCGAATCGCCTGCACAATCAAGCGCGCGTATCAGTTCATATTTTTTTCGCAGCAGCGCCTCCGTTTGAACACTCCCCATATCCCCTCCAAGCCCTTATAAAATTCACCCGCCCCAAGCTTCCTATATGCCCTTAAGATCACAGTATATTTTTACCATTATTATAACCATAAGTCAAGTAACAGCCTAATTTATAGTATGTTGTTATATAGCACCAGTGGTAATATGATTTTTACTATAATCATATGAAACGGGGTGGCTAAATGGACATCTATAAAGAAACAGGAAAGAGATTAAAGGAAATAAGAACGAAATCAAATATTACACAGGAAAGGCTTGCCGAGTTATCGGGAATAAGTTCTAATTTTATAAGCCAGATAGAAAGGGGCAGAAATAAATGCAGCCTTGAAACCATACACAAACTTGCAATAGCCCTTAACACCCCTGTTACAAATCTTATTAATTTTAAATCCGCCCCTGTTAACAGCAAAGACAAATACCAGAAGCAAATAGAACTTTTGCTTAAAAATCTGAACGACAATGATAAAAATCTTGTCATGGAAATAACAAAAGACGTCTACGGAAAACTTAAAAAACGTAAATAACACTTAAGGACGCCCTCTGCAGATTAATAACAAACACATCCGTTTAACAGGTCGCCTTTTCAGAAATAAATCCAATCAACCATGCGGGACAGGCGGATTTAAACCACGGACACGACGTATTATACCTTAACATCAGAAGACAAAAACTGACTTTCAATTAAACTAAACCAATCCTGAACCGATATAAAAACTTTTATCCTGCCGCCTCTAAATTCTTTATCCGCTTTGGCAGTGCCGGGTGTGTGGAAGTTATTTCAACCAGCCACGGGAAAAACCCGCGCTCGTTTTGCGACTGTTCAATTACCGCCTGCAGGTTTATCTTTTTATGTACTTTGTTCCCCACCGCAAGCATCGCAAGTGCATGGCTGC
Source organism: Candidatus Goldiibacteriota bacterium HGW-Goldbacteria-1 (assembly GCA_002839855.1). Classification (NCBI taxonomy): domain Bacteria; phylum Candidatus Goldiibacteriota; species Candidatus Goldiibacteriota bacterium HGW-Goldbacteria-1. Next base: position 23,403 of record PGYV01000012.1, read on the forward strand.
TTTTCTTGCCTGTAAAATACACCGCCTGCATGTCGCAGGTGTATTCACACGCGCGGGAATAAGCAAGTTCCAGAAACGGCACAAACATCGCGCCTATTTTTTTCACCCAGTTAGAAGTGTGTTTTCTTTTTACATGAACCAGTTCATGGCACAGCACAAATTCAAGTTCTTCCGCGCCCTCTTCGTAAGCCATCTGGAATATGTCGGAATATATTATTACATAATCCCTTTTAAGCAGCCTTGCCGCAAAGGCGTTAAGCGCGCCCGCGCCGTTCATGATATATACTTCCGGTATTGATGCCATCTTCATTGCGCCGCAGAGCTTTTTAACGGATTCGTAAACTTCAGGATACTGTTTATCTGACACCTTAATAGAATTCTGCCTGATAACAGCGGCAAAGTAGCCATGCGAAATAATAACGCCGATTAAAACAACAAGCAGAATCACAATACCAATCAGAGATACAACCGCACCGATAAGGATAAGAATTCCCATGACAAAAGCGATACTTCCGTAAATACTTTCCTTTGAATGAACAGGTTCCATAAACCCTCCCAAGTATGATTTAAAACATTTTATATCATAATATTATTTCATCTTCCCCGATGCCTGTCAGTAATAATAAAAATCCTTTGCCCAATAAATAGCACTGGCTGTGGCTCCAATAAAATTAGATGTTAAATGTATGTCCAGTTTCATTCTTACCTGAGGCTGATGCGCGTACACAACGTTTTCCGGCGCGCTGCCGTTGACACTTACGGTGTAATTATTTCCTGATATATGTTTAACCTCAAAGATTATATAATTACCTTCAAAATAGGATCTGGCTAACTGATAAAATTTCTGTGTAAATCCATCCTGCGAATTTCCTGTTTCTATCGTAAACATACAATAATCATCATATCCAATGGCGCTGAAACCATAGTAATAGATACGCCCTTTAAATGCTTTTGTGCCCTCAGGGCATTTTGATGTCATTGAAACAACCGCATCGCTTCCGGGAACACTTGTTTTTGCCCTTAAATCAAATCTGCCGAAACCAACATTTATGGTATTTCCCGCTCCCGAACTCTGATAATCCCATTTGGCAGGGTCAGGCGACGGCCCTTCTGTAAGAGGATCGTAAAGAATATAAACCGGCGGAGCCGCGGTGCTTGTGCATGTAACAGTAGCGGTAACTGTCTTTGTCGCGGTTATTGTGATTGTGGGAGTGGAGGTGATTGTCATTGTGGATGTATGCGTAAAAAGCGCCGCAATTGCTGTTGATGTGGACGCGGCTTCATGCGTCTGTGTCGCCCTGGCAGAATCAGATATCTTTATTATCTCTGTTACTGTCATCATGGTATCCGGCGGCGCGGGCATTGTGGGGGCTGATGTTTTTTTGCATCCGATAAACGGCAGTATAAAGACGGATAAAACACCTAATATAAACGTAATTTTTTTCATATAATTATCTCCTAATTCTATTACGCCTTCCCCCAAAACTTAAAGCGCTGTTTGGTTATTATACAATATACTGTTAAATACGCAAAACAATAAAAAGCAAACGCCCTGTCCGGGGTTTGTACCCAAAACAGGGCGTTTGCTTTATTAGAAATTAAACTGCTGTTATCTGCGGCTTAAAACAATCTTATCACCGAGCATTAAAACTGCAGCGCTTTTTTCAAGTTCGCTTAACGATTCAAACGAATATATTTTAAGCGCCGGGCTGTTTGCGGAAATATCAATGCCGGTTTCTTTTGACACAATATCCTCTATGTCTTTAACAGTACTGTTATCCGGGTCAAACGAGACCTTTTTCATATCTTCCGGTTCCATGCTTCCGTAAGTCCCCGGCAGGTAAATACATCCGGTCGAAAAATCAACAATGTATGCCACAATTCCCGGAACAACAAACAGCAGTACGCAAAGCCCGTCCATAACGGCAACGCTTACATCAATCTGACCGCCCTTCTGCCCCGCACGTTTCGGGTACAATATGGTTCCGCACCCCACAAGGACAAATACCAACAAAACACAGACCGTTAACCTTAATATCCCTGTTAACTTCCCCGTCATAAAACACCCCCTTAAAGGATTTTTTTTCCCTGAATAATAATACAATTATTACTATTACCCGCTATTAATTTATTACATATTCATTTTCTTAACAATACATTTTGACACAATAATTTGTTTTACTTTTCCCAGTACTTGGGCCTTCCGTGGTAATCATACAACCTTGTCTCATATCCCCTGTTTACCGGCGACGAAGGGTCATAAACGGGGCTCTGCTTAAGCGTTTCTTTAGTAACGCTTACCCTGACACTTTCCCGTTTCCATTCAAACTCGTCAACCCATGACGGATCAACCAACACCTTGCCTCCGGGCAGCCAGGAATTTGTATCTATGACAAGATAATGCGCCTGCCATGTCTCGTCATCAATAATGATGTCCTCTACATTACCAACTTCTCCGTCTTTGGCCTGTATTTTATACTTAATAAGGCCTTGTACGCTGAACAGGTGCGGGTCAACATTTTTTTCTTCAGGCTCTTCTTCGGGTTCTTGTGTTATTTTTCCAGGATTAATACCCGTGATAACCGGGCTGCCGTAAATAGACTGCTGCTGCCAATAGACAGGCCAGCTGAAATGTTTAAGCAGTTTGTCCTCTTCCTGCCTGTTTACCGGTTTTTTCAAGTCAATATCCGGACACTTGGCAAGCATGTCCGAAGAAATATCAAATACAAAACTCTTGGTTTCCCAGTCCGGGGCCTTAATCAGTGCTTTCGGAGTTACAAGAACACTTTTACCCGGTATTTGTTTATCCAGTTTCACCACAAGGTACCTTATAATCCACAACTTGTTATCAAAAAAGAAATCTTCCACACTTCCCATTTCATCTTCCGGCGTCAGCGCGCTGTACCCTTTAAGACTCTTTAAGCTTCTTAACATTTTTAAGCCTCCTTCAATTCAAATTTTCAATATGTTAATGTTTAATAATTATTACAGCCAAACAAGTATTTTGTAATGCAAATACTCTGTCAGACATTGACTTTTTTCGCCTATTTCGTTTTCCTGAATTTTATCCTGTTTTTGACTTTATATACGGTTTCATAGGCTTTTTTAAGATTTTCAGGTAATCTTTTAATATATATAATACTCCCCTCATTAGAAAAATCAGAATTTTCTGTCAATCCGGATAGATTTTATTTTCTACGGATTTAGGATGTATCATCAAAGTATTTTTTCGTTAATTATCAACTGTTTAAGTGTTTAAGGCCTGACGTCAAACAGGGCATTTAAAGGACCAAACCGCCTATTCAACCTTAAAATTAATCATAACCGGCTGAAAATTTAAAACCGAAGGATGCGAATTTGGGTCTTCGGAATGCCAGTTCGGCGAGTGCGCTTCCACCGTATAAGCCGAAAGCGGTATATTTACGTCTTTAACACATTGATTGGACGCCTCATTACATGTAAAACCGGTATATTCCGTGCTGCCCACTTTTACGCGCCAGTCAGTCATAATTATTGACGGCTGGGCAAAACACGACACCTTATATGGTATTATAATCTTTTTTATCCTTCTGCCGGCGCAATATGAATTGATTTGATTCTGCGCTATCGAGCCCGCCCATTTAGCCCCTGACTGCAGCTGATTCCACGCAAGGCTTACAAGCAGCTGCCCCTGCGAAAGGCAGCTTGTACTTGTCCCCGGGGTTGGTGTATTTGCGGGGCTAATTCCGGGAATATACTTAAAACGGACAAAAAGGTTTGAATTATTTATGCTTCTTCCCTTTGTATCTGCCCCGGATACAAAAAAGCCGTAAACATCCCCTACGGCTCCGGCTAGCCCGGTTATGCGCTGCCCGTATGATGACACCATACATTTATTTAAAAATTGTTTTTCCTGCCATGGCTGGTAAAACACCATGCGGTCATCGTGTTCTTTTCTCCACGATGTTTTAACAGACATAATACAGGCGCTGCTTTTCGCTGATAAGTAAGCCTGAAAAGGTATACCTGCCGGAAATTCATCATAATTAATTGTATACGAATTGCTGCCTTCCTGAAAATTTGCCTGATAAGATTTAGGAACATTACCTGCGCGGTAATTTAGCGTGATAGAGTTAATTATTTCCCCGTCTTTGGGCTTGCAGCAGCACCCCGAACATCCCGTAAAAGCGGCAGCAACAGCCAAAACACACAACAAAAAAAAATGAAAACTGATTTTCATAATACCCCCCCTCTATGTTTTAATATATTTTTATCACTCTGTTGTAAATATAACAAACGGCAAAACTGACCGTCCGGCATAAAAAATAACGTTTAATTTGTTTTTTTATCCTGCTGCCGTAAATAAAACAGAAACAAAAAAGATTACAATCTTTAACGTAATATTATACTGTTTAATCCCTACTGCGGTGTGAATATAACCTGATCAAGATATGCTTTATCGTCATTTCCCGAGAGCGATAAATCCTTTTCATAAACCCACCTTATTGTGCTGGTGCCGTCTATAAAGACGGAAACCTGCGCCCAAGCCGTGTCTCCCGATATACTTTCCTGCTCTACTCCATCCGCAATCCATTTAAATTCATCATAATCAGGCTCCGATGATACGCGCCACCAGAAAGACAAAGTCCCGGTGCCTGTTACTACCGCTTCTATATACGCGGCGCGTCTGTCATCTAAAGTATTTGTTGAAGCCATGTCTGTTCCGTCATGGCTTAGAACATCAGTTTTTCCCGTCCATAATCCGTCCCCACCCGCCGTGAATGTAATACCCGTATTATCTTACGCGCACCAATTTTGACATTTCCGACTTTTTTTCAGATTCGGTGCATGCTGTCACTTTGTAAATAAACAATCCGGAAGCAGCATCTTTATTTGCCCGGTTTTTACCTTTCCAATAAAACCTGTTATACCCGGCAAGCGCGTTTATACCCTGCTTTTCCAGAAGGACTTCACCGGATACCGTAAATATTTTAACACTTACAACCGCATCAACTGACAGCCAGTAAATGATATCCGTATCATACTTAAACGGATTCGGATAATTTCCCTTAAGTATAAGCATAAGCGGCGGCGGAGTATTTGTGGCAGTTGCCGTAGGAACGGCTGTGGATGTCATTGTAACGGTTTCTGATGCTGTAGCCGTGCAGGTGGCAGTCTGTGTCGCTGTCTCGGTTGCGGTTAACGTGGCCGTCATAGTTGCAGTCAAAGTGGGCCTTATATCCCTGACTGCCGAACCTCCCGGATAACCGTACGATTCATAACTTGCGTTGCCGTAAACATATACCCCAAAAGGATCAGGAGCAGATAGTTCATGAACACCCTGCGAAACATAAATTCTTACATAATAATAAGGGCTTCCCGTAACGGCACTATAATCCCCTGCCGGCACAGGGTTCCCATCAAGGGTCAGCAGTCCGACAGAAGCTAAAGGAGCAATAATATTAATGTAATTTGTGCCAATTGACGGGTTAACGGTGCTTACGATATAAGAATTCCTGAACTGTTCGCACGGAATCACGGTTATCATGGACGGGTCCTTTCCGCCGTAGTCAACACTGTGCATATACTGCATGACTTGTGCCGGTTTGCTTGTTGTTATTCTGGACGGCATGGAAAGCGCAGTCTGGTAAAATTTTCCCCTGTTTATGGTTGCAACAACAGCCCCATTTATGTTTACCGCCGTCCCGTCGCTTAAAGCCACAACCCTGTAAGTATCATTTATCATATAATTACCGGTAGGAGCCGTGATAAATTCTTTACCCCAGCTGTATGCCGGAAAATTCTGTTCAACAATGTGATCGCTTGAAGACCCCGCAAGTGTCATTGACGGCACAAAAACATTTTCATGAGCCGAAAAAACAGCTATAGGTTTATCCGCGGTAACATGCGTGCCTGTAAGATCAAGATTTTCATAGAGCTGATATGCATCCCCCTCATTAAGCACTATATTAAAAGGAACTCCCGCCGGCCTTGAACCTGTGCTGACAGAAGGGTTAATAGTAACAGTCGTATTATTTTCCGACGCGGCGACTCCCATTTCCGGATCAGTGGTGAAATTCCCGAACGTTGAAATAAAATATTCCGTACCAAGGGCACTGACCGGTATGCCCAAAAAACCATCGGATGAATAAGTTGCCATATTGTAACCGTATACAACGACATCATTATCCGCCGTTATGTGAACCGCTTTTTGCTCTATACAATCATGACATGTAACATAAGCATCAACGGGAAGCGCAACCTTTGTTCCCACGCCGGGGGATACCGTAAACGGCTGAGAAAATGACAGTCCCGGAATTTCAACCGTGCCCGATGTATTTACAGCGCTCAGTATTATCAGATATTTTGACGATGACGCGGAGCCGGCCCTGTTAAACATAAGCCGGAATTCCGTGCCGCTGATATTTTCCGCGGCGCGTAAAGGGAGAGCCGTATAAAATATTATAATCAAAAAAATTAAAATCTTACTGCAGTTTAACTTCATACAATCCCCTGTTATTGATATAGCCCACTAAGCCAATTAATTATTATTTGATGAATAATAAAAAGATTTTTTCCGGCCCTAACGCAAAACCGCGAATTTACCTTTTTTTATACCGCCGCTGCCGTCAGATATAACATAAACATATACTCCCGGTACAAAAGCGCTGCCATTAAGATTGCATGAAAAACCGGGTGATTTGTCATCCTTTATTGCCGTATAAACAAGTTCCCCGTTTAAATTATAAATTCTAATTACCGCTTTTTCTGTAAGATTTACAAAAAACAAAATATTATTTCCCCTGTCCATCCTTAAAGGCGACGGATAACAATAAGCGCCGGATAAATTGGCGGCAAAAAGTTCCGGGGTTGGCGTGGGTGTACATGTAACCGTTGCGGTTACAGTTGGGGTAAATGTATTTTTTGGGGTCAGTGTAATTGTCGGCGAGCAGGTGGCTGTATTTGTTTTTGTCTGTGTCATTGTCGCTGTAGCCGTAATTGTTTCCGTTGACGTAATTGTGGCCGTCACAGTGGCGGTATTAGCAGGCGCGGCAGGATGCAGGTAACCCGAATAAAGTATATACCCGGAAGATGAAGAAGTCTGAACAGCAATCTGCCCCACTGCATTCAACAACTTATACGACAAAGAAGAAGATGTATTTCCACCTCCATCAAGGACATTTTTAACAATCGTATAATTCGCGGATGACTGCGCGTTTAAAGAAAAAACGCTAAATATTAAAAAAGCCGCTAAAAAAAAGAAAACTTTTTTCATCTTTTACCCTTAAAAAGACGGCATGGCAGTCCCGTCGCTGCGCATATTAAAATTACCGCGCGGGCCGGCGGCGCCCCATACAGGCAGGGCGCCTGTAGCACCGTTCACAATATCTTTAGCGGGCGCACCTTTATGAAAAACATTGTTCGCAACACTGCCGGTTCCCCCTGCTGTAAGAAATATTCCGACTGAAGCTGTAGTGCCCGCCGCACCCGTTGTAACATATCTGATAGTATTGCCTGTTATGTAGCAGTCAATAAACGGCGTACCGGAATCTGTTATACCCCTGGAACCGGAAGTACTTGCGGGAAGTACAGAATATGCAATATCTATTAAATTATCCTTTACATAACAATAACTTGAACCGGCCAGATTAATTCCTTTTGCCGCGCCGGCGCCATATCCAATTATTTGATTTCCTTGTGCGACACAATTAACCGAACCCGAAAAATCTATACCAAAATTTATATTTTGCCCTTCAATAACACAGTTTTGTACACGTGCATCCGTAACATTTGAAGCACTAATGATGTTAAGACCGGTTCCACCCCATATTTTAATATTTTCAAGCGATGAACTTTTGCCCAGTGTTATACCCCCTAAATCAAGTTGCGAACTTTTTGAACTTTCACCCACTACCGAAACGTAATCAGGCAAAATCACCCTGCCCGAACCGCCGGTTGTGCCGGCTTCATTAAAACGGCCGCCCTGAACTTTTATAACCCACGGAGTGTTAATAGAAGGCGCAGGCGTCAAAGGCCCCTCGGTTGAATAAGTACCCTGCCCCAATATTCTATCAACCGCACGCGAAACAGAGCCTTCGTCGCCGCCGTCATAAGCCACTGTAAGCACCTGGGTATAAACAACTTTTCTGGCAGCCATAGCATAAGGAACTGATGTCATTTCCTGACGCGGAGAAAGTGTTTCCCATGCTGACGAACCTACATCAGTAAACCGTATTTCAATATAGTATTTTTTTCTGAAATCAACATTATATCGTATGCTTGAATTACCGGTAGAGGTATAATAATATTTAAACACTCCTCCTTCTCTTTCAGTTGTCGATCCGAATATATGGTTAAAATAACCGTTTGATATATTAACAGATGAACGTATTGTACTTGCCATCATATTACCGCCTGTTAAAGAATCATAAATTAAAATATTGATGTCTTTTAATCCGTTTATAGGCACCCCGGCACTGTCTGTAATATACCCCTGATAATTGATTTCAGCCGGAACTTTTGTTGTCAAATCAGTTTCATACACTTGAACCGCCATAAGACTTGATGTAAACAACAAAAATACACTTAATAAAAATTGAATTCTGCCCATTTTAAACATTATAATTCCCCCTATATTTTCAACTGTCAAAAGCCCTATTCAGGATTAAGGCCTAAAACAGGGCTTTTGAAATATTAAACCGCACTTATTTAAGTATTATTAAACTTGAAATTCCGCTTGCGGATTTTTTGCCGGTTTTATCCTCTGCCGTTATCACAAAATAATAACTGCCGGACGCCAGATTTAAAAGCACAGGCGCGGGAACTTCCATTGTCCTTATCCCCGGCCAGGCAGAACCTGCAAAAGTAAATTCCTTAACACAGCGCAGCGACTGGGTGTAAACCTTTATGCTTACACTGCTGTGCCCGCCGGTGAAAGATGCCCTTATCCTGAAAGGCAATCCAAGATTCGGATTATACGGGTTTGGGAATACAAATTCATCCTTAATTTCAAGGTCTTTGGAACCCGCCGGCGTTAAAGTCGGCGTGGGCGTAAATGTGTTTTCCGGAGTGTTAGTATAAGTGGCCGTATTTTCAGGTGTATTTGTCGGCGTGTGGGTGTATGTGGATGTGTCAACAGGAGTGTTTGTTGAAGTCCATGCATTAGTATTAGTGTGCGTGGGAGTATTTGTGGATGTATATGTGCGTGTAAAAGTATTGGTTGCGGAATACGTTGAAGTGTGCGTGAACGTTTCAGCCGGGATATCTGTCGGCGTATTCGTCGCGGTATCAGTATGCGTTGCCGTAACAGCGGGAGTATTTGTCAACGTGTGCGTATTTGCCCCTGTCGGCATATCTGTGGCCGTATGTGTGGATGTGTACGAAGGCGTATGTGTTGACGTTTCAGTTGGTATATCGGTTGTTGTGTCAGTAGGCGTGTTTGTATAAGTCTGCGTAGGCATGTCTGTTGCTGTATCTGTCGCGGTAAATGTATGGGTAAAAGTCGGCGTATTTGTCGCGGTGTCCGTGAACGTATATGTCTGTGTGTTCGTGGGCAGCGGCACGCCTATTGCCAGATTATTGCTTGTGACAACCCCGCTTGTTACCGGCCATGTCCCAACAGAGTCAATACCGCCCGCGCTTGCCTGCAATGTAACAACTCCCTGCGATGCCGCAGTATATATCCAGGTAAACGAAGCGGTTGCTCCCGCAGGTATGGTTACCGCTATAGACGGCGCCAAAACCAGCGTCACGCTTCCCGTACCCGAAGGCACAAGGCCTGAAGGCAATACATCAGAGGCGGCGCCTGTACCTGTGTTTTCCACCTGCATTATTACCGTTATGGTATCGCCCGTATTTACAGTGTCAGGAGAAACATTTATTACGGCTGTCAGGTACGCCCCTGTTGTTGCCGTGGGCGTCGGCGAGTCAGTTGAAGTAAGCGTAACAGTAACTGTCGGGGTAATGGTGGTTGTTATTGTCCCGGAATTAGTGGGCGTTGCGGAAAGTGTCCGTGTAACTGTGTTAGTTGCCGTGTTTGGCTGCTGCGTTCTTGTGACGGTCTGCGTTGCGGTTCTTGTAAAAGTGAATGTCTGAACAGCAGTGTTTGTAACCGTGACCGTACGCGTGGCAATTAAAGTATTTGTTGCCGTATTGGTAAGAGTTATAACCGGTGTTGATGTTCTTGTAATTGTCCTTGTAGCCGTGGACGTTGCCGTCCTTGTGGCTGTCCTTGTATATGTGCGTGTAAAAGTCCGCGAATATGTTGCGGTGTGTGTATAAGTGGGCGTATTAACAGGCGAAGAATATCCCATAATTGATATGGCGTTAAACAGCGCGCCGTCCACGGTTGCACTTGAAGTTATGTCAAGCCTGCCGTCAGTCACGGTTACTATTACCGTAACGTCGTGTGCGGTTTTAGCGCCGACCGCGGCTACAATATCCAGATTATCAACGACAGTAACACCTTCAATTAATACATCAAAAATCCTTGAACCCGTTCCTGTAAAATACATCTCCGCGAATTTTAAAGTAACCTGATAAGTGCCGTTGGGCAGTGTAAAGCGATAAAACGGGCTTCCCCACCTTTCAAACTGGTAAAGCGTATCATCCGTGGTCCCGGCTACGCCATTGGCTGAATTATCGGCAACTCCGCCGCCGCCTTCATACCCCCACGAACCTGTTGTAAAAGCCTTGTCTGCCTGCCATATCTTGCCCGCGCCGTCAGTATATTGGGCGCCGCCGCAGTTAACCCGCATTTCATAAGCAGGCGTGGGTGTTTTTGTAAAAGTAGGCTGTAACGGATCCCACGTGGGCGTGTTAGTGGGCGGTGAACAGCCGCCGGCAGCAACCGTCTTAAGGGCGGCAGGCGCGTTTAAAAGCACCACGTCGTCAATCCAAAGGTCATAATTATAAGGCGCGCCTGTCTGGCCTTCCGTCTGCCACTGAATTGTATCAACAGCAGAAAGCGCCATTGTTTTTGTTACGGTTTTGTCTCCCCAGCCTTCCTGTGAAAATAACAGGCTGGAGAAATCAACAGTTACTTTCTGCCACGAAGTTCCCGCGGTAAAGACATAACCGTACATGTCTTCGTCTAACTTTCCGCCGAATGCCTGCGGTGAATTTATTTTCAGCCTGAAATCCCTGGACTGGCTGCTTTTACACCAGAAACTTATTCCGGTGGCCGTGCTTATGTTAACGGGTCCTTCCGGTTCCACAAGCGGAAGCCCAAGCCCTGTAAATCCGTATAAGAACGTAGTGGTGACCACGCCCGTAATACGCGCGGCGTAATCGCCCGCGCCGTTGCGTCCCGGCTGCTGCATGTAGAATTTCTGAACCGGCAGTCCAAGATCTTCCCAATGGTCCTTTGACCATGGAACTATCTGCGAGTTTCCATGCGGATTGGCCACACAGTCCTTATCAGTACAGTCATTACTGTCATCGTATGAATACCAGTATGTACAAATATTGCTGGTGTCATCCCCATCCGTCATGCTGTCCAGGCGCAGGTCTGTTGCCGGAATTGTCTCTGTTGGTATAGGGGTCAGCCCATTGCTGGTAGGCGTAGGGGTTGGAACAGAACATGTGCCAAAACTATCAGCGGGACTTGAAATCTTTCCCATGACATAAGAACCGGTCGGTTTCAGCGATGTCCAGTTCTCTGAAGTGCACGCTCCAACATTCAGCATGCCTGAAGTTTCCGGAGCCTCTGACCATGACCATGCGCACCAGCTTATTTTAGGGCCGCCTGTATTACCGGCCATTATGTTTATAAATTCATCTGCCCTGGTATTGTTTGTCCCTCCCGCGCCCGATGCCTCTGTTGTACCCCACTCGGTAACAAAAATAGGAAGCTGATTGATATAAGGAGTAAGCATGCTTGTGTCATGAGTTGCCGCGTAAAAGTGGAATGTGTACATGATATTGGAATATGAAAGTTTGTTGTTTACAACATCAGAACCAAGCTGTGACCAGTTAGGGGTTCCCACTATTATAACCGAATCAGGATCAATCGCTCTTATAAGCGGTATTATTGTATTTGCATAAGTTCTGATATTTGTCCATGAACCGTCGCCGTTTGTATAGTTTGGCTCATTACATATTTCATAGATTACATTTTTCCTGTCCTTGTGGGCGGTTGCCATGTCGCTCCAGAACTGCTGTGCATATGTCAGATTCACAAGCGGATTGGATTCGCCCATTACATGCCAGTCTATTAGGGCATATATCCCGTTTTGCTCGCATATCTGAACAAGATTGTTAACCTGTGCCGTAAATCCGCTGGGATTTGATATGTATCCAAAAGTGGGGTCATCATCCGGATAAACCGCAATTCTGAAAATATCAATTCCGGCAGTATTTGCAAGATACTGAATAGCCGATTCTGTCGCACAGCAATAATCCATGCAGCTTGCCAAACCATACCACTGAAGCCCATGGCTGGAAACACCCCTAAGCTGTACTGCCTGTCCGCATTCATTTGACAATTGATTACCTATAACCTTCAGCTGCCCGTTTTGTGATAACGGAGTGGAGTATAATAAGGAAGACAGCATCAGAAACATAACCGTCATAAAAATCATCACGCGAAATTTCGCATTCAAAACAGTTTTTCTTATCATAAAACCCCCGTCTAAGGTTATTATTAAAGCGTTTAAATAAAGTATCAAAAAAAAGGAATTTGCTTTCCCGAATTGATTTTAATACAATAAATCATGGTGTCAAGGAAATATTTGGTGTTTTTCCGGATTTTTGGCAAAGTGAAAATGTCCGCTTTTAACCTTTTATCTTCACCTCTGATAATCCTTAAAATCATCAGACCGAAAATCACGCACCGTCATTAACCGGTTGTTGTCGTTTAAAGTAGAGACGCAATACATTGCGTCTCGTTTTTCGTTGTTAAACCCAAGACAAAAGACAGAAAGCAAACGCCCTATCCTCAGTTAAGACCCACGACAGGGCGTATTGAATTATAAGTTTCCACATCATTTAACAAATAAAAATTATAAGCAATACCTGGCACATTAACTTTCTACTTTCAGGGCCCGGCGTGGTAATTTTATTTTCAAAAAATAATCAATATTCCGGAGTTATAACCCTTACCCTTTTATCCGGATAATGCTTTTTATTACGCGTTATAAGGGGTATATTTCTCTTTATTGCGATTGCGGCTATCAGGCAGTCATACAACTCTAAAGAGTGGCCTTTTGACCTGCGTTTTATATCAAGGGCAATTTCAGCTGTCTCTTTTTCAACACCAACCGTTTTAAAAGCATTTAAAAACATCAGTGTTTTTTCATCTTCATGTTCTCTCATTCCAAACAGTATTTCACCATAGGTAATAACGCTTATCAGGTTTTCCATGCCGGAATATTTTAATACGGCCTCTTTTGCCCCGGCCTTACCACGAAGGATATCAATTAAAACATCCGTATCAAATAACGGCATCAGATTTTTCTGCCTTTGCGCATCTTTCTTACATAATTATCAGTTCCGTTTTTAAGTTCGGGATGTTTTTTATCACTCCAGGCCCCATAACCCGCCTCAATATCTTCTGAAAAATGCTGTGCTTCAATATAATTTTCTATCGCCTCTGTTACGATTGTGGAAAAATTGGTTTTTTTCCGTTTTATAATAGGAACAAGGGAATCTAAAACAGATTTTTCAAGCCTTAATGCCTTCAGCTGCGTTTTCATACCATCCTCCTTTTTATCCTGTATACAAGTATATCAGAAAAAGATGATTTCGTATAACAAAAAGTTAAAAATCGTTATACACAAGAGAAATGTAATAAGATGCATTTACTTTCCACTTTTAACCCCGGATAAGGCGTTTAGTATTATGCATTTCACAATATTTTAGTTTAAAAAGAACTGTAAGCAAGGGCTGACCCCATCGCTTTTAAATACCCAGCTGGCTGAACATCGTCTGTTTATCCCAGTATCCGTGCTGCGAAATAATCTTCCCTTCCCTAAACTGAAAAACTTCACATCCGCGCATATTAAAACCGCGGCCTGTGGGCGGATGCCCCGCAAAATCACCGCTCATTGTGCCTTTGAATACCCATTCAATCGCCGCCCCGTCACCGTTTTCCAGCAGTTTTTCAACTTCAAGGCGGATATCAGGGAAAGCCTGAAAAGTCTTTTTATATACAGCCCGGATACCTTCCCGTCCCTGTACAGGGCTTGGGTAAGGAATCTGCGTATTGACCGCATCATCATGGTATAACTCCGCGATGGCATCCGCATTATGGCTGTTATAAGCCTCCGCCCACTTTTCAACAAGGTGTTTGAATGAATTACTCCCCGGATGTGCCATACAACCCCCTTTCATTAATGTTATTTTATTACATCAGATTTAAAATTAAAGTTACCGCAGCACGGGTAAAATCAACCCCTGACAAAGATAAAAGTTATCAGCAAGGCCTGCCCCCGTTCACTTATCCGACGGATGCATTTCAAGCGAATTGCTTATATCCATCATCCGTGGCATTTTGAAATCAGCATCGTTTATATTATTCACCATATCATCAGCCATCTGCGCGTATTTTGTATTTGAACCGCTTTTATTAATCACTTTAAAATATTTCAGGGCCTTGTCAGTATCTGCCTTCGCGGAGTTTATACCCAGAAAGTAATACGCGGCATCATGAATGTAGGCATCGTCATCTTCACAAAGGCCGGACCAGTATTTATCCGCCGCGGACTTATCCGCAAGATTTTGCAGGGCCCACGCGTAGTAATAATCCACTTCCCTTTTTTCATCTTTTGAAAGGGTAACATTGGCATATATTCTGTCCATTACTTTTTTCGACCTGGAATAAAGGCTGTATTTTAAAAGGTCATACGCCAGATTAATATTAATGATAAGCGATTTCGGATTCTCTTTACCCATTATTTCAAGAGCAAACATACGAAGGTTGCTGTCAATATTACTTATTTTCAGGGTTTTCAGATCGGCTTTATCGCCCTGCCCGATAAATAAATTAATGAATTCAACATCATTATCTTCGCCTTTTTTGAATTGCTTCAGGGTGTTTGCCCAGGAAGGCTTTTTATAGAGCCGCTGATACATCCCCTTGTATGCAAGATGATAATCATTGCCTTCAAGTTTGGAATAAATCTCCGCCGCTTTCAGTGCTTTGGCATATTGTTCAACCGAAAAATAAATAGAAGTAACAGTCATTGCCGTAATGCTGTCAACATTCCCGATTTCCATACACTTATCAGCGTACTTCACCGCCTTTTCGTAATCGCCTTCACGGACATACAACACCGCAAGGTCGTTTGAAAACAGTGATTCTTTCGGGTAAATTTCTATCAATGTTTTATAGACCTTTACAGCAGAATTAAAATCCGCCCTTTTATACAGGTTTACGGCGTAATCCCCAAAATTCGCTATCATATCGCGGTTGTCCGGAAACTGTGCCTTCATGCGCTTTATCATCCCTATAAGTTTGTCTGTATTATATGAAACCGAGTACATATGGCAAAGCGTGTAATAAGATGTCAGCCAGTCCGGTTTTGCCTTTATCGCCTTTATCAAATACCCCTCTGACACGGCAGCTGTTTCTTTATCTACAGTATAAGGAAGGCCTCCCGTATATGCGGCAGCACGGGAGAATATAGATTCATCAAAATTGCGGAAAATTGCCACATCACCTTTATTAACAAGATACCGGGACAGATATATGCTTGATTTAAGCGTGTAGCCCTCGTGGACATTCTTACCGGATTTTATCATAGAATCCGCAAGGGCATCCGCGCTGTCAAATTCCGCTTCGCCGATAAGCGAGCAGCCTTTGCTGTATTGTTCGGAATCACCGAAAGCAAAAGCGCAGAATAAAGTCAGAATTAACATAATAAATAAAGTCCTTTTCATAAACCCTCCTCAACGTGTAAATAACGATAATAATCCCTTTTTGCTATTTTTCCTTGTCTTTCTGCTTCAATACGTTTTTTAACAAAGAAGCAAGCCATGAACGGGCGCCGGCATCCAGATCTTTTTCATTTTCATAGGCAAAGTAACAGTAATCAAAAACCAAATCATGCCGGCTGCAGTTGCTTAACAGTGATTTTACCGCGGCGCCAAAGATAGCACCTTTTAAAAGTTCTTCTTTATCTTTCTTGGTGGGGCTGGTGATATTTTTATAATTATCCACCCTGTCATTATATTTGCCGTATTCAAGGACTTCAACAAGCCGCTTAACCGGTTTATAACTGCCGGTGGCAAAAAACTCCCCCCACAATGCGTCAAGCTGCCCGCCGTCTTCAATACTTTTATATGGATTTTTTACGTACTCGACGTCTTTTATCTTTTCGTAAGCGGTTTTTTCATCGCCCTTAAGGCCGGCAAAAAAATCTTTAAAATCATAATCCGAATACCTAAAAAGCCACAGCAGGTAAAGTTTTGCCTTTAAATCAACTTTCTTATACTCTTCAAGCGCTATTGGCACTAAAAACATATTATTATTAAAAACATTAAGGACAAAAGCAAACATTGGCACAAAAGAACTGTCGCTTTCTGATAATGCACTTTTGCCATAATACAAATAATTGGCTAACACCTTTCCGGGTTCCGGCTTTTTATAATAATTCATCATCCATTCGCCAAGTTCATCGTCATTTTTAACCGGCTCTTCCCCTTCAAACTCCGCAAGCTGAAAATCGCCTTCCAGTTTTTTCTCGCTTCCTTCAATTTTATCTTTAAGCACAGCCTCAACTTTATACTTCCCAAGCGGTTTGTCTTTTTCAAGGTTAATCTTTATGTTTCCGCGGGCAATATAAACTCCTTTAGGATTAAGCCCATCCGTTTCAATTGCGGGTATATCTTTCTGCTGAAAATATATTTCATTTTCAGGATTTGTAACTTTAATATCATAAACAACATTCATATGCCCGTTTTTATCAGCTTTATAATTCCCAAAAACAACATTTATAAAGAAAAATTCATCCTGATAGACTTTTCCCGTTGTCGCGATATTAGGAGCATTCTCATAAACGGTTTTATACCAGTGGTCTTCCAGATTAAAGTTTTTATGGATCAGCAGAACCCCGTCAACCGCAAAAAGATTTAAAGCCGGCAATAAAAACCCCAAAAGTAATATATATTTTTTCATACACCCTCCTGATATTTTAAAACAATTTATTATATTCCCATTTAAACTATTTTGCAATTGACACTTTATCAATTTTACCGCAAAATAAATTGTTTGCAGTTTACTAAACTATACCTGGGAGGGTTTTAATGGAAAAGACAAAAAAGGTTTCTTTTACAGAAAGTGTCAAGGAAGGGGCGCAGCTATACTTTAACAATCTGGCTTTAATTATAATTATTGACCTTATTTCGCTTATACCCTATGCAGTCACTCACTACCTTGCTGCCGCGGGAAAAGCAAGCAGTTCTTTTATTATTCCCGCGATGCTTATAAACGCGTTTCTTATGCTGGTAAACAACGGCGCGCTATACACGTTATTTCATAAATCTTATAACGGCGTTAAAATAAGTTTTTCAGAGGCTTTTATGGCCGGCGTTAAAGTAAGCGGAAAGCTGTTATTGGTAGGATTACTTATAACCGCGGCAATCATGGCGGGTTCTTTTCTGTTAATAATTCCCGGTATAATAATAGCTTTTAAATACTGGTTTGCCGTCATTGCGGTTATCGTGGAAGATAAAGAAATAGGGCCATTAAAACTTAGTTCGCATCTGTCAAAAGGAAACGCCGGAATAATCTTCCTGACCATGCTGCTTTTTGTCCTTGTGTCAGTTTTCACGCCTTTTATTTACAGGTTAGCGCCTGTAAACGCTTTTTTATTCTTTCCTTTAATGATCATTTTCAATCTGTTAAGCACCATAGTCCAGTCAATACAATACATCACTTACGCAAAAATACGCGCGTCCAAAGCCGATGAAATATCGCCTGATAAAATAAAAGCAATAGACTCCGGCGCGGGCTGCGCGATTACAGCCGCGTTAATAATTTTTTTAACAGCCGCCGGAATAATTGCGGCAGTATTTGTCACAAAATCAATCGGTTTTAACAAAATTCTAAAAGCCATTTACGGCAACACCGCGGTTTTATCAGAGGATATCAATTTGCAAATGAACGAAAACTGGTATTTTATCAAGCTGCCTCCGGGCCATTACAGTTACACTGTAATCAGGCATAACGAAACAGGCAAACAAGGAATATACGCGGCAATGATAAGGTCAATTGAACTGACCGAAGTTGAAAAAACGCTTATGGGAGATTCCGGGGTAATCAATTCCCCTTTAAAGCTGATACACGCCCTGGAAGCAAGGATAAATAACGGAAATGAAAGCAATTCAATTCCGGCAAAATGGAACCTTGATGAAAAAATTAAAATATTGCCTGTTATGGTAAACGGCACAAAATGGTCTAAAGCTGTTGTTCCAAACGCGGATGAAAGCACCGGGACAAAATGGAACGTGTTCTTTACCACGAAAAAAGACAGGCTTATCTATCTTTTTTACCGCACCGCGTTTGATAAAACTGATATTAAGACATATACAGAAGACGAAAAAGAGCTGTTTTCACTTTTTGAAATTAAGAAATAAATTCACTATCTTTTAATTAAAAACGCCCTGTCCGTGGTAAACCACCGGACAGGGCGTTTAAAATTTAATAACAAACACGCGACATGCTGTATTTCATCTTTGCATATTCCGCTAAAACCCTTAGTCAGGGCACGGCGCCGGGTTACTTTATAAACACGGCAGGACATGTTTACTTAATTATTCCCCGCTCCAGCTTTTATTCTTTATAAGCTGTTTAAATACCGGCAGCGTAAGCATCTGCGCTTCATTTCTATTTATAAGAAATTTTTCAACATCCGATTTAACCTGTTTAAAATCAACCTTTTCAAGACGTTTTAAAAGCGCCGCAGGCAGATTTGCACTGTCATAAACCGCTTCTTTATTCTCTGTCTGGCGCGCGGCATTTGAAAGCATTTTATAATTAGGCGTTACCTTCTTTGTAAGGTACCACAACAGGTCGTAATAATCCCTTGCCTTTGAATATTTTCGGAACAGGCAGGCGTGCAGTTTGCCGCTGAACAGCGACGGCAAATCGTGGCAGTTAAGCTGAAAAATATAAAATTTATTTATCAGCACGGTCTCATTGCGCCACCCGCCGGGCGGATTCATATCCACTTCAATTTTAACGCTTATATTCTGGGACTTCATACTGCCCGCGCCGGCCTGAGCGATAAGCCCAGGGAATTTTAAAAACAAAAACTTTACCGCCTGCCCTCCGGTTTTTTTATTATATTCAATGCCGCTTTTATTCAGGCTGTTATAAAGCCCTTGGCACATTGCGTCAAAATCAAATCCCTTTTTCAGGGTCAGCGAAAAATCCAGATCTTCCGAAAAACGGTTTAAACCGTGTACAATGCGCAGCGCGGTTCCGCCCACAAATGAAATATTCTTAAACATACCCCGGTCTGAAAGTTCCTTTAAAATAATAACCTGCAGGTTTTCCCTTAGTATGTTTGTTTTCTGCTCTGCCGACTGATTTTTTTCAATATCCTGAAAAATAAGTTCTTTCATTTTTCCCCCTTTTCATAAGCCCGGCGCAGCGTTTCTGCATATCTTGCCGGAAATTTGACGATATAAGCGTTTAGGACTTTTTTATCAAGCAATTTAAGGTTCTGCACCCTGTTTTTTTCAATAAAACCTTCAATAGGTTCTGTTTTAGAACGCCTGCAATATCTAAGATATACAAAATCAAGAAACGCCTTTTCCGGCGCCGCCACAAGTACATTCATTCCATTTTCATCTTTTTGCGGTACAGCGCCGAAAAAAAGCGCGCTTTTAAGGTTGGAATATGAAAACACGCCGAAATGATTTTCAAAAACAGCGGTTTTGGAAGCGGTTACGGATGTCATTTCATGGACAGTCTCCGGAATCATTCCGTAATGGTACATGGCGTATTCCATGCTTACGTATGAAGGAGTATAGATATAATTGGCGATGAAAAACCTGCTTAAAGGGATTTTCCTGTCATTGTCATTAAGCGTGTACAGGTTATTCTTAAGCCTGTACAGATAACCCTTTTTTGTCCATTTATTGATATTATCCCTAAGCGAAGGCCGATTTAAAGCCGCGCCTTCCAGCGCGGAAATATTAAACACAGGTACATTCTGATAACTGTTTTTAAAGTCAATATACTTCATTTCCAAAAACCGCCTTTTTTACATGTTTTTAGAAATATACAATATAAAAGCAGTTTTGTCAATAAAATCCCTTTATCGGTTGAAATTGCCCTGTCACCTGTCATCTCCGCCCCATTCTCTTATACCCAAGTGAGGCCTAACACGTTTACTTGTTTCTCAACTCTCAACTTAGGGTCCGTCCCCTATTATCTTTTCTTACTTATGGGTTTCTTTGATAAGTTTTATGTTCACTTCCGGGCTTCCCGGCGGGCCCTGCGGCCCTCTGTATTTCACCCCGGCGCCGTCTGAAGTTCTAAACCAAAAATCCGCGCTCCAAAACACAGACAAAAATCCCGCCATTCTCATTTCCACTTTTACTGTTTCCGTCGGTTTTCCAAGAACATCAATTGTTTCATTTCCTTTTTTCTCCAGCTTCATGTTAAAAACTTCAAAATCAAAAGGCCTTACCATTGCGAATTCCTGTGATTTCTCTTTTGACAGTGCAAAACTGCCGCCCTGGACAAATATATACTGATAAAGAGGTTTGCCCTCTTCAGACTTAACCGTTTTGCTTATGCTGTTTCCTTTGAAAACTCCCATGGAAAAAATATCATTTCCCATTCTTTCTGTTTTTATATGAATATTGTTTTTATCGTCATCTATTGTAAACCGTAAAGTTTCGCCGTCAGGAGTGTTTACAGCGGTTGTTGTAACGCCGTCAATATTATTATATAAATATGTATCCCCGCCGCGTTTATCAATTATCCATATACTGTCAGATGTTTTTCCGCCTACCGTGACATCAAACAGGTATTCATCCGCCGCCGCCAACAGGGATGTTACCGCAATCATAATAAATACAAATACAAATTTTTTCATCATTTAAACCTCCGCCGTTTTTTTAATAATTTTTCTTAGAATCGCAATTCAATTTTGGAGTCTGACCCCAAATTTGAATTGAGCCTAAAGCAAAAATACAAAGAGAGAAAAAACGCCGCCTATTGCCCCCAATACCAGCAATATTATTGCTATCGCACAGCCTGCAGGCGACCACGCGGATAAGGCATAGCCGTCACCGTCCGGAAACCCGCCAATGCCGATTCCCAAAAACAAACACAAATAAAACGTCAGCGTTCTTGACCTTGCACCATTATTTCCCATAATTTTCCCCTGTTATTAATATTTATTTCCCGCATCCGGCAGTATTAACTCTCCACTCTTATCCGTCTGCTGTTATGCTTTTTCTTGGTGTCGGGTTATTTTAATATAGAAAAATCATTGTCTGTCTGTACAATATAATATTTCTTTTTCGTTTCGTCATTTGAAGTGTATTTGTTTTTTTCGCGGAATTCTTTTTCATAAAACTCTCCAAAAATTATCTGCCTGCCGTCGCTGCAGGTTTTCATATCAATTACTCTTGTGTAATCGCCAACCTTCAGGGAATATGCGCAATTTATATTTAAATCGCTGTCAACATTAAGAATAACGTTGTCGCAGGATGAAAATAAACCAGATGTTTTACAGGTATCACCGCTTACAAAAATATCCCTGTTGGCCGTCTTACAAATTGACCGCATGTCAAAATTCCTGCATAAAGTAGAATATAAATACCCCTTTTTTGGCGTAAACTTCTCAAACTTCATAAGGTATCTCTGCATAGGTGCAAAATCTTCACCATCTAATATTGCTATTGCAAAAATATTATCGTTTACATCCACAAAATCATGCAGCTCCGCGCATCTGACATATCCCCAATCGCGGATGGAATCACCTGCGTTGCCGCTGTATACCGTTTCAAGACGAAGCCCCTCATCAATCCCTTTATTATTCATTGTGATTGTATTAATAGGATTAAGATCCTCATCCATAGAAAACAACAAACCATTTTTCCATAAATTACCGGATACCAAATACTTATTTTCAGAAATAAAAGCAATTTTATACCCTCTTGCAGATTTTGTATGTGTACCTATAAAACTTTCTCTTTTTACTTCTTCCCCCGCAGAATTCATTTTAACAATAAAAACCTTCTCGTTATCATCATTCTCATCATCAATCTGGCCCGTGGCAACAATATCCCCGGCAGGGTTTACTGTAATTGATGTAAAATACCCCTCCTTAATTTTTTCATTAAAGGTTTTATACCACAAAAGTTTGCCCATTTCGTCTATTTTAGCCATAAATGGTTTATCACCTGAACTTCCGGCAAAAACGTATCCGTCTGCAGCGGCAATTATATCAATGCCCCAATCATCTTCAGCTTCCCCAAAATACTTTTTCCACATTATTTTACCGCCGGCATCAGTTTTAACAACAAGAACATCAAAATTACCGTTTTTTAAAGTATCTGATTTACCTATAAAAACATAATTGTTTTCCCTGTTGGTAAAAGTTTCCAGTTCTTCGCCTATTTGTATTTCAAAATTCATTGCTTTTTTAACACTTATTTGTTTCAGCGGAATACATGTAGGTGTCGCAGTTGCCTCCGACTGCTCAGAAAAAGCATGTAAATTCCAGGAAAATAGAAAAACAGACAAACAAATAAAAATCACCCTAATCTTCATTAATCTTCACCCCTTTAAGTCTATCTTTTTTTAAATCAATCAAATTGGTGTCACCCACTTAACCAATTGACAATACCAAAAAAATCCACATTCCGCTATATTTTATTGGAGTTTATTCTGTCAAAGTCATTAGTCAAGGCACGATGTCGGGTTACTTGTCTTTGAAACGGATATAATGACATACTACTCCGCCAGTTCGTATTTTCCTGTTTTTCTGCCGCCGGTTCTTGCTATTATACCCGCTTTCTGCAGTGGTTTTAAAATAAAATGTGTTCCCTGTACTGTAATCTTAAGTGCGGATGATAATTCCTTTACGCTTAATCTGCCTGCGTTTCTAAGCAGATTCAGTGTTTTTTCCTGTTTTGGGGTAAGTGTAATATCCCGGCCCATGGAAACTACACCCGCTTCCAAAACGCGCGTCCAGGCTTCTGTCAAAGCCTGCGCCACCGCTTCCAGATAGAATTCAAGCCAGCCTGTTAAGTCTCCGCCGGATGCGGATTTAAGCGCAAGATAATAATTCCTTTTGTGCCTGTATATGATATCATCCACGGAAAAAATATGTAGCGTGTCAAAATTGCGCCTTAGCAGCTCCCACATTCCAAGAAGCCTGCCTACCCTTCCATTGCCGTCAACAAACGGGTGTATAGCCACAAACTTATAATGAATAAGCCCCGATGCGATTTCTGCGGGATAATCTATTGCCTTTGTTTTTATCCATTTCTCCAGATCCTGCATAAGCTTTAACACCTTAACTGAGGCCGGCGGTTTGTATATTATGTTACCCAGACCATCAACTACATAATTCTGTATTTTACGGTACTCTCCGGCCGCGCTGCCCTTTAACGTGCCTTCCGTGGTTATCTGATGAAGTTTTAATATAGTGTTCTGTGAGAGCGGTTTTTTGGATGCTTTTTGAACAAACCTGATAGCTGCAAGATAATTTAAGACCGCCCTTTCGGCAATGCTTAATTCCCGTCCGGGATTTTTCTGCGCTGCCAGCGCTTTAACTTCCGGAAGGCTAAGTACAAAACCTTCTATAGCTGTTGAGCCAAGGGCGTTGCGTAAAAAAGCTTCTTTTTGAAGCGCGGGTTTATACGCAAGCTTGACTCTGGAACCCTCTATTTTACCTTTTAATTCATTAATCTCGGCAACAAGGGCAATTATGTGATTTGTGGTTATAAATCTGGTATCCGGCATATGCCCTCCTTTTTTATATTAAAGCATATTTAAAGTAATATTTCAAGCGGGCAAATGCCGGTAATGGACCATAAAAGTATATATCAGCCATTGGGCCGTGCCCTATTGGCAAAAAGAAATCCCAACACCGTGCCTTGACTAAAGACATAATACAAAAATCCGCCAAATTTTAAGGCACTTTCTTTAAAACCACGTAAATAATAAATTTTAAACGCTTATTTTATTTACACGGCTGTATTCTGAAACACATTTTAAACATCATTATTTTCCAACAAATCCGCATTCCGCTATATTTTATTGGCGTTTGTTCTATCAAAGTCATGAGTCAAGGCACGGTGTTGGGTTGCTCTTTATTCTATCAAAGTCATGAGTCAAGGCACGGTGTCGGTTTACTTTTTTATTTCTTTAGCTTACTTCCAGAAATTCTGCCGGTGTTACCACTCTGGTATTCCCATATTTTTTTCCCGGGAAATGTTTTATGTTTCCTGTTATTATAAAATCCGCGCCGCCCGAAACAGCCGCCGCTATAAAAATAATGTCATCTTCCGGCACGTTGTCATGAAACCCGGACGAATCAACGCATTCAAAAACATCTTTTCCCATAAAAAAAAGAAATGCATTCAGATCTGCGGCCGAAAACCCGAACTTCTTCCTGCTCAGCACACCCTGATACTCTTCAAGCACCGCTTTGCTTACAACCGGAAATATCCTGCCGTCAAAAACCATCTGCATAACCTGCGAAGGTTTTCCTCCGGGGCTTAACAGAGCGGATACAAGTACATTAGTATCAATTACCGCCTTTATCATTTAATTTTTTTACGGGCGCCTCTTTTATCCGCCCTGTATTCTTGAATTTCCTTAAGCCCTTCTTTTTCCCCGATACCCCCGTGCGCACCCTTTTTCTGCATTCTTCCAAACGCTGCTGCAGCTTTGATTCTCATAGCCTCATTTACCACAAACTCAAAATTATCCTCATTAATGGGCAGCATATAGGCTATAGGTTTTCCGTTCAGGGTTAAAACGCTGTCTTCCCTGCTCATTATCTGCCTTGTTTTTTTATTTTTCACGGCCAGATCCCGTACTGTTATGAACTTCATCTTCGGCCTCCTTCGGTTCGTTATTTACCTGTTGTAATAAAAGTATAACATATGTTTGACAGTTATACAACAATTTGATAAAAGGAAAAACCTGCAATACAAAGAAAAAAAAGAAATAGTGCCGGACTTTGAAATCAGAAAGTATCCCCATGCCTGCCGTTTGTTATTGCCATTATCAAGTCACGAATCAGGCTCCGGCACCATTTTTATTACTCTCAACACAAGGTCCGTCCCCTTTTACTTATTACGCTTAAAACACAAAAAGCCGGGCTTATAATTTCCAGCCCGGCTTTTTTACATTATATTTTGATTATTCAGTAAATTTCATAACCATTGCTTTTGCACTTAGGTTTGAATCCTTAAAGGAAACATACAGTGTTCCTGTCCCGGTATCCGCGTGAATGGAAACAAAACCCGCATACCCGGGAGAAAAACCTGCCGCGCCTACAAGAACCCAGCTGGTTCCGTTATATTTTTTTACTGTTACCTTGCCTGCATTATCCGCATCGCTGTATGCAACATATGGTATGCCGCCATAAAGACAAATTGATGAGTAAGCAGAATTGGAAGACCCTCCTGTATTTACGCTTACAGTTGTAAGATTCAATCCAACCTGAGCCCAGCTTCCGGCTGTAAATTTTTTAACTTTTACTATGCCGTCTTCCACTGAAGCCAGGTATGGTGTACCTGTTGATACATCAAGTGAATGATAATAAGCCTGCAAACCCGAAGAACCGGCATTACCCACCGCTGCCCATGATGTACTGTACTGCATTACAGCAGATCTTCCGCCGTTTGCCACATCATCATATGCCACATAAGGTGACCCGCCATACACATATAAAGATGGAGTATTTATTATTCCGGCTGATATGCCCGCGCTGCCTACCGCACCCCATGAGCTTCCGTTAAATTTCATAACCGTAGCCTTGGAACCGTTTCCAACATCCCTGTATGCAACGTATGGCGTTCCGCTGTCAACAAACAATGATGTGTCATATACATCAGCCGCAGAAAAACCTCCTGTGCCCACCAGTTCCCACGCTGAACTGTTATATTTTTTCACTACCACGCCGAAACCGTAATCGTTATCCGCGTAAGAAACATATGGAATGCCGTTATACACAAAAACGGATATCGAGTCAGCTTCCCCGTTTGTAAGCCAGCTTCCAACTGTCTCCCATGCTGCGCCATTATATTTTTTTACCAGAATTTTCTTTGCGTTTGCTTCATCCTGATATGCCACATATGGCGTTCCATTGTATACATATGAGGCAATATAATTTACACCTCCATCAGAAAAACCCGCAGGTCCTACATACTGCCAGGCGGCTATTGTTGCTGTTGCGGTAAGCGTTATCGTGGCTGTCACTGTCACCGTATTCGTCTGCGTGACAGTTTTTGTAGGTGTAGCCGAAGATGTCCGCGTGACTGTCAGCGTAGCAGAAAATACAGGCGTAACCGTTGCGGTAAGCGTGAAAGTATTTTCTGCTGTTGAAGACTGCGTCATGCTGCAGGTTATTGTATGGGTCATTGTGGCGGTAGCGGAATAAACTGCCGTCGCGGTACCTGTACCCGTAACTGACTGCGTTATTGTTGAAGTTAAAGTCGCGGTACCTATGACCGCAGCAGGCGTATTTGTGCTTACAACCGGAGCGGTTGGAGAAGCTTTTTTACAACCGTTTAAAGCTACTAAAGATAAAATTACTACAACGCATACCACCGTCATTTTTACGTTTTTCATATTCCCTCCATTTATATATCCCAAAATAATTACTTCTAAATAATTAGTAAGGGCTAAGTATACAGCCTTTTTTTAATTAAATTATTAAAAAATTATTGCCATTAGCGCCGGGGCAACTTGCAAGTTTTATTGCACCACTTCAAAGATCCCACACATTTTCCTTGCAACATTTTGCATTATCATGTCATTGGCTGTCTTGTATTCGGGTAGTTGTTGATCCGGTTTTGTACCTTCTTTACCGTTTCACCGTCACGTTTCCTAAGAAAACCCAACACCGTGCCTTGACTGAAGACATTATACCAAAAATCTCCTTATTTTAAAGGCGCTTTGCTTAAAACCAGGTAAATAATGCATTCTAACCGCTTATGATATTTCCCAACAATTACACATTTCACTATATTTTATTACCGTTTATTCTATCAAAGTCATGAGTCAAGGCACGGTGTCGGATTACTTTTTACTCGTCTGTTCCCTTTTATTACTTCTAATTTGAAAATTTCATTAACCCTGATACACCCTTATAAGTTGCAGCGACATATGGAATACCGTCATAAACAAATATTTTCGGAAGACCGCTGCTATCGTTCATAAAAGCCTGCTTACCTATATATACCCAAGACGCACCATCAAACTTCATCGCCGTAACATTACTTTGAAGCTTTGCATCAATAAAAGCAACATAAGGCACTCCGTCATATACATATAAAGAAATTCCGTCGACTCTTCCCAAAGAGAATTCCGCATCCCCTACCATTGCCCAGGTGCTGCCAAATAATTTTTTTACCGTAATCCCATCGCAGGTTGTATCATAACAATTTCCATAGCCATCTTTATACGCAACATATGGAGTATCACCGTCTACGAACAGAGTCAAAATTCTGATTAAATCCGAAGAAATGCTGCCCGAACCAAGTTCCTGCCATACCCCGGATTCATATTTGATTACTTTGCCTACAGATATGCCCGATGTAAGATATTCCAAAAAAGATACATAAATTTTGCCATTAGAAACTTGCAGCGAAACGTTGTTTACTTGATTATCAGGGATCCCGGAAGAACCAACATCTTCCCAATTTGAACCATTAAACTTTACAACTCTCAGTTTACCGTTATTTGTGTCATCCCTGTAAGCAAGATAAGGAACTCCCTGGTAAACATCCATCGAACTTGAATCTATATCAGTCTTAGCAAACACCCTGTCTCCTAAAAAAGACCATGTATTTCCATCAAATTTCTTTACAGTTGCAGCAGAAAAACTGTATTCATAATATGAAAGATACACATTATTCCCATCAACAACCATATTAATATCACGAACCCCGCTGGAACCAACAGAATTATCAATTAGTGGCTGTTTTACAAATTTATCACCTGTCAATTTAAAAACACTGGGATAATCAAATAAATCAGGATCGGCTGCCGCTAAATAATGTGTGCCATTACTTATCGTATAATCTAAACCTTTACCTCCGGCGAATACCCCCGCGACAAATTTCCAGGAAGGCGTCGGCGTTAATGTAATTGTGGCGGTAAACGCAGGCGTGGCTGTTGATTCAGGTTGGCTTGGCGAAAATGTGTTACTATATCTTTTACACGATATAACAACAAGTAAAAGAATAAAGAAATACAGAATGTAAAAAGAATATTTACGCACATGACCTCCTAAATTACTGTCAATTTCAACTTAAAAATTTTGTACATTGCGCTTTAACTAAATTAGAACCAAAAAGATAGAAATTATGCCGCCTATTGCCCCCAATACCAGCAATACTATTGCTATCGCACAGCCTGCAGGCGACCACGCGGATAAGGCATAGCCGTCACCGTCCGGAAACCCGCCAATGCCGATTTATTCCCAGATATCCCAAAAACAAACACAGAAAAAACGTCAGCGTCCTTGACCTTGCACCATCATTCCCCATAATTTTCCCCTGTTATTAATATTTATTTCCCGCATTCGGCAGTATCAAATCTCAACTTAAGGTCCGTCCCCTATTATCCACTTAATTATAAACCTTAAACATCGCTATTATATAATACGGCGGTACCGAAACATATACACTGCCTGTACCGCTGTCAATTGCAATAGCATGCGGCAGATACAGGGGCGCGTCCGCAATTTCTGAATTATTCCATTTCTTAATGAATACACCATTACTGTCAAATACCTGAATCCTGTTATTATGCGTATCCGCCGCATATACCCTGCCCGTGGCGCTGTCCACTGCAACACTATATTGAAATTGAAATTTCCCGTCAGCGGTTCCATATCCACCCCATTTCGTAATAAACGTGCCGTTACTGTCAAATACCTGAATTCTGTCATTGCCGGAATCCGCGACATATACCCTTCCCGCGGCGCTGTCTATTGCAACATCCAAAGGGGTGTTAAACTGTCCGTCTTCACTGCCGGCAACTCCCCATTTTGTAATAAACGTGCCGTTACTGTCAAATACCTGAATCCTTTGATTCTCGGTATCCGCTACATATACCATGCCTGTGGCGCTGTCAACGGCTATACCGCACGGATTATTAAACTGTCCGTCAGCGGCGCCTAAACTTCCCCACTTTGTAATAAACACGCCATTACTGTCAAATACCTGAATCCTGTGATTCCCGGTATCCACGACATATACCCTGCCTGTAGCGCTGTCTGCCGCAACATCTTCAACGGAAATAAGCTGCCCGTCAGAACTGCCGTAACTTCCAAATTTTGTGACATAAACTCCGTCTCTGTCAAACACCTTAATCACGCCATTATTTGCAATATATACCCTTCCTTTAATGCTGTCTATCGCAACACCGGCAGGATCACTAAGCTGCCAGTCCTCGCCGCCAAAACCGCCCCATTTTTTAATATACTGAACGCTTATTGTGGGTGTTGCGGTTGCGGATAAAACCGCAATTGCCGTCTTAGACGCGCTGATTCCATTCAACCAGCCGGCCAGCGCTTCAATTGTCTGCGTTGCATTAGGCGTCTGTGTTGCGCCCGGAGTGTTTGTAGCTTCAGGAAAAGCCGGCGATACAGTTGTTTTACACCCGTGCATAAGAATAACCATAAAAATAACAGCCGTTAGGAAATGTATTTTTTTCATAAATGCTCCTGATGATTAATGCGTTCTGTTAATTCTAACCGGCGCGCCTTACCGGCAATTAAACCTGCCGTAAATTTTTATGACGCGCTGAATTATAAGACTGTTCAATTATAAATTTTAAACACCTGAATTCTGTTATTACCGGTATCAGCAACATATATCAGGCCCCCGGTGCTGTCTACCGCAATACCGCCGGGTTCATTAAACTGCCCGTTTCCGGTTCCAAAAACGCCCCACTTTGTAACAAAAGTACCGTTTTCATCAAACACCTGAATTCTGTTATTATAAGTATCTGCGGCAAATACCCTTTTTTTACCGCTGTCTGCCGCGATTCCAAAAATTATATTAAACTGCCCGTTTTCGCTTCCGGCACTGCCCCATTTTGTTTTATATACGCCGTTAATGTCAAACACCTGAATTCTGTTAAAATTAGTTTCCGCGACATATACCAAACCGTTAATACCGTCAACTGCCACACCCCGGGGAAGAACAAAATGCCCATCCGGGCTGACAATAACACCATCGCCTATAACATACCTGCCATTAGTTTCAAACACCTGAATTCTTTCATTGCCGTCTTCCGCGGTATATACCCTTCCTGTACCGCTGTTTACCGAAATACCCCAAAGGCCAATAAAATTCCCTTCCGCGGTTCCATAACTTCCCCATTTCATAATAAACGTACCGTTACTGTCAAAAACCTGAACCCTTCTATTATAGGAATCCGAAACATATACCCTGCCTGTGGCGCTGTCAACTGCCACGCCACAAGGGGTATCAAACTGCCCGTCAGCGGTGCCTAAGCTGCCCCACTTTGTAATAAACACCCCGTTACTGTCAAACACCTGTATTCTGTCATTATATGAATCCGCAACATAAATCCTTTTATTAACGGCGTCAACCGCAATGCCCCACGGGTTCCCAAACTGCCCGTCCGCGGATCCCGTACCGCCCCACTGTTTAACAAACTGAACATTTGCCGTGGGTGTCGCGGTCGCGGATAAGACGGCAACTGCCGTGTTTGTCGCGTTGATATCATTAAGGCCATTGGTAATAGCCTCTATTGTCTGCGTTGCGTTCGGCGTCAGAGTTGCAGCGGCTGTGTTTGTAGCCCCCGGAACCGCAGGCGACACAGCCGTCTTACATCCGCGCATAAGAAAAACCGCAAAAATGACAGCTGTTAAGACATATATTTTTTTCAAACACCCTCCGGCACGATAATTCTTTCTTTTTAAATCAAGTCACATTGCCGGGCGGTTTCGACAAGGTTACAAAACAATGAAATAGCAATATACCTGCTCATACATATCAGCAGCGTTTTCATCTATATTTGGAACTCCGTCTTCATAGAGATAAACCCCATGCTGCTGAAGTGTATTTAATCCGTTTAATACATAAATATCCGTCTTCTTTGCTTCATCACTGGCGGTTATTGTCACTGAATTCTGAACAGTTAAAACACTGTTATACTGCCGCCTGACTCTCATTACGTTATTGTGGTCAAAATCCTGCTCAATTCTCATAAAAAAAACATTAGAAGAGTCATAAAAATCCTGCCTTGTATATTGTCCATGGGTGTTCCCGACAAAAACCGTGTTAAAAATCATGCGGTCACCGTCATCAGCCACTCTTCTTGTTGCTATCTTACCTTCAGAATTATATGTGAAATCCATTTCATAAAAAAGGCTTGAAACCGCACCATCATATTTATATTGATCAGTATGAATAAGCTTCCCGGCTGTGTTGTAGGTAAACTCGGCAATTTTGGTCAGGTTTCCGCCGGAGAAGTAGTTGATTTTATAAATCCTTCCATTTACATCATAAAGATACTCATATGTATTGGCAGAAGTACCATTTGCATATTTAACGTCATGGCTTACCAGCTGCTGTGATAAATTATAGTAGTAAACTTCCGAGCCCAAAAGGACTCCGGCGGGAGTGTATGCCGTAACGCTGCAAAGCCTGCTGTTTACGGCAGTAGGCACAGGAGTTGCGGTATAGACCGGATCGGGTCCGGATGAAACATCTTTGGAACACGCTGAAAAAAATGACGTTATAAACAATATAGAAAGTGAAATCATTGTTACAATCAGCATATTATTCTTTTTCATAACACCCTCCTAAAATTATCTGTTTTTCCTTGTTAAAGATAAGTCTTAAGCTGTTTACTTTCCACTTTCAAGGTCCGGCACCAATTATTCTGTGTCAAGATACTCTTCTTTTCCGATTATCTATTTTCGATTCCCGATTCTCACATTAAAATCGCGAAGCAATTTTAATGTCCGGGGACATAGAGGATTTTTACGAGCTACAAAGTAGACCCAACCCCGGACGCACATATTATAAACCACAAAAGATTATATCTTCAATCTTAAAATCTATAGTCTGACTAGTTAACTTATTCCTTTTTACTTTCTACTTTCAAGGTCCGGCACCAATTATTTATTAATTCTTTTCAATTATAAATCTTAAACACCAGCATCATGTCACTAAAGTTATGTGCAATATATGCACTTCCCGTTCTGCTGTTTATCGCTATGCCGCGGGGCACATTCAACAGTTCATCTGCGCTTCCGGCATTATTCCATTTTGTGATAAATGTACCATTGCTGTCAAACACCTGAACTCTGTCATTATTAGTGTCCGAAACATATACTCTGCCGGTGCTGCTGTCAAATGCAATACCCCATGGATAATGAAACCTCCCGTCTGTGGTTCCATAACTGCCCCATTTTGTAATAAAGTTACCATTACTGTCAAACACCTGTATCCTGTTTTGGCCGTAATCAACAACATATATTCTTCCGGTGCTGCTGTCCACCGCGACACAGTTGGGGTTATTTAAATCCACATCATCACTTCCCACTCCCCCTATATTCCGGATAAATAAACCGTTACTGTCAAACACCTGAATTCTTTGATTATTAACATCTGCTGCATATACTATTCCGGTACTGCTGTCCACTGTCACGCCGCAAATATAACTAAACTGTCCGTCATTAATTCCATAACTGCCCCATTTTGTGATAAATACGCCGTTAGTGTCAAATACCTGAATTCTGTTGTTATTGGTATCCGCAACATATACCCTGCCGGTAATACCGTCTACCGACACACCATGAGGATACTTAAACTGCCCATCGGCGCTTCCATCACTACCAAATTTTGTAATAAATACTCCGTTGCTGTCAAACACCTGAATTCTGTTATTATAAGTATCTGCAACATATACCCTTTCTGTAACACTGTCCACCGATACACCATGAGGCATAGAAAAATCTCCATCTGCGCTTCCGCCACCCAGCCAATTTTTAATAAACTGAACGCTCATCGTTGGCGTGGCAGTTGCGGATAAAACGGCAATTGCCGTGTTTGTTGCATTAATTTTATCCAGATCATTGGCAATCGCCTCTATTGTCAGCGTTGCATTTGGCGTCAGCGTTGCAATAGCAGTGCTTGTAGAAGCCGGAACCGTAGGCGAGACAGCCGTCTTGCATCCGGGCATAATATTAAAAGTTAAAATAACAGCTGTCAAAAAAAATATTTTTTTCATAAACTCTCCTGATAATTACTGTCACGCGCCGTTACGGCAAATAAATCTGCCGCGCGGCGTTTAATAAACCGTCAATTATAAACCTTATACATCATCATTCTGCTCACTGTATATTCTGCAACATATACTATTCCTGTAGTGCTGTTTATCGCCATGCCATAGGGCGAAACCAACGACGCAACTGTACTTCCGGCATCATCCCATTTTGTGATAAATGTGCCATTACTGTCAAACACCTGAATTCTGTCATTAGCAGTGTCCGAAACATATACTTTGCCTGTAATGCTGTCTGCTGTAATACCTAACGGAGATTGAAACTGCCCGTTTCCGCTTCCCATGCTTCCCCATTTAGTAATAAATATGCCATTTCTGTCAAACACCTGTACTCTATCGTTTGCGGTATCTACAACATATACTCTGTCCGCGCTATTGTCTACTGCCACACCAAAAGGAAATACAAACTGCCCGTCAGCGCTTCCACGGCTTCCCCATTTTGTAATGAATGTACCATTACTGTCAAACACCTGAATTCTGCTATTAAAAGAATCCGCAACATATACCCGTCCCGTGCTGCCATCAACAGCCACGCCATAAGGAGAGTCAAAATACCCGTCTTCGGTTCCAATATCTCCCCATTTTGTAATAAATGTGCCATTAGTATCAAACACCTGTATTCTGTTATTACCGGAATCCACAACATATACTCTGTCTGTAATACTGTCTATCGCTATACCGGTAGGACCATAAAACTCTCCGTCCAGATTTCCAAGACTTCCCCATCTTTTAATAAATGTGCCGTTATTGTCAAACACCAAAATTCTTTCAATGCCTCTGTTAGCAACATATACTCTGCCCGTAACGCTGTCTACTGCCACGCCAAAAGGTTCAGATACCTGTCCGTCAGAACTTCCGTAATCTCCCCATTCTTTAACAAATTGAACGCTTATAGTGGGTGTTTCTGTTGCATAAAAGAGGGTGATTGCCGTCTTTGTCGCATTAATACCACCCATCCAATTGGTGAATGCCTCTATTGTCTGCGTTGCGTTTGGCGTCTGCGTTGCAATCGGCTTTGCAGCCGCGGGAAAGGTTGGCGGCACAGTTGATTTGCACCCATATATAAAAACAACCGTTAAAATAACCGCCATAAAAATATATGTTTTTTTCATTCACACTCCTGAAATTATCTGTTTATTTTTGCCGAAGATAATAAAGTTTACTTTCCGCTTTCAAGGCCCGGCATGGTAATTTTTTTCAATTATAAACTTTAAAAAATTGAATTCTATGACTGAACATGACCACAACAAACACTTTACCGGTGCTGCTTTCCACTACAACATCAGCAGGAAAATCAAACTGCTCAGGTGTAAATCCGATATTTGCCCATTTTGTGATAAATGTGCCATTACTGTCAAACACCTGAATTCTGTTATTCTCGGAATCCGCAACATAAACCCTGCCTGTAACACTGTCAACTGTTATGCCATAAAGAGTATCAAATTGCCCGTCAGCGGTGCCTAAACTTCCCCATTTTGTAATAAACGTGCCGTAAGTATCAAACACCTGAATTCTGTTATTTTCGGAATCCGCAACATATACCCGTCCCGTGCTGCCATCAACAGCCACGCCGGCAGGATAATTAAACTGCCCGTCTTCACTTCCATTGTACCCCCATTTTGTAATAAATGTGCCATTACTGTCAAAGACCTGCATTCTGTGATTACTTGTATCCATAACAAATACTTTGCCTGTATTGCTGTCTACCGCCGCGCTATGAGGAGAATTAAACTGCCCAAATGCAGTTCCATTGCTCCCCCACTTTGTAATAAATGTGCCATTAATATCAAACACCTGAATTCTGTCATTCAAGGAATCAACAACATAAACCCGTCCAGTGCTGCTGTCTACTTCAACACCGGTAGGATATTTAAACTGCCCGTTTTCAGTTCCATAACCGCCCCATTTTGTAACAAACACGCCTTGACTGTCAAATACCTGAATTCTGTTATTTTCGGAATCCGCAACATATACCCGTCCCGTGCTGCTGTCTAATGCCGCACCACAAGGCATAAAAAAATTCCCATCCGTATCGCCGATACTTCCCAATGTTTTAATATACTGAACACTTATTGTGGGTGTTACAGTTGCAGATAAAGCCGCAATCGCCGTCTTAGACGCGCTGGCGTCATTCAACCACCCGGCCAAAGCCTCTATTGTCTGCGTTTCATTTGGCGTCTGCGTTGCAGCGGCTGTGTTTGTAGCCCCCGGAACCGCAGGCGAAACAGCCGTCTTACATCCGCGCATAAGAAAAACCGCAAAAATGACAGCTGTTAAGACATATATTTTTTTCAAACACCCTCAATTTCAAATTGTTTACTTTCTACTTTCAAGTTCCGGCACCAATTATTTCCCTTAGTGTTTATTTTATTAAAGTCTTAAGTCAAGCCACGGTGTCGGAATTTATGTTTGCACTTATTATACATCTTTACCGGTTTAATTTTTTTCAATTTCATCCAGGAATCTTTTGTACGTTTCCGCCTTGATATAGCTATTTTCCTCTTTAATCTTTTTCCCGGCTTCTCTTGCCCTTGCCTTTGGAACTAACCCTGCCTCTACCAGATTCAAAATCAGCCTGAATCCGCGCATTACAGTTACACCATGTTTTTCACAGGCATTTTTCAGCCCATTATCATTCGTAAGGCAGATATACCCTTCAGTCCGTGATACTTCCATACAAATATAATCCACTTCCGTTAACCCGGACTCCTGCATCTTAGCCTGTTCTATCAATTCCGGGTCCTCATCATACATCTTAAACCCCAACGCCATGGCAGCCTTTTCATCTAACTGCTTAATTTCCTGTAATATTGAGTACGGCAGATAAATATCATAAAATTCCGCGGCATGCTTAAGGATACTTTTATCTGCACTTAAAATATCTATTAAAACGCTGGTGTCACTGACTAATGTTTTTTTCTTCGCCATCAGGCGGGCTCCAGTATTTTCCGCGTTCTCTCATGTCCTGTAAACTGATGCCAAGAATTTCCGCAGCCCTGCTGACGGTAATTATCTCCTTTTCAATAGCATCGCGCACAAGGCCGATAAGGCGGACTTCCATGAAGTCTACCCTGTCAAGTTTATGAGGTTCATAATGATTTTTTAAATCATGCCCATAAATCGCCTTATATTGCACAGCAAAAACTCTATATGCATTTGAATCAGTTAATCTCATGTCAATTAGCCTTCTTAAAACAGTCTTATAACTTACTTTAAAGTATCTTTTTATATCAAGGACGCTATGAACCCAATGCAGGCCTTTATTTTCCTGCAATTTTGCAATAAATGCTTTCTCCGGCATCAGAAAATAACTTCCAAACCGGTCAGCTTCCGCTTCCTGTTTTTCTATCTCTAAAACCTCATTTACATTAAAAGATTCACGATGCATATAAATATGTCCAAGTTCATGCGCCACGGTAAATATCTGCCTTTCAACACTTATTTCATTATTTACATTAACAGCAATAGCCGGGTATTTACCTTTATGAATAAGCGATATCCCGGAAAGATTATCATCATTTTCATTAAACAGGAATAATTTAATGCCTTTAGATTCCACAAGCCCGCAAATATCATTAATCGGCTCAGTTTCCGACAAGCCTAATTTGTGCCTTGCTGATGCCGCTATCTCTTTTGGCGACTTCAACTTTGCCTGATTAATATCAAAATCAAATTCAGGCTGCTTTTTCATCAGCTTTTCCAGCACACAGAAATTATTCAGCCACATCTTTACTTTATTTAAAAGTTCTTCTCTGGTATCCATTTGTTTTTTGGTTTTACATTTCTTACAGCGGAATCTTACCTCTGCCATATCAGGCACCACTTCAAAAAAATCCGCAATTTTTACATTAAAGACTTTCGCCATCCTGTACAAATTGGAAGTTCTGGGTTTAGCGCGTCCGTTCTCAATAGCATTTAAAGCAGCCCTGGTTATTCCCGCTTTTTCCGCCAGCTCTTCCTGGGTCAATTCGTTCACTTTTCTCAGGCTTTTTACTTTTCGCCCTAACGAATGCAGATTCATATTATTACCTCCTTTTCAAAACTTTACATTTGTATTAATTATACAAAAAAATGTAAAGTTTGTCAATTCGCTGATTTATGCCGCTTTCCGGCAAACTGTAAACAGCGTTCCCCCTGATATCTTCCGTTTCATCTTCCTTTCCGCCTCTTCTATAACCGGGTAAACTTGGAAGTCAGACCCCGGATTTTAACAGAGCCGCCTGTTATTTCCTATTTAGTATTATTATATAAAACCCTCCCGGGTTATTTCTTATTTTCTATTCTTTTTAAGGTCCGGCACCAATTATTTCTTTTCCGATTATCGATTTTCGATTCCCGATTTTCACACTAAAATTGCAAAGCAATTTTAGTGCCCGGGGACATAGAGGATTTTTACGAGCTACAAAGTAGACCCAACCCCGGACGCACATATTATAAACCAGAACAGATTAAATCTTCAATCTTAAAATCTATATTTTAGTGTTTTTTCTATTAAAGCCTTAAGGCAAAGCACGGTGTCGGATTAATAAAGTTTCTCAACTCAAGGCCCGTCCCTTTTTACTTTTTCTTTTTTAAACCTCTTTCTCTCTATTTTCTGACACTTTGTAATATCATTAACCAATAGATAATCGAGCGGTGTATTTGAATTTATTTCCGCAACAATTAGGATTTCTTTATTGAACATCTTCCTATAAAAATTCATAACTTCACTATTTTCGCTATTTTTTGTATTTGTATATACAAATATTTCATAATTAGGAAATCTAAAACAACAATAAAGTTTACCCAAAAATTTACCAGGGAAAATTCCAGTCAAATAATCTAAATTCGTTTTGGTATTTTTTCGATAAATTATTGTTAAAAATAAGTCTTCATTATCTGGAATTTCTTTTTTTAGTATTCTCAATGCAATTTTTTCATATTTACCTAGCGAAAACGGAGAAGAACTTACAGAAACACGCCAGACAAGAGATATAAAAAATCTCCGCAATTCATGAAAACTGAATTGATGTTCTTTTAAAGTATATACAGTACTTAAATCTTTTTTTAAGGGTTCTTGCTCTGGCAATACACGAAATAATATTTTATTCGCATATCTATCCAATTTACCAATTTCGTTATCACATTCAGCACACATTATCTGTTCTTTAAAACCATTTTGGAAATTTGGGTTTCTATCAATTTTATTTTCAGAAGGTTTAATAACTGCCACGTTACCTAATTTTTGTAACTGATAAAAACACTTAGGAATAATATGAGAATCAATCATCTCTTTTTTTTCACCAC
This sequence comes from Candidatus Goldiibacteriota bacterium HGW-Goldbacteria-1, assembly GCA_002839855.1. Classification (NCBI taxonomy): domain Bacteria; phylum Candidatus Goldiibacteriota; species Candidatus Goldiibacteriota bacterium HGW-Goldbacteria-1. The sequence goes on from PGYV01000012.1 coordinate 62,143, forward strand.
AAAATTTACAGATACTCATTTGTGACATATAACCTACCTGCCTATTCATATACTTAATATTTCCTTCCTTTTAAAGATACTATTATCAATTCACAAACTACAAATTCAGACTGTGTATCTATAAGTTTTTAAAATCATAATTTTTTTATTATCGTTTCTATTTAACTCCAAAGATAATTAGTATAAGTGAGTCCTAATACCTTCACTTATTACTTTTATCGGTTTGTAAATATCGATCTTCTTTAGCCCTCTCAATAATCCGCCTAAGTTCTTTACTACTGGCTATTTTACCTTTAATACGATGAGCCATACTATAGCAGTTCGAACAAAGAGGTTCTAGATCCAAAAAGAAATCCCAACACCGTGCCTTGACTAAAGACATTATACAAAAATCTGCCATATTTTAAGGCACTTTCTTTAAAACCATGTAAATAATGAATTTTATCTGCTATCTTAATCCCCTGCTGTCTTTTAAAACAGTATCATTTCCCAACAATTACGAATTCCGTTATATTTTATTAGTGTTTATTCTATCAAAGTCATGAGTCAAGGCACAGTGTCTGGTTACTATGAGTCAAGGCACGGTGTGGGTTACTTTAAAAAGTGTTAAAATATGTCCGAAAATCTTCAGCCATTATAAACTCCGGATTTGAACAGAGAATAACACTTAGCTGAAGAGCCAGAACACCCAAGCCAAAGGTTTTGTTATAGTGTTGATAAGTTTGCCATTGCTGTAAATCAGGCAGTAACTAAACTTACCATTTACATCATACGCAAATGCCAGCCCATGGTTTACCCCGTTTTTGCAGTTAAATTTATATTTTATTTTTCCGGTTTCGGGGTAAAACTCTTTCTGCAGCCCTGCATTAATACCATTTTTATAATTTGAAATACTGAAAAGCCTGCCCTGCTCGTCGTAAATCCTTGCCTTGCCGTTCATAACATTCATTCTTATAGTGTAATTTGCGTGTTGTTTCCCATTCTTATGATAAATTACCACATCTCCATGCGGCAGGCCGTCCTTAAATTTAAGATCGGCGTTTTTTACGCCGTTCTTATAATACATAGCTACAGGCCCGTTTATTTCTTCACCTTCGCTTGATACAATCTTATTATGGAATATCGTGTCAGTGGACATCACCTGTACAGCTATTTTTTCACCGTCTCTGAAGAACGTATTTGTATTTCCTTCGCTTTCAAGAACTATCTCCGCACACAGCAATGCAGGTACCATTACGGCGATTAACGCAGACAGCATTAGTAATGTTTTTTTCATCTCAACCCCTTAATAAAGCTATATTTTACCGACTTTAACCGGCACAACAACAAATAGAGTAAGAACCTAATTTATAAACCGATGTTATTTATTCCTCTGCCGTCTCTGCCTTTCTTTCCTTTGTGCCGTGTATGATTTCTGTCCCAGGAACAGGATTATTATTCAGGTAATCAACCGCATTAAATACCACATTCACGGTATTTTTTGGTTTCTTATTGTACATTTTTACCCGCGAAGTGGCATTGCAGGGTCTGCAGTATTTGTCTTTTGTCGGGTCTGTCATCCGAACCGCGCCCCACACCCCCGGATCTAACATTTCAAAATACCCGTATCCGTTTTCGTAAGCCACTTCCGCAGCTCTGTAAGTGATATAAGGCCCAATTTCACTCATGTACATGTTGCCGCCGTGCATTCCAACCCGCCATTCGTCTTCCCCTGTCTTCATGTCCCCGTACCCGCTGCCAAAAATATTTCCCTCATGATAAGTCATGGGTGTGACACATCCGCTGAAAAAAAATGTTACAAAAAACAATACCACCGGCACTGCTTTCAATCCGCTCATTTTTCACCCCTTTATTATATTAAATTTAAAAATCCCCTCCGCAATTCCATTTCTTTTTTCCTGAACCCATTAATCCCTAAAGATTATCAAATCACGAATCAATCTCTATCACCGATAACTTCCTTATCCTTCAACTTTCAAGGTCTGTCACGGTAATTTTTATTATTATATCACTAACCCCTTACCCGTTTACACTTTCCTTTATCAACTTTTTTGCCCAGGTTTTAATTTCATTATTCGGTTCTATAACAAATTCCTGGCCGCGGGCGGACTGAAAATAACCCTTTTTCCAACTGTCTTTAGTGTGGCAGCTTATAGGGGTATTTCTGTTAAAACAATGCGGCAGCTGCCATTTGGAACGTGATAAAGACGGCTTTGTAAGTAAATGCAGCTTTTCATCATATTTAAAATATCCCCACCCTTTTAAATTCTTATCCCACGACAGTTTTTCCCTTGCGATATAAATAACATTTTTAGACCTGTTGCCATCCGGTTCTTTTACGTGCGGATGTTCTGCCGCAAAAGCAGGTATTTTATCACGCTGTGTCTTTACATCTATTACCATCCCAACTTCCATATAACCATAAATCACGTGAAGACCGTCGCCGGTATATCTTAATTTTCCGTATTTATCAGCTTCTGTCTTTCTAAAATACCCAAAAAACAGGAATATATCGCCTTCATCCGGCGTTTTACCATCACCCTGCCATACACCCTGATTTTCAAGATGTGTCTGCGCTGTACTCTGCCCAAACACCCCGCGCCATCCCGCCTTGCGTTGTAACGCTTCACCATAAATATCAGGATCCAAATGGCAGTTCTTCCCGCCGTTATATTTTGGGATCAGTTCTTTAATAAGGGTGTAATAATTTTCATGCCTGTTTTTTAAGAGTTTAATAACGTCTTTTGGCAGCTTGATATCAGAAAATTTATTCAGGGCTCTGTCCTGCGGTATAGGAAAAAACAACAAAGTCCCATCCGGCAGTATCGGGCTTGGCCCCATGCCAAACGATGAATCAAAACCTTTGCGGCTTAGAATAATCTTCAAAACCCACCCCTACAATTTATTAACCTACCCTTTTGGTGACCGTTTCATGTCATTAAACTCCGGAAGCTTTCCGAATTTCTTTACATATTCAGCAAAACAGATATATTCATATTCTGCCACTTTTCCCTTAATAAGTAAATCTTCCGGCAGAATAGAACTTGAATCACATTCAAACGGCCTTATGGCAACATAAAGCCGCTTTATTAAATTGTCATATTTGGGATATTTTTTCCTGAACCGTCTTGCCCCGCCATGTCCGTCTTTGCCAGATATGGTGTTGTCAAACTGCTTTAGCCTGCTTCTTAGCCCGCCCTTAGAATTTGTCATCCCAAAATAAGCAATTTCAGGTGTGTATTTGAAAGACATACTTTCAATTTTATCATCGCTGACAACTATTGCATAAACACCCGGATAATTTATCCCAGTAAGCGTCTTTCTATCACTCCACTTCACCCACTTCGACCAATTATCCAATCCACCCTCCAAAAATAAACCCTTAACTTAAAGTATACAAGCTATTAGTGAGGTCTGACACCTTCACTTCCTTCAATTAATGTCAGGTTTTCATTTTCATCACAGATCCATATTTCTATAGAATGTCGGTCACCATTACCTTTAGCAGGTGTCTTAAATTCTTTAGATAAGTCTATAACCCTTAAAGAATACTTAAAATTGGTCTTTTTATATATATTCGAGTCTCCGATGAGTTTGTAAACATCGTTTGCAAAATCAGCATCCTCTTCATGAAAATAACGAATAGTGTTCATCCATCTTTTGTCATAGGGTTGCTTGTTTTTTTGCAATATAACAGAATAAACGTTATTCTTTCTTAGTAGCCGCTGAATATTTTTAGAAATCTTTTCAAACTCGTCTTGATAGTAGAATATTCTTACAACAAATTCTTCCTGCACAGAATATTTAACAGACATTAACCGCAAAGGTAAATTTCCTTTTAACGCCATACAAAAAGTAATAATTGCCAATATCGATGCAATTATTGTCAACACATTAGCAGTAAACACAATAAATATTTCATGCTTCTTTAACCAAACTTTTAACTTATCCAAAACTCACCTCACATTCAAAAATTAACCCTGAAATATCACAGAGCAGAATCATCTGTCTCTGCTTTATTAAATCTCTCATACACACGTCTCAACATATAAGCTTTAAGCACTTCCGCAAACTGCTTATCATCCATAATTTTGTTAAAAATATCCTGGTTCTGGTCCATGCGTTCAATGACTTTATTCATAAATATGTCCTCAAATCCGAATTTAAAGTTTTCTATAGGGTTATTTTTTGCCTGAATTCCAAGCTTATCATCCTGCATCATTTCTTCTTCTATCGAATCAAAGAAGAGCTTATCAGCTTCAGTAAGGTCAGTGCCAAACCTGTCATTTAGTATCTTTATAATTTCGGACAGCCTTGCCATTTCTTCCTTGTCTTCCTTTGTACCTGCGCCGGAAATAGGTTTAAGTTTGCTGTCGCTGTCTTTTTGCAGGACAATATTACCTTCACCTATCTTCTTTAACCTGTAATATTCAAGCGCAACTTCGTCATTTAGCCTATATCTGTCGTTTGCGTTCTTTTTTGGAAGTTTACGCAGCAGAAACCGTGAATAAGCGTAATATTTTTCAAGTACTATATCTGAAAAAGGCATAATCTGGGCAAGAAAAGCATACAACCTTACAAACACACCCAGTGTATTGGCATAATCTTCCCTGTCTTCTTCTTTTTCTATTTTTTTAAACCTCTCCACCGCGCTATCTATAAGGGAATTAAGCTTTGCGTGTTCTGTTTTATTTGGGGACTGTTTTTTGGCAAAAAATACCGTACAGAAACCTTCTATTTCTTCATCCCGCGTAACAAGGAAAGTATCCAGCTTTACCTTAAGGTCATATAACTTATTTGGGTCAGTAACTTCTTCAAGCTGTGTCTGTTCATAATACGGCTGGAACGCGTTTAATATATCATCGCGCTCATTTACAAAATCCAATACAAAAGTATCGTCTTTGCCAGGACAGGTTCTGTTTAACCTGCTTAAAGTCTGCACAGCACGAACGCCGTCAAGTCTTTTATCTACATACATTGTATGCAAAAGTGGCTGGTCAAAACCTGTCTGATATTTTTCCGCAACAAGAAGTATCTGATACTCAGAACCATTAAACTTTGCAGGAAGTTCTTTTTCACCAAATCCGTTCATTTTAGATTCAGTGTACTCCGGCGGTACGCCGTCAAGAAGAACAGTACCGGAGAATGCTACAAGCGCTTTAATATCTGTGTAGCCTTTTTCTTTTATATAGTTGTCAAAGGCCTGTTTATACCTTACAACATGCTCACGTGATGCCGTAACAACCATAGCTTTTGCCTTGCCACCAATTAAACCCATCACTTTTTGCCTGAAGTGTTCCACTATTACTTCTGTCTTCTGCGCAAGATTATAGACATGCAAAGACGTAAACCGCGCAATTGCAATCGCCGCTTTTTTCTTATTTACTGTAGGGTCTTCTTCAGCTTTTTTTGTAATCCTGTAGAAAGTTTTATACGTAGTGTAATTTTTTAAAACATCATGTATAAACCCTTCTTCTATTGCCTGCCGCATGGAATACAGGTGAAAAGGCTGCGGCTTGCCTTCTATATCTTTTTTGCCAAACACTTCAAGAGTTTTAGGTTTAGGGGTTGCGGTGAACGCAAAGAAGCTCATATTCTTTTGAGGACCTCTCCTTAGCATTGATTCACGGACACAATCCTGCGAATCTTCCTCTATGTCATCAAACTCATCCGGTTTATCTTCAGCGGCTTTTAATTCTGAAGTTACATCAGACAGAACATCTTTCATTTTCTTAGCCGATTCCCCGCCCTGAGAGCTGTGAGCTTCATCAACGATAACAGCATAGTTTCTTTTTTGCATGTCTTTTACTTTATCAAGTACAAACGGGAATTTTTGAAGCGTTGTTATAATAATATTTGTTCCTGTTTTAAGGGCTTCTGCAAGCTGGGTGGAATTTTCATCTATTTTTTGTACCACCCCTGCCTTGTGTTCAAACTGATAAATTGTATTTTGCAGCTGCTGGTCCAGAACCAGCCTGTCTGTTATTACAATAATACTGTCATAAACCCGTTTTTCTGTTTTATCATGAATACCCGCAAGCCGGTAAGCAAGCCAGGCTATTGAATTGCTTTTACCGCTGCCCGCCGAATGCTGTATAAGGTAATTATTGCCCGCACCGTTTATGATTACATCAGAAGTAATAGACCGTACAACATCAAGCTGATGATACCTCGGAAATATCATGCTTTCTTTCTTATACTTTTTACCGTCAGTTTCTATCTCTTTTACTTCCAGATGAAGAAACTGCCCAATAATTTCCATAAGGCTGTCTTTTGTAAGAACTTCTTCCCATAAATAACTTGTCCGATGCCCATTTGGGTTAGGCGGGTTCCCCGCGCCTTTATCATAACCCTTATTAAAAGGCAGGTATTTAGTCTTACTGCCCTGAAGGCGGGTAGTCATTGCCACTTCATCAGTATCAACGGCAAAATGCACAAGGGTGCGTTTTTTAAACTGAAATATTGGTTCCTGCTCATCCCTGTCATATTTATACTGACTCTTCGCGTTATTTACATTCTGCCCCGTAAACTGGTTCTTAAGCTCCATAGTGACTATAGGAAGCCCGTTTAAGAACAGTACCATATCAAGCGAACTTTCATCTTTAAGGCTAAAATGCACCTGACGTGTGACTGACAGGATGTTTTTATTGTAAAGTAAGATGGTATCCGGGTTTAACCCGCTTACCGGTTTAAAATAAGCAAGCATAAATTTCTGCCCAAAATCAGTAATCCCATTCCTTAAACAATCCAAAATTCCCCTTGTGTCAATTTCCTGATTAAGGCGGTATAAGAACTTCTTTTCTATATCCGCGCCATGAATCTTGCCAAGCTCCGCCCATTCTTTGGGTTGGGTTGATTTTATAAATGTAAACAATTCCCCTGTCGCCATAGCAATATTCCGGTCAAAATCCACAGGATTGCCCTTTACATACCCACCAGTAGTAAGCAGTGATTGCTCTATAGATTCTTCAAAACCTTGCTCATTTGTTTTTGACATTTATTATTCACCCTTGTTTTATTCAATTCAAATCAAATATTTCCTTACTAAACATATTATAAATATTTTCTATAGCGTTATCTTTAATTTTTTTGAAAACAAAAAAGGTAACAAACACAACAACATAAACATTAACGTCACTACCGTAATAAATGGTTCTACTAAAGCTAATTTTATTTTTGGTAAAGGCCATTTAAAATAATCCCACAATGGGATTGTTATTGTTTGCGCAATACCCGGGGCTGCCAATACTCCTAAAACAACAGTTAAAATACGATCCCTTTTCGCGGTATCCTTACTCTCTTTCCATTCAATATGTGATGATTGAATGGCTGTTAAATCATTAAGATAATGTTGAAGATTTTCTACTCCATATTCCTTCCATCCTTTTTTTAACATTTCCCGTATTTCACCATAATGACCCATATTATTCATCTTATACTTGAATTGCGATAGATCCTTTTTCATTAAAAAAATTATATTAGGATCATTTTGTTTTAGTATTCTATCAATAATTGCTTTGTACAACATATACCCGAATTCTAAAGTTTCAGCCAAGACTTGTTTATCATAAATTAAATGACCATTATTTACATCTACTAACTCTTGTTCAGTAGAAATTCCCTTTTTTGACCAAATAGTCAGCGTTACAACAGAAGTAATAAAAACATTATAATCATCAAAATACCGTAAATCTTCTGTAACAAATATCTTGTCGTCATTCTTCATATTTGTATTCTGCCCCTGCGCTAAAATTTTGATAAAATCATTTTTGTTTTGTTTAAAATTGTCCTTAGCATTCACATTTTGATTTGAATGCTTTATTATATAAATATTAGGTCTTCCTTGCCAGAAATCACCCTGCTTGTTTTGCTTTTCCGAATAGTTCCAAATAATATGTTTTTCCTTCGCGTTAATAAATAATCCAATAAGTCTAAAAACTGTTTGTACTAATCCAGATAACGTTTCTTTCTCTACCGATTTCGTTAGTGCGGCAAATTTAAATTTAAAATCACCAACATTTTCTTCAGTTATTCTCTTTTCAAATTCTTTTCTATGAAAAACATATTGTGGATTTTTCAAAACTTTTTTTATATAAATAAAGTTATTAATTCGCGATAACTTACCTGCGACGGGAGCCCAAATTCCAAAACCAGGCGGGCATTTCGCCTCATCAAAAAATAATTTAGATAAATTCTGTCCATATTCAATAAAATCATCAATTTCTATTTTACTTGGGGTCCCAATAATTCTAAAACTTACAATTAAAATCCCATTTGAATAAAGTGTAATTACAGGGTAACAATTAACCTCAAAACCGGTCTCTTTATTTAAAAGCTTACATAACCCCGTAAAAACCCGTAAATTAGGCTCCATTAAATTGATGTCATCACCAAATATTCGATTACTTTCAAATTTCATTTTTGTAGATATTAATAAGCATTCTTCAATGAATGCATCATAATCAGCAGGTTTACCATCTTTCGTATTAAATTGTACTTTGTTGTAATTTACAGATTCTGACGATTGAAATTCTATTGCTCCTTGTCTTATATTTTCCTTGCCCAACCAATAGAAACTGCCATCTGAATGTACTGCAAGTTCAGCAATTCCATTTTTTAAAAGTTGTTTTGCAACTTTGTACAAATCTGGAATTTCATTACTAAAATATGTTGTATATGTATGCCACACTTCCCAATCTTTAATTTTCATATATACTATCCTTTCAGTATTTTTGTTTGAAAATTAATTTATGATATTGTCAAGAAGTACAACTGCATCTATTGAAACAAAATAGTACCTATATACATCAGGGAAAGATGGTCTTGGGTTCCCTCCATGAGCAAACTCGCATCTCAAATCATACAGAGACTTTAACGAACTATTTGCCTGCGCTCGTAACCCATTTTTAAAACTGTTTTTCCATCCAGCATCAAAATGATTTATCAGTTTTAAAATATTTTCTTTCTGAGGATTTACAGCTCTTTCTAACAAATTGTTAGAAAAGTATTCTTTAATTTGTATACTTGTATTAGCAGCACAAATATTTTCATATATTAAATTCTTTATAGCCCATTCAATTGTTCCACAACCTCTTATAAGGGTATAATTTGTCAGATATGGAATTATACTATCCAACGGTGATAATTTTATAATTCTTTTTTTTATTGAAAATAATTCTTTTGAACAATCTTTTATTTGTCGTTCAACGTTCTTGTTTTTCATTTTAAGCCCGCAATGCATCTAAACAAAATTTAATTCTGCCATGAATGTTTTCAAGGTTTGTTGTTCTAGAAGAAATATAGCTTACATAGTCTTGATTCATTAATAATTGCTGTCTCTTTTCTTCAAGATTACCTTTCGGCAAATAATGACTATTTTCATCAAGAAGCAAAGATACTGCTATACTTAAGGAATCAAAAATTGTTGGATGAAATTTATTTATTACTTTACCTGCATCAAATACTGAAATATTTTTAAATGCAGATAAACCAATTTTATCGTATATAAAGTCTATCGTAGTTAAAAATTCTTTTCGTCGCGCCTCTATAGTTTCCGGCAAATTTGATTCTTTTTTTCCCATAAAAGTATTCAAGTAATTTTTCAGTGATATTTGTCCTGTTTTCTTTTCCGTCTTAAATATTTCTTTCAACGCAAAAAACCTTAAAATAAATTCCATATCTCTCATTCTGTTGTCCTGGTCTATGGAACCAAATAAAGCCCTCCACTTTTCACATTTATTTAACTCAAACAAAAGCGTATTAAATGGACCTTGATATACACAATTTCTTATTTCCTGAGACATTAGTGTTTTTCCACTTGTATTAATTCGTTCAAAAATCTGATACAAACTTGTATTGTCGTCTTTTGGACTATTTTGTTCAAAATATATTGCATGAATTGTTGTACTTTTTATTTTCCTTTGAGATTTATCATCAAGTTCTTTAAATGATTTATTTCTCCATCTTTTATTTATTTTCTCACTATTTGATAACTTAAAAACAGACTTATCTTTGTTAAAAATACCTTCTACGAAATCGTGTACTGTCATTATTCTTTGATAGCCATCGATTATCAATTTCGTTTCATCTTTTGTTGAAGCAAGAAAAATACTTGGAACAGGAAGTCCTAATAACAAAGAATCTATAAATCTGCTTGCCTCAATTTTATCCCAAACATAATTTCTTTGCAGCTCTGGCTTCAATAATTCCTCTTCTTTATACATTGTTATTAATTCTCTAAAAGATAAATCTGCACCCCACGATTTTATTTCAAAAAGATCGTCATTAGTATAAAAATCTTCTTTGTCATCAACAATTTCCTGAATACTTTCTGATAAGTCTTTTTCCATATTAGTCTCCTATTTTAATTTTTCCAGTTACAACTTCCGATATTAAAGCCATTCGATATTCATTCAATAATTTAATCCCCTTCTCTTCAATTTCAATGGCAATGTTACTCTTTTCTGTGAAATTGTATAAATATTTGGCGATTTTAATCTGTTCACTGATAGGAGGTTTAGTAATCCATAAATTTTCTAATACATTCATCCCAATATTTGGCTGTGTTCCAAACGACCAAAACAATTGTACTTGTTTCTGAAAATAATCTGATAACATAAAGAAAAACATAAATTGCCAGAAACTTACACCTAACTTTTGCCTAACAATTGCTAAAGGCGACCAAATGTTGAATTCTTCATCTGTTTCTACAATACCAATTTTTCCCGTTGTAGAACCTGATTTAACAAACAGTATATCATTTCTTTGTGGTTTTGATTTTTCACAAAACCTTCTATGCTCGTCAATAGTGATATTTCCTCTGCGTGATTCAAAATTAATTTTTTCATTGTATATGCCTTCGGCAGAAATAAACGGAACCCCATTATCAACGAAATCAGGTGTTTCATGTGGTCCATCAGTTATTCTAATTCCTACAATTGTTTTTAATCTAACTCTATCCCAATGTTCCGGAACATCACCTATCCACTCCACCCCGCTATCCTTCATCTTAACATCAGGATTCAATCCTTTTGTAACAGCTTCATTAATAACCACCGAGCGCTGTTCTTTTAAAAGTTCTATCATGCTTTGTTTTTTTACTATTAAATCATCCACTTGTGCTATTTTATTATCAAGAAAGTCAGCACGAGCTTTTTGCTCTTCTTTAGGTGGATATGGTAAATACATATTACTAATCTGTTCCACAGATACTGCAGTATATGTAGATCCTGTTGCAATCTTGTTTAATGGTTCGGATAAACATAATGATTGATAATATATTAACTTTTTATTTGTTGTTTTAGGTCTTACGGCACATAACCCTCTACCAATTCCATACTTTCTATCTGCAATATTAACAGCACCTACTGGCGCCCTTACTGAAATCAATATATCATCTGTATCTACAATCTTATTTGCAACTTCACACCACACGCTTGGTATTGGTGATAATTGACTAAAATCCGCATTGCCTTGCAAAAACGGAATACCTATCCCGGTTTTATTGCAATCTTCAGATTCCGGAGATTGACCCATAATTACGTCATCTGAATATTTAAGTCTTTTAACTGCCCAGTGTTCTGGTATTTCCCCTATCCACTCTATCCCGCTACTTTTATATTTTAGATGTTGTTTCATTTCTTACCCTTAGATATTTTCTTTACCTTTAAAGGTTTTTTCTTTTCTTTCACATCATCAATTATGTTTATTTTTTTCCACTTCACCTTAATATCTGATGACCCTAAGTCATTCAGAACTGTATCTAACGATACCCTACTGAAAAAAGGTATAACTTGTGAAAGTTTAGTAAATTTCGAGTTGCTTATAATAGCATACACAACAGTAAGTTCACTTTTATTAATCGGATCTGTATAAGTAAAACCTGTAATTATTTTTTTAACTTCTTTTCTAAAACTATCATCCGAAGATACAAACAACTTAACCGAATTTAAACCTTGAGAAAAAAGATGGCTCAACGTACTTGAGCCATGAAATCTTTTCACATGTATAAAATCTATATTGTTATGAACCACATCACAAAACTCTATGGAACTTTTGCTTCCGCCATATCGTATTAATTTTTTATCTGCTAAAATACAATTAGAAATATTTGACAAAGCCTCATTATATTCCGCTTCATCTTCATGATTGTAATCAGGGAAAACTATTCCACTGTATTCTTCAACCTTATCAATTCTATCGTTTGTTTTCTTAATATAATCTTTATCTATTTCATACCAGTCCCCCTCAACCAGCATATAGTCTTTGCTTTCATATTTTGCTTCGAAATTGATGCAGTCTAATATCTTCCAAGTAGCTAAAATCACCGTTTCTGTATCATCAACACATTTTAAAGTTTTATTTTTTAATACATCAATTTTAATATCTTCTTTTTGTAATCCATTAACCTGCATAAATTCAGAAATATTTATATCGTCATAAACATTTACATTATTTCCATATTGATACCCCCTGAAGTTCTCCCAATTAATTAAAGCCGGAGGCGCCATAAATATTTTTTCGAAAGAATCTGTATTGTTGTTTATATAATTAATTAGTTCTTCGTTTAGGCTTTCTATGAGTTTTTTTGGTCTGACAAATTGAATGTGGTCAATCCATGAAAAATGTTCCTTATAGTCATCTTTATCATGAGTTTCTAATATTATTTCACATAATTCCTTTAATTTTTCTAAATTAAAATCCACTGTTATATGAAGTGCTAAAGAACCTGTAATATAATCTCCAAAAATATCTGAATTCTGTGATTTCCCGGATACACCATCTAAAATATCTCTATCTGTGTGAATCTCAAGTTCGTCCACAGATCCCAGCCTGACCGATTGTATCGATGCTCTTCTGCTACGTGCATCTATGTTTTTTATATCAGCTTTCCGTATCTTGTCATATTCAATTACATTCAATGCCGTCTTTAATCCAAAACGATCTTCAAATAACTCATCATTAATCATATACCTGCCATAACCAAAAGTAATTACAAATAGCCTTTTTTTCACCTCAACAACCAAAACCCCCGACGCAGTCATTGTTTTGCCAGTTAAATTGCCTTCAACACTTTCTTTTAACAATTTAATCCACTTAACCGGTTTTGAATCTTGTGGTTTATAATAAAATTTCATATACTTGTATTTCGGTAGTGAGAATTCTTCAACAGATTCAATTTCTTTAATAATATCTTTATGGTTTTTAACTGCTTCTTTAATTAAATATATGTTTAATCCTGTTTTCATTATTCCAGCACCTTTTCCAACAATCCTTTGGTTTCGTTTTCCAATGCTAAAATATCCTTCTTAATTTCTTCAAGGCTTCTAAGTGGTTTGTACTTGTAAAATTCCTTATTAAAATTTATTTCGTACCCCACTTTGTCCTTTTCCCTATCCATCCATGCATCAGGGACATGCGGCAGAACTTCCCTTTTAAAATAGTCTTCTATATTATTCGTAAGCGGGATGTTCTCGTTATCACGCAGGTCTGAATCTGATTCCGGTTTGCCTTCCGCGGTTAAGCATATATCCGCTGTTTCATCCTTTTCAGATAAAGCTGACAAAACCGCCTTATAAACCGGGGCTTTAAGTTTTATGTCTTTTTTGGCAAACGCCGCTTCCAGTTCTTTTAAAAATTCATCTCTGTTCTTATATACTTTCTTTATGTCAAATGCCTTTAACGCATTTAATATACCGTCCTGCATTTTTGTACCTTCTTCAATTTCTTTTATGGCTTCCTTGCCTTTCTTTTTGGATGTTGCAAGATTTTTAAACGCGGATTCTTCTTTTAATTTTTCTATTCTTTCTTTTGTCACTGTAAAGTTAAGTCTTAGCGGGCGTTCTACTGTTACCCTTGTATAACCAAAATATTCATTCTTAAAAATCTTACAATTCTCGCCTTCTTTGTAATCGCCATATATCCTTGTAATTTCTTCAATCTGTTCCTTGCTTATTTCATGCCTTTTATTTCCCATTGATTTACGCATATTAACAAAGAAATTTACCGCGTTAATAAGCTGAATTGTGCCTTTTCTTTTTTTATCCTTATGATTGGTTACAATCCAAATATACGTGGAAATACCGGTATTATAAAAAAGCTGGTCAGGCAGGGCTATTATTGCTTCAAGCATATCGCCTTCTATTATCCATTTGCGTATTTCGCTTTCCCCGCTGCCGGCACCGCCCGAAAATAATGGCGACCCATTAAATACTATACCTATCCTTGTTCCGTCAGGCTTCATTTTGGCTATCATATGCTGTAAAAATAAAAACGACCCGTCGCTTATTCTTGGAAGGCCCGCGCCAAAGCGGCCTTTAAATCCCATTGTTTCGCTCTCTTTTGTTATTTCATCCTGAACCTTTTTCCATTCCACCCCAAAAGGCGGATTACTTAGCATGTAATCAAATTTCTGGTCTGCAAGCCCGTCCATTGTAAAAGAATTACCAAGCTTAATATTATCAGGGTTCTGCCCTTTAATTAACATGTCAGAGTTACAAATAGCGTATGACTGGTCATTTATTTCCTGTCCAAATACTCTAAGGTCAGCATTCTTATTGTGTTCCCTTATATACTCTTCCGCAACTGACAGCATTCCGCCTGTTCCGCAGGCAGGGTCATAAAGGGTTTTTACAATACCGGGTTTTGTAAGCGCTTTGTCATCCGCTATAAACAGCACATCAACCATAAGCCTTATTACTTCCCTTGGCGTAAAGTGTTCTCCTGCTGTTTCGTTGGATGCGTCTGCAAACTTGCGGATTAGTTCTTCGAATATATAGCCCATATGCAGGTTGGATATTTTATCCGGATGAAGGTCTGTTTCCGCGAATCTCTTTACCAACATATATAAAAGATTTTTTTCGTCCAGTTTTTTTATCTGCTGTTCAAACTTAAAGTTCTGCAGAATATCCCGCGCGTTTGATGAAAACCCATTTATATAATTTCTTAGATTTGCCGCGATATGTCCCGGGTCTGCCACAATTTTCTGAAAATCATATTTGCTCTTATTAAAAAAAGTAAGTTTAGCTTTATTTTTTAATACCTTTTCTGCTGCTGCTTCGCTGAATTTTTTTGTATCGGTAACATAAGACAAAACTTTTTCTTTGGTGGGTTCCAGCACGCAGTCAAGGCGCCTTAGAACAGTCAATGGCAGTATAACTTCCCCGTATTCGTATGGTTTATACTCCCCGCGCAGAAGGTCTGCTATAGACCATATAAAATTAGCGCTTTCTTTAAAATTTGTCATTTAATTAAACCTCACTTCATCATATTAGAAAAATATCCATTTTTTAGTTCTATGTTTTTTTCATATTTCCTATTATATGTATCGTATAAAACTATCTTAATTCCATTTTCAAGAATGTATTTTTCATTGTTCAGAACACCTTCCAACCTTTTATCTTCAACACATATTACATCCGATATAATTACAATTTGACCCTGGGCAACCGACAAACCCACCTTAAAAATCTCTTCATAATTCACTCCAATCATAGTACCGCCCCACTCTTTTAGCATAAACACATACTTGCCCTGTCGTTTATCAACAGACTTCAGTAAGTAATCTGTATCCCTAAAAACCAATTTATTATCACTAAGCTTGCTTAAATATTCTATCCTTTTTATTGAATTGCTTTTTTCACTTACATTAGAAATACTATAATTAACAAAAAAATCAGTTTTCTTAATATTCATTGTTGCTTCACCTATGGGATCACTAATCAAATCGTTAACCCCTTGAGGTACATTATAAAGTTTCTCAAATGCGCGAACTTCAATCATTAATTTCGGCCTTTTTAATAGCCAACCAAAAAGTAGATTAATGATATTAGATACGAAAGTATCCAACATATTATTTCCTCAACTCATCAATCTTAACCCATTTCCCCGGTCTTTTTTCGTACTCCCAACAATCCCAACCATTGGTAGCATTATGCCTTATAGAATTACCTGCAAACGATGGCGAGGTATAAACCTTTCCGTTCAATTTAATATTCCCTTTTTTATCCACTCTTGCGTAATGCGTTTTGCCTTTATAAACCAATCTTATTTTGAATCCTTTTTGTCCTTTATGCAAATACTTAAGCATAGACGGTGTTCTGCTTTTACCAACCACTTCATCAGCTATTTCTTCACTGTCTGCGTGTATCCCTTTAAAAATATACTCCCTTTCTTTTCTTTGATAATCAGACATATCCTTTCTTAATTTTCTTTCAAGGTCAAGGGCTTTACTTAATTTGCCTGATTGAGAATTTCTTTTTGGCTCTGCAACCCTTAAAAGCAAAGATTCAAGTTCTTTTAAGTGTTCATTTGTAGCAGTCAGGTATATGCTAAAACGATCCCATTTTTCTGCGTGTTTGTCTTTTCTGTGGGTTTTAAGGCGGTTTATCATATTGGAAGCAAGGCCGACATAAACAAGCTTGTTATCTTTATATAACGAATAAATGCCGGGTTTGTCTTGTATGTAATTTTTTATGATATCACGATATTTATTGAAGATTTCTATAGATATGAATTCCAGATATTCACAAACAAGACGGTTATCTATGTCCCTTTTTTTTGCCACTGCTTCCTCCCCGTAAAATTCCCGTTATTATCAGTACAAGTAATTAATATTTCTTATTTTCCCATATTTGTAAGGATAAGGGAAATACTTTTTTATAAACCAGATGCTTGGAATGCTTGGATGGTTAGAGGGTTGGGAAAGTCAGCAGCTAGGCAGCTAAGCAGCTAAGCGGCTAGGCAAAACAACAACGCTGAGGGACGGAAGAAAACAAGCAAATACGCATTAGGCAGTTAAGCGGAAGCGGAGGGATATCGAGATTCGAAATTCGAGATTCGAAAATTTGATAATACCCACACCGGATATCGAGATTCGAGATTCGAAAATTTGATAACACCCACACCAATTTCATAGATAAAACTGAGGGGCGGAGGAAAATAAGCAGATAAGCGGAAGCGGAGGAACGCCAAAAAGCAGCCCATAAGCCATAAATAATACTGGATGCTTAGAAGTTTGGAGGCTTGGAATGATAGAAGCAGAAAAAACCAGACGCTTACAACTATATTTATAATACTTTAAACATATTAATTAGTAGTTTATTACCTCACTGCAGTTTTCATAGGCTTTAGTAAATCATAACATAAAAGTTTATTTGACTCTTTTTATCTGCGCCGGCGGCAGGAAATTTTCTCCTGTCACAACGCTTTTACCTGTCTTTTTTTCCAGTTCTTTCCTGGCCCTTTTAGCAATGCCGCCGCCTTTTTTTCCGGCTTTTTTGTTTTCTTTAAGCCCATTTGCCGTTACCGCTTCCGCTATGTTTCTTGTGGACAATTCCGCAAGCGCAGTGAATATAAGCTCTGCTTCTGTCATATGGTCGCGCAGGTTCTGCGTTTTTATACCCTTCAGATTCTTGTGTTGTTTTACACTGACACCGGTCCATTCTTTGTGAATAATATTGGTTAATATCGCGTATTCTTCTTCTTTTGTTATCTCATGATTTTTCCAATAGTCCGTCAGTTTATTTCTGGTTTCCTGCCCCATCATCCTCTGTTGTATCCATTTCTCGCTTCTGCCGTGTTTCTGCCAATTTTCCCTGGCTCTGTTTACAGACCTCTCCGGGTCTGCTATTTCCTGCATTCTTTCATACCCTACCTTCGCAAGCCAGAGCTTTATTGGCTCTGCCTTATGACTTGGTACGGACTGAATAAGCCTGAGTAATGTTTCAGGATCAGCGGCGTCAGTCATATAACTTTTACCGTCGGCTGCCATCATTTTCAGTCGGTTACATTTTGTAACCGACTGACTGCCTTCTTTTTTAAGCCTGTTTTTTAACACCTTCCAGTAGTTCCTTGCCGCCTGGAAATCCGGCTGCTGTATCAGCGCACGGATGATATCAACAACTGAAAAATACCAGACTTCGGCTTTTTCATCATACTGCCGCCTTATCTTAAAGTTTTCAAAAATCACAAGTGAATTTTTCATGAACAGATGCTCCTCTTATAATATATCCAGCTGAATTTATCTCCCAATTTTTTATTATACGTCATGAATAAAAATACGTCAAATTATTTGCCTATTTATCCCATATATAAAAGCGGATGTTTGGAGGCTTGGAGGCTTAGAAAATCAGAAGCAGATAAGCATTAGGCAGTTAAGCAGAAGCGGAAGAAAAGCCATAAAGCAGCCCATAGATTTCAACGGCAGCCCATAGCCCATAAAGAGAAATTAACCTATATCCCATAGATAAGAGCAGCGGTTCGCTTCAACTAACCTTTTGGCATTATCTGTTTTATGAACCTTTCCATTTCTTCCTTTTTCGGCAGTTCAAGTTTGTATTTGGAAACAAACAGTTTATTATCCATCCCCGCCAGCGCGTATGAAACCAGCGCGTGGTCTTTTTTTGTGCAAAGTAAAATCCCCACAGGCGGGTTATCGCCTTTTTCCATCATGTTCTTTTTATACCAGCTTACATAAGTATTTAACTGCCCCACGTTTTCATGGCTGAATTTTCCCAGTTTAAGTTCCACAAGCACGTGGCATTTAAGCACCCTGTGGTAAAACACAAGGT
Source organism: Candidatus Goldiibacteriota bacterium HGW-Goldbacteria-1 (assembly GCA_002839855.1). Lineage (NCBI taxonomy): Bacteria > Candidatus Goldiibacteriota > Candidatus Goldiibacteriota bacterium HGW-Goldbacteria-1. The sequence goes on from PGYV01000012.1 coordinate 80,712, forward strand.
CAATAAAGCCGTTTTCTTCCCCTATAAGTATCCGCTTCTGCCTTGCTTCAAAACAAAACCCGTGGCCAAGTTCCAGCAGAAATTCCTGCAGTTTGTCTATAAGAGCGTCTTCCACCTGTGATTCTGCCATTGTCTCTTTTGCTTTAAGCCCAAGAAATTCAAACACATATGGATCCCTTATATTCAGCTTTATATCCTGTTTTTTCGCCTTTGCCTGCGTTATGGCGCTTAATTTCTTTTTATTTTTAGATAATCCGGAACGCTCATAATAAAGGCTGTTTATCTGCCGCTCTAATTCACGGACAGACCAGCTGCCACGGATGCATTCCACTTCATAAAACCTGCGCTTTGTGGCATCTTCTATCGCAATAAGTTCTGTTATATGGCTAAAAGACAGTTTTTCAACCAATTCCCATGTAATAATCGTATCATTGCCCGCTGTTTTTTGTTTAATTTGGGGGACAGTGACCCCCAAATCCGATGCTGACAATTGTAATTTTGGGGACACTGTCTGCCAAATCTGCGGATATATTTTATAAAACATCCTGTAACGCCGCAGTTCCCTTGGGTTAATACCCGGAACAGCATATTTAGCAAGTGATGCCGAAAGCTTATTATAAAATTCCTTTCCGTATCCTGCCCTGTCCAAACCTTTTAATTCATACTTTGCTATATAATATCCTATAAGCCAATTTCGCAGCGTAAGGCTAATATTAACAGCTTTACTTGCCTGTTCTGTCAGTTTATTATTTGTTTTCCGAATAGCTGCTATAAGCCCGTTAAACGTTGCTGTTTTATTAATCTTTTTCATCCCATCACCTTATCCTTGTGTTTGTAATATAACCCATCCGCGTATTCAAACCGTATAAGTAGTTGTAATTGTGCCGGAACAATTCTCTACGCACTGCAGAGAGCATTAAAAAAATATAAACTGCCACACATTACATAAATTTTGTGAAGAATACCCTTTCCCGATTTTCAATTATGACATAAATGAAAAGATTGGACAATAATTAAAACAGGAGGCTTGGAACGCTTGGATGGTTAGAGGGTTGGGAAATCAGAAGCTAGGCAGCTAGGCAGCTAAGCGGCTAGGCGGCTAGGCAAAACAACAACGCTGAGGGACGGAAGAAAACAAGCAAATACGCATTAGGCAGTTAAACAGAAGCGGAAAATTTGAAAGACAGTTGGTTCTGGTAGATGCGGGTCTTTAATATCGCATCTATATCAACCATCATGCGATATTATCCGCGGCAGTTGATTTTTCAAAGAAAAAACATATAAAGACAGGGGACGTGCTCCCGCGCGTCCCCTACAAGGGCAGGACATTAGACAACGCGGATATCAAAAATAAAAACAAGATCTCGCGGGCTAAAGACCCGCGTCTACCAGTGCCAGACCTTACTACTCAGATAGTAGATAGGTGAAAGGTGAACGAAAGTAGTTCGTCTTTTCTAATTTCTACTCTCTACTTTCTCAGCCAAACCTTACTACCCTGATAGTAGATAGGAGAAAGGTGAACGAAAGTAGTTCGTATTTTCTAATTTCTAATTTCTACTCTCTACTTTCTCAGCCAAAATAAAAAAGCCCCTTTTCAGGGGCTTTTTTATTTATGGCTGGGCGGGGTGGGCTCGAACCACCAAATGTACGGACCAAAACCGTGTGCCTTACCATTTGGCTACCGCCCAACTATGAGACCGTGTTACAAAAGCGAGGCGTAATATATTACGCCTCTACATTAAAAACATTTCAACTACACGCACCCTAAAGGGTGCGGCTACCAAGACCAAACCATATCAAACAAAAATACAAATAACAACTACCGCGGGCTGAAGACCCGCGTCTATCCCGCCTGCTTCCGCTCGTAAGCTCGCGTCATTGCCGGGATTTCCGCTTCGCAGGCTCGCTCCAACCAGAACTAACCGAGCCTTCGATTTTCAGTCCTTACTTCCGTCCCTCCGTGCATCCGTCCCTCTGCTTTACCAAGCATCCAAGCATCCAAGCGTCCAAACATCAAAAACATTATACAAAAGATTCACTCATTTTACACTCATAATAAAAATCAAAAAAACCCGCAGGCCTAAGCGCTGCGAGTTTTTTTATATGATAAATTACAACTTAAAAACAGACTTACTGGGCGCGGTCTTCAACACCCTGTGTTATGTTGCCGTACTTTTCCAGGACCATTGTCTCTATCTGCCCGCGGGTTTCGTTGTTCAGCGGATGGGCAATATCTTTAAACGTTCCGTCTGAAAGTTTCCTGCTTGGCATTACCACAAACAGCCCGTTCTTCCCGTCTATTACCTTTAATCCCCTTACCACAAATGCTTCGTCAAACGTGATGCTTGCGTACGCTTTCAACTTCTGGTCTTCCCCCTCTGCCGCTGCCCTTGGAAAAATCTTAACTTCTGTGATGTTCATGTTTCACACCCTCCTCCCGGATATGACTTGTATAACCTTAATCATTAGATTGAATGCGCTGTCCTGACAAAACTTCCGGGAAATTTAACTTTCATCTTACGGCAGCAAATATCAGCATCGGTTTTTGTTTCAAATAGCGCAAAAACTGTTGCACCACTGCCGCTCAGAGACGCATCTATACATTTATTCTGCTTTTTAAGAGCTGTTTTTACTTCTTTTAGGCCGGGAAACGCTTTGAAAATTGGTTTTTCAAAGTCATTTTGAAGAAAACTGTCCTTTACTACCCGCCCTTTCAAATATCTTACAATAAGTATATTATACGAATTGCCAAAAGTCAACTTTTTTTCATTATCCAGCAGTTCATACGCTTTTTTGGTGGCTACATGTGTGTTTTTGCACAAAAGCACATACCAAAGCGCTTTTTTCCGGGTAATTGGGGTTATTTTTTCGCCTTTGCCTGTTACCCTTGCCGTTGTGTTATAAATGAAAAACGGGACATCTGACCCAAGCTTGAATCCAAGAGCGCTTAACGCTTTAAGCGGCGCCTTAACCTTAAAAATATCATTCATGGCGTGCAGAACCGCTGCCGCGTTGCTGCTGCCGCCGCCAAGCCCCGCGCCGTTGGGAATATTCTTGTACAGCTTTATATCCACGCCGCCTTTTATATCATAAGCGGACTTAAACAAAAATGCCGCCTTGTACACTATGTTTTTTTCCTGCGGTATTTTCAGGGCGCCGCGGACATCGGTCACTGTAATTAAATCATTATCGGTTTTAACAATGTCTATGATGTCGTAAAGGGCTACAGGGTCAAAGATGGAATCTATATAGTGATATCCGTCCTTTGGGTCTTTGCCGGTTATACGCAGTGAAAGGTTTACTTTTGCGGGTGATAGATAAATCATCTATTTTTTAATACTCTCTATTTTAATTTTAATTTCGTCCGGTTCTTCATGTCCGTTTTCAACAGCTTTATTGTAACTTTCAAGGGCTTTTGACGTATCATTTAACTTTAAATACGTATCCCCTATGTGTTCATAAATTACAGGGTCCGCCTTTTCCCTTAATTTAATTACAGATGCCTGCGCGGCTTGAAGCTCTTTAAGGGCTTCGTTAAACCTGCCCATCTTGTAATAGACCCATCCAAGGCTGTCCAGGTAAAAACCGTTGTCTTTATCAAGTTCCAGCGCTTTATTTACCAGTTCCAGGGCCTTGTCCAGTTTTTCTCCGCGTTCCGCGTAGGTGTAGCCAATGTAATTATAACTGTCGGGGTTTTTTGGATTTATCTTCATTATCCTTTCAAAGGTCAAAACCGCTTTGTCATATTCTTTCATCTTGTCATAAACGTAACCAAGGTTAAAATTAAGTTTTTCAGAATCCGGAAATATCTTAAGCGCATTCAGGTAAGCATCCACGGCATTCTGATACTCTTTATTGTCCGCGTAGGACGCGCCCAAAAGCAGGTGGAATTCCTCGTTTTCTTTGTTGTTTTCAAGAAGTTTTTTAAACATCCCTATTGCTTCCGGAAGTTTATTCTGTTCGCTGTAGATATAACCTATGTGGTAATAGGCATTTACGTATTTGGGGTCAATTTTTATAATCTCATCCAGTTTTTCAAGCGCCTTGTCATATTCTTTCTGCGCTTCATAAACAATTGCCAGCTGATATTTATTCACAATGCTGTCCTGCCTTAAATCTTCCACCTTTAAAAAATATTTTTCAGCTTCTTTATACTGTTTCCGTCCGGAATATATAATACCTTTGGAATATAATACATCCGCGTTAGCCGGCTGTATCTTAAGAATTTCATCATATACTTTAAGCGCTTTATCCGTATCATCCGCCCTGTAATGCACTTCCGCCATAAGCGCCATTATGTCTGTGTCTTTGGGGTTTAATTCAAGATAACTTTCATACGCCGCAAGCGCGGCAGAAGTATTGCCCTTAATTTCATGCGCTTTGGCAAGCGAATCATATGCTTTAAGATAATCGGGGTCGGTTTCTATTGCCCTGTTTAAGTATTCCACCGCTTTGTCGTATTCATCGCGGCCGCCGTAAAGGATGCCTATATTGTAGTACGATACCGCCGCTTTGTCCGGGGCTAACGCGATATTTTTGTTAAATAAAGATTCCGCAAGCTGTGAATCGCCCTCTTTAAAAGCTATTATGCCAAGGTAAAAATATCCGTCTGCCGCCATTGGGTCTATTTCTATAGCGCGTTCCAGCATAGGTTTGGCGGATTTTACGTCTTCTTCATCAAGTTTTACCCGCGCGGCCGCTATTAAAACCTGCGGGTTGTACGGGTCTTTAAGATACGCTTCTTCCACGGTGGCTTTGGACTTTGACTGTTCCCCTTTTAAGGACTGCACATAAGCCAGATTCATGAATATTGAACCGGGCTCGTAAGAATATTTGGCGCTTGTGGTGTAATATTCCTCCGCAAAACTTAACTGATTGTTTAATTCGGCAAGGTAGCCCATTGAATAATATAAAAACGAAACCGATTCCTGAAAAGGGTTTCTGTTAACATCAGGCCGCTCTATGGAAAGTTTTTTCTGCGCGCCCGCGCATCCGGACGCCATAACAGCGCAGGTAATAAGAACCGCGCATAGTAAGTTTTTTAAGGTGGTTTTATTCATTACTGTTCAAACTTCTTGTCCGTGACGCGCAGCCTTCTGTTTATCATCCGCAGAAGCGTCATAAGTATTTTGGCGGCAATCGCGGGGTCACTGTCTAAAATTTCCGAAAAACTGTTCTTTGTGACAACAATCAGTTTTGAATCTTCGCCAGTTTTGCCGCTGGCGGTTCTGGCGCCGGAATCAATAATGGACATTTCGCCCACTATTTCGCCTTTGCCAAGGCTTGCAATAACTTTATCGCCTTCTTTGGTTTTCTTAATTATGTCAATGCTTCCTTCAATTACTAAATACAGAACTTCACCGGGCATGCCTTCCACAAATAACGTTGACCCTTTTTTATACGGCTTTAAAAATACCTTTTTTGCCACAATATCAAGCTCCGCGTCGGTTAAAGTCTTAAACAACGCCGCTTCTTTTAGCATTTCATATTCAACAGGATCAGCCATTTATTACCTCCGCAAAATTTCTTGTCATTGTAGGGGGCGTGCTCCCGCGCGTCCCGCGTGTTTTGTTGTGTCCATGCAATTACAAAACAAAAAAAACTGTAAACATAAATCTAAGATCCGGACAGCGTGAATGCAATGGCAACGCCCGCATTCAAGCAGCTGTCCCTACAAGATCAACTACACGCACCTTAAAGGGTGCGGCTACCGGAGCAAAATACAGCACATCAGCAGTTTAAGCATTTAAGCTGTAACAAAACCTGCCTTTAATCCTTCGCTAATGCTTAACTGCCTATAGCTTAAACCGCTATATTTTAAATTTCCACTTCCATGCCTTCTTTTACCGCGAAAGCTTTTGGAAATCTTACCTGCGCCATTGCCTGAATTTCATCTATCTGGTCATCCGTGTGTTCGGGGGCGTGGTGGCAAAGGTGAACTTCTTTTGCCCCTGATAACTGGGCTACCTTAATACCTTCTTCATATGTGGAATGTCCCCAGCCTATGTATTTGGGGTACTCTTCCGGGGTAAACTGCGCGTCGTACATAATAATACCCGCGTCTTTTGCCAGTTTAATAAGCTTATTGTCCGGCACCGCGTAATGTTCCACGTCTGTTGCCACAACAAATGCCGATTCCCCGGACTGTATGCGAAATCCAAGTGTGCCTGCGGGGTGATTTAATTTTGCCGTAAGTATTTTAAACGGGCCTATATTTATTTCGTCATTGTCCTGAATTTCCGTAAAGTGAATCTTGGCCGCCATGCCGGATAGTTCTATGGGAAAATTAATAAACTGCTGCTGCTTCTTGAATACATCCTGAACGCTCTGATTATATTTGGTTTCGCCGTAAAAGTTAATTTCATTGCCTTTAATAAACGCGGGGGTAAAAAACGGGAAACCCATAAGGTGGTCCCAGTGGTAATGCGTCATTAAGACGTGTATTTTATGTCCGACAGGCGCTATCTTCATAAGTTCCCTTCCAAAACTTCTCATTCCCGTGCCCGTATCAATTACAAGAGTTGTGTTGGCTTCTGTAATCACAACACAGGTTGTGCTGCCGCCGTATTTATTAAAATCTTTGCCTGTAACCGGAATGGATCCCCTGACTCCGTAATATTTTATTCTCATCAATCCTCCGCGGTTTATCATTACCTGCCGCATATAAAATAAACTGCTTTATTTTCCCTTTATTACTATAAAGTTTTATCCTATATTTATCAAGTCATAATTTCTGCCCGACTTATGTTTAATATTATCAATAGTTTCGTTGATTTTTCTGTGATCCATATCACAATTATCAGACACCAGCCAGTCCGCTGCCTGTTTGGCCAGTTCAAGTATTTTTCTGTCGGTTATGATATTGGCAAGCCTGAATTCCGGCAGCCCGTGCTGTTTTGTACCTAAAAAGTCGCCCGGCCCCCTAAGCGCAAGGTCTTCTTCCGCTATCTTAAAGCCGTCAGACGTGGATGTCATTACAGTAAGCCTTTTAATGGCGTCTTCGGTTGAAGGGTCGCCCACTAAAATACAGTAAGACTGCTTGTCGCCGCGGCCCACCCTTCCGCGCAGCTGGTGAAGCTGTGACAGCCCAAAGCGTTCCGCGTGCTCTATTACCATTACAGAGGCGTTAGGAATGTCTATACCGACCTCTATTACCGTTGTGGCGGCCAGAATATGCACCTTTTTTTCCTTAAATTCGGACATTATTACATCGCGCTCCGGTTTTTTCATCTGCCCGTGCACAATGGCGGTTTTAAACGCCGGAAACCTTGATGCTATCTCTTTTTCTGATTCAATGGCGGACTTTAAATCAAGTTTTTCGGAAACATCCACAAGCGGATACACAATATATATCTGGCCGCCCTCTTTAAGGCGCTCTTCCAGAAAAGCATAAAGCCGGTCTTTTTTGGCTTCAGAAAACAAAACTGTTTTAATTGGTTTTCTTCCCGGCGGCAGTTCGTCTATTACTGACACGTCCGTGTCGCCGTAAACCGTCATTGCCAGCGTCCTTGGTATGGGGGTTGCGGTCATAATTAATACATGCGGTTTAACCGCCGCCTTTTTAAGCAGCGCCGCGCGCTGCATAACGCCAAACCTGTGCTGTTCGTCAATGACCGCAAGGCCAAGATTTTTAAATTCAACGGTTTCCTGTATAATTGCGTGCGTGCCTATTACTATATCTGTTTCCCCTGTTTTTAAACGCTCCAGCGCGGCTTTTTTATTTTTTGTGGCCGCCCCGCCAAGTATAAGTTCTGCTTTAATGCCGGTTCCTTCAAGTAATTTTTCCGCGGTCCTCATATGCTGTGCCGCAAGAATTTCCGTAGGCGCAAGAAAGGCCGTCTGAAATCCGCTGTCTTTGGCAATAACCGCCGCTATCATTGCCACCACGGTTTTACCGGAACCCACATCGCCCTGCAGCAGCCTGTTCATGGGCTTGCCTGAGGAGACATCTTTTTTAATCTCTTCCACCACGCGGCGCTGCGCGCCGGTAAGTTTAAACGGCATGTGCTGCCTGAATATTTCCTTAAATTCGCCCGTGATGTTAAAGATATTTCCCTGCTGCGCCTGCATCTTTTTTCTTTTCATATTAAGCGCGAACTGCACCGTAAAAAACTCATCAAAGATAAGGCGGTATTTTGCCTTTTCAAGCGAATCAAACGATTCCGGAAAATGTATCGCAAAAAGGGATTTTTGCAGCTCTTCAAGGTTAAACTTTTTTCTGAATTCTTCGGGCAGGTATTCGGTAATGTACTGCAAGTAATTATCAAGGGCAAACTTTACCATTTTTCTGAACTGCTTCTGCGTGACAGATTCCGTAAGCGGATACACGGGAACAATTCTGTTTACGTTAACCGCGTCATTATCTTCCGGCGACGACAGTTCATATTCGGGGTTGTTTATCTGTAATACCCCCCTGAACATGTCTATCTTGCCGAACATGATAACTTCGTCCCCTTTTTTAAACTGCTTTTCAATAAAGGGCTGATTGTACCATACGGCTGTGATATGGCCGCTTTTATCCTGAATGACGACTTTTGTAATTGTAAGTTTAAACTTTATTTTCTGCGTGGAAGCCATTACCACAATGCCGTGAACGGTTTCGTGCTGCCCCGGTATCAGTTTGGATATGGGTTTAATTTCGCTTCTGTCAGCCCAGGCGCGCGGCGGATAGTATAAAAGGTTTCCCACATTTTCAATGCCAAGCTTTTTAAGCGCGGATGCCCGCGCGGGCCCCACGCCTTTTAAATACTGTATTTCTTTTTCAAGCGGCGACGTGTCCATTACTGCCCCATCTGATTAAATAAAAGGTTGTAGTTAGGCGCGGCTGACGACGGTTTGTTTACCTTGAATTCCGGAAGCGCGCTTATATAAATTGTAAAGTAAACATCTTCCACCCCGTCCTGCCTTTTGGACCAGGTAAAGTAAGCTTCCCAGCAGTGGACAAACCAGGTAATGCTGTAAGAGTGCGAATAAAGCTGCTTGTTGACAAGGTCATAGCTTCTGGTGGCGGAAACTTTAAATTCTTCGGTCAGCGAAAATGAAAATCCCGTGTCAAAAGTAATAACATCCGGCACGCCGGCCTGCGGCCTTTCGTTATAATCTATCTGATTGCTTATAAAATTAGTGTGCGCGGCAACCGTCCAGATACTGTTGTTTTTATCAGACAGGCTGAACCCGGAGCTTAAACTTTTTATCCTGTTGGCAAATATGCTGTAAGTGCCGTTTGCCGTAAAATACGCCCCTTCAAGGTTGGTGGAAGCGTTTAAATTCAGCATGGAAAATCTGTCCCTGTCATTTTCCACTTCTTCCCTGTTTAAAAGCAGGTTGTATGACGTGGACGATGTAAGCCTTAAATTAGCAAGGCTTAACCCCGCGCTGGCGGACATTGAATTATTTGTAATACCTGTATACGGCAGGGTGTCGGCTTTGTTTAATAACCTGGCGAAAGAATGCGATATTGTGGAATATAAAATTCCGGGGAACAGGTTTAAAGACAGCGTTTCTGATGATGTCATAGAGTTATAAAAAGCGCCCCATTTTTTATCACGCTCCGCGTTTTCCCACCTGGAGTTTAACCCCGCGCTTGCGGAAAACGAAGCCGGCCCCATAGGCGGCAGCGACAGCTGAAGGTTTGGCACAAAGACAGCGTAGTCGTTATACTCCGTTTCCATTAAAGGCAGCGTCCTTGAATAGTTTAAGGAGTGATTGTAATAGACCCTTGGCAGTATCTGGGCGGATGTCATTGAATAATTTATGGACGGCAGCGTCCTGGACGCGGTGTAGTATTTTGCGGTTATTGTGTTTAACTGCTGGGAATCCGCCGCCCTTATGCCAAAAGAGTGGCCGCCAAAACTTGTGGCATAGTATATATCGGCGTCCTGCCTGTACGGGTCCACTTTGCTGTCAAGAAAGTCCTTGTTTAAATCCCTGTCGCTGGCGCTGTTAAAATTAACAGTGGCGCGCGAACGTTCGTCAAAAACATGCGAATGGCCGTAATTAACAGACCACCTGCCGGTATTGGTGATTTTTTCAAGGTTATAAAAACCGTTAAAGTGCCCTGTTGATTTTTCATTAAACCCGTAATTTAATCCAAGCGAATACCGGTTGCCCTGTTTTTCAAGGTAATCAAAACCGACCGAACCGAAATTCAGATAATCAAGGTAAAAATTGTATTTTGTGTAAACGTACCAGCCGGAATAATCATTATGCCCAAACTTAAAATCAAAGGGCGCCTGCCTGCCTTTCAGCGGATAGGCAAAATACGGAAAATAAAACACAGGCACCATGCCTATATAAACCACGGTATTCCACGCCTCTATTTTGTCATCCTCGTAAAGGTATATCATGGATGCTTCCATGCGGTAATGGGGGTGTTCCCTGTCGCAGGTAGTGAAAACAGGCGTTTCAAGCTCCCACTTCTTTCCGTCTTTCATCATCTTTTTGCCGCGCGCTATCCAGGGGTGCCTTAACAGATGCACGTCTTTGGTGTAAGCGGATTTTGTCTTTATGTTATAAAACATACGGTCCGTCTGCACTTTGGAATCGCCGCTTATAAAAAGCACATTGCCTTCGGCGGACACGTCCCCTGTTTCGTTGTTTATATAAATTCTGTCGGCAAAAAGGGATGTCCCTTCCTGTTTTAAGATAATATTGCCCTCGCCTGTTATTTCAGACCCGGTATCATCGTAAACAAGGGTGTCTCCGGAAATAAATAGCGGGGATGCCGTGTTGGGTTTTGAATCGGCGGAAATTGCATCGGCGCCGTACGCCGCATAAGAAAAAGCGGCGGCCATTAAGGCCGCCGCCACTGTTATTTTAAGTTTTGCATTCACACGCACATTTAAACCTTATACTAAAGCTATTTCGGTCTTTGGGTCAAAGAAGTGTGTCTTGTTCATGTCAAATACAAGCTCTATTTCCTGATTTACTTCAACGT